>NZ_CP046444.1:1511038-1813246 GCF_014083945.1 Granulicella sp. 5B5 | reverse complement strand
TGTGGAAGAAGATGAGGTTTGGCTGGAGAACTTTGCGGGAGATGCGAACGCGGGTGAACATGCGCGGAGCCCGGAGCAGCGGATGGTGGATGCCGAGTTGCAGGAGAGTGTCGATGCCGCGCTGGGGACGCTGAGCGAGGTGGAGCGGGCGGTGTTGGTGCTGTATCACCAGGAAGACTGCAGCTATGAAGGGATCGCCGCCGCGCTGGAGATGCCGATCAATACGGTGCGGACGCATCTGCATCGCGGACGGAAGAAGCTGGGCGAGCGGCTGCGGGGTGGCGAGGGGATGTCGCAGGCGAGGCGTGTTTTAGGAGAGAATGAAGGGGCGGGCGCTGGGTCCGTGACGGTGAGGCGGGCATGAAGCATTCGGGGATGAAGGAGGCGAGCATGATGGAGCAGAGCGAACAATTGGATGCGGCAGTCGTGCAGGCGCTGGAGCAGAAGCCCGTGGTGCGGGTTCCGGAAGATTTTGCGGTGCTGGTGACGATGGCTGCGGCGGCGCAGCCGGTGGCGGCAGTGAAGGCGCGTCGGCGGGTGCCGATGGGGCGGACGGCGGCAATTGTTGCGATGGTGGTGCTGGTGGTGGTGCTGTTTGTGGTGGCTCCGCGGGCGGGGACGAACTATGCGAGCTGGCCGTTTGCGCTGGAGATGCTGATTCTGGTGCAGATGGCGGGGATCGCGTATGGGCTGATGCGGCTGGACCGCGAGGGCTTGTAAGCGACGCGGTTGCAAGAGAAGCGAAAGTAAAGAGGCGGCCACTGGTGGAGTGGCCGCCTCTTTACTTGCTGGGTGTATGGTCAGTCGGCGATGCCGGGGTCGGGGGTGTCTTCGCCGAGGGCGGTGGCCAGCGCGTTGAGGTGGTCGAACTCGTCGCGCAGGATCTCGCGGAGGTCTTCGCCCAAGGCGAAGTCGTCGAGGATGTCGGCCTGCTTGATGCGGCGGCGATAGTTGCGGATCGTCTCCTTCTCATTTTCGAGATCGAAGCGCAGCATGTCGGTGGCCTTGTCGCTGGTCTTGACCGGCTTGGGCACGACCGCGGGCATGCCGCCGAGCAGGTCGATCCAATAGCTGAGCTTGAGGGCGTGGCGAAGCTCTTCGGCAGCATGGACCTCGAGCTCGCCGGCGATGTTCATGTAGGCGGCGCCTTTGAGCACCTGGGAGTAGTTCACGTAGGCGATGATGGCCTGGAACTCGCGCTGCAGGTCCTGGTTCAGGAGTTCGATGAGTTTTTGCTTGGTGATGGAGCCGTTGGCAGAGGCTGTTTTCTTTGCGGCCATGATGTGGATGTCTCGCTTTCTCGGATACCTACAGGGAGGTAGGATGCCCGGGGACGGGAAACAGTGGGCTGGGGAAATGGTATGTCAGGGGCGTTCGGCGAGATAGGTGCGGGTGTAGTCGAGGTAGTTTGCGGCGTACTGGCGGATGAGGTCGAGGTCGTCGTCGGTGGTGACGCGGCGGACTTTGCCGGGGAGTCCGGCGACGAGGGAGCGCGGTGGAATGACGGTGCCTTCGGGAATGAGCGCGCCGGCGGCGATGATGCTGCCAGCGCCGATGTGCGCTCCGTTGAGGACGATGGCTCCCATGCCGATGAGGACGTCGTCTTCGAGTACGCAGCCATGCACGGTGGCGTTGTGTCCGATGGTGCAGCCGTTGCCGATGAGGACAGGGTAGAGGTTGCGCATGCCGTGGAGAACGGCGCAGTCCTGAATGTTGGTGCCGCTGCCGATGCGAATGTGATGAACATCACCGCGCACGACGGCGTTCATCCATATGCTGGAGTGGTCTCCGAGGATGACGTCTCCGAGGACCTGCGCGGAGGGGTCGACGTAGGCGGTAGAGGGAATGTGGGGTGTGATGCCCTGGAAGGTGCGAACCATGGTTTCCAGTGTAGGCGGCCAGCCGGGGGTGGGAATTCCTATCTGGGTGGCTGGTGCACGAGTTGCGGTAAAGCCCCGAAAAAACATGTAGATACGACGTATCGCAAGACGCGGGGCGAATCAGTTTTTCGGTGGTAAACCTAATGCTTCCCGCGTATCATGAAAGGAGCCATTTGGGCAGGTTTGGAGGTGTATTTCCCTTGGCAGAAGTTCGAGTACAAGAAGGCGAGCCTCTCGAGAATGCACTGCGCCGTTTCAAGCGCAAGGTGCAGACCGAGGACATCATCAAAGAGGTGAAGCGCCACTCGTTTTACCTGAAGCCGGGCGAGAAGAAGCGTGTGAAGGAAGCACTGGCACGCAAGCGCAACCGGAAGAAGGTTCGTAAAGAGCAGGATTAATTTCATTTTGCTGGAAAAATTCGGCTGTACTTGTTGCATTGCGAATAGAAGCCGGATTTCTTCGGGAATGAAAGGATTGAAAGTTCGGGCCAGCGGCATAATTCGGTTACGCCTCCTAGAGGACGATAACAGTGTGTTCCGAATGGCCGGCAAGCAGCGTACTCGGGTTGGAGACAGGTATGTGAGTTTGCTGAAGGGCGAGTTTCTCTCCCTTCCGGGCAATGGTTGCAGTACTGCGGAGGAGGTGGGTGGTGAGAACCGCCCACTTTTCCGTTTATCAGTCTTCGGTTTGATGTGAAGAGCCACATATAACAGGGCGAACCGGGGATTGTGCACAATTCGGGCTCAGCAGAGATGTAACGACAGGCTTGAACGTATCCGGGGAGAGATCGAGAACGACGGCCAAGGTTACGGTTCATCCTTATCCCGCTCGATGGGAGAAGGCCCATGCAATTTGTTGACCGATTTCTGAAGTGTTCCGACTGTGGTAATGATTTCGTATTCACTGCCGGCGAACAGCTGTTCTTCTACGACAAGCAGTTCAAGAACGATCCGAAGCGATGCAAGCTTTGCAAGGCGAAGCGAGCCGGGTTAGGACGTTCCGTGAACCCCAACACGCCCGCGATACTGCCGTTTTCGCGAACGGAGACGCGCACCGAGTGCTCAGCCTGTGGGATTGAGACGACGGTGCCGTTCAAACCGACGCAGGGACGGCCTGTGCTGTGCCGATCGTGTTTCCAGCAGAAGCGGGTGCCAGAGACGTCAATGTCCGCGAGTGCGTCCGCTTCCTCCGAGCCTGAGCCTGCCATGGGAATGGAGGCCCATGCGGCGACGCTGGAGCTGATGTCGCAGCAGCCGATGGTGCTGCAGACACGTTGATCGTAGCGGCTGACAAGGCCAGGAACGCCAGACGCCGTTTAGACTCGGTGCATGGCGATAGCTGCGGCAAACGATGATGGCGCGCTGGTACGTGGACGGCACCAGGTGGGTGCGACGGAGCTGACGGTCTGTACCGACGGGAGCTTTCTGCTGGACGGCGGAGCCATGTTTGGGGTGGTCCCGAAGACACTGTGGCAACGGCGGATGCCGGCGGACGAGAACAACTATGTGCTGCTGGGGACCAACTGCGTGGTGGTGCGCACGGGCGGGGCGGTGGTGCTGATCGAGACTGGCGTGGGCAACAAGCAGAGCGCCAAGATGCGTGGGATCTTCCAGAACAAGGAGCTGTTGCCGGTGAGCCTGCGCGCGGCGGGCGTCGAACTGGATGCGGTGACGCATGTGGTGAATACACATCTGCACTTTGACCACTGCGGATGGAACACGACGCTGCATGAAGACGGCAGCGTGACGCCGACGTTCCGGAACGCGCGGCATTTTGCGGCGGCGGGAGAGCTCGCCAGCGGACGGCTGCAGCGGGACCGCGATCGAGTGAGTTATCTGGGGCCGAACTATGATCCTGTGATCGCAAATGGGCAGATGACGGTGATGGATGTGGGCGGTGCCGGTGCGTTTACGCCTGACGACGTGCGGCTGCGCGCGGTGAATGCTAACGGCGATTTGCTGCCGCCAGTAAGGGTGCAGACATCCGCGGAGATTGTGCCGGGGGTTTGGGTGGAGGTGTTGCCGGGGCATACGCCGGATGTGCTGGGGGTGCATGTGGAGTCCGGCGGCGAACATGCATGCTTTGTGAGCGACCTGATCCCGACGAGCCGGCACCTGGAGCCGACGTGGGTGATGGGCTACGACCTCGATCCGCTGCGGTGCATTGAGGAGCGGAAGCGGTTTTTGGGGCGGGCGATTGCACAGGATTGGCTGGTGCTGTTTCCGCATGACCACCAGGTGCCGGCGGCGCGGCTGATGTGGGATGAGAAGGGCAAGGCCGCGATCAAGAAAGAGGAGTAGATGAATAGAGGAGTAGATGTGAGCGAGGGTTTTGCGCACTTTGATCTGGCGGCGATGGCAAAGATCGACAGCTATAAGCTGCTGGCGAGTGTGATTCTGCCGCGGCCGATTGCGTGGGTGGTGAGCCGGGACGCGGAGGGGCGCGTGAATGCTGCGCCGTTCTCGTTCTTCAACATCGTGTCGAGTGATCCGCCGCTGGTGGCGATCAGCATCTCAGCCGCGCCGGACCGCGAGAGCAAGGACACGCTGGGGAACATCCGGGCGCGGAGGCAGTTTGTGGTGAACATGGTGCCGGAGGAGTTGGCCGAGGCGATGAATGTGACCGCAACGAACGCTCCGAAGGGCACGGACGAGACGGCATTGGCGGGACTGGAGCTAGTGCCGAGTGCGGTGGTGGATGTGCCGCGGATTGCGGGGTCTCCGGTGGGGCTGGAGTGCGAGCTGTTTGAGGTGCTGGAGCCGGGCGGTTCCAGCACCATCGTGCTGGGACGGATTGTGTATGCCCATGTGCGGGAAGCCGTGTTTGAGGAGCCGAATGGGCTGGCCCAGCTCCACATAGACCCGTCGAAGATGCGGCTGGTTGGGAGGATGCATGGAGGCGGCGGGTACTGCACGACTCGGGACGTGTTCACGATTGAGCGGAAGAACTGGCCTTTGGAGAGTGAATGAGAGTACAAGATAGGGAGGTTTTCACAAAGGCATAACGATGTTGCGGATACGCATAACACGGGGCCAGATCGTACGGGCGCTTGTCATTTTGTGCGGAGCGACCGTGTTTTTGTGGGGGCACCGTATTGAGGCCGGGCCGGTGCGCAGTGTGACGATCCACGACCTTTTTGTGCAGGCCGACCAGGTGGTGCTGGTGCGCGTGGTGGCCGGCGATACGGAGCACTACGGAACGGTGGTGTACAAGGCCGTGGTGGAGACCGCGTACAAGGGCGCGAAGATGAACGATACGGTGTACTTTGGGCCGTATGCGGGGTTGGGAATCGGCGCGGAGTATGTTGTGTTTCTGGAGTCGAGCCCAGGGCTGAAGCCGAAGGTGGCGGGCGGGCTGTCGTTTGGGGCGATCCAGCGTATGGGCAGGATCATGGCGGCGGGTTATGCAGCGCTGCCGGTGGGGTTCGAATGCGTGTTCGATGAGCCGAGCAGCGACCGGAAGTGTGATGACAGCGTGGAGCTGAACCCGGAACAGATCATCCTGCCGAAAACGCTGAAGACGTTTCCGACGCATGAAGAGACGGGCATTACGAGCTACAAGATCTGGGTGCGGCGAAGCGATTTTCTGCCGCAGCTGCAGAAGCTGAGCGACACGGAAAAAGACAAGAAACTGACGGTTATGGGGTAAGGTCAGAGTTTGGGCCGGGGTGGAGTAGTTTAGCGACAGCCTGTTTCAGCGGCGGGATGTCGTCCTGGATGGCTTCCCATACGATCTCTTGCTTAATGGTGGCATAGCCGTGTGCCAGGCGGTCGCGAAAGCGGGCGAAGTTGGACAAATTCGGAAGAGTATCCAAGCGACCTGGGAAGTGCTGGCTGGCTTGTTTGATCGCTTCGCCAATAATCTCGAATTTGCGTTCCACGCCGGCCTGGGGCAACTCGCTATCTAAATAAGCCTCAAACGTAAGCCCAGCTACAAACCTCTCGACCTGCTCGATCGCGTTGAAGATGTCCCACAAATAGGCTTCGAGATCACGCTGCATAGAGCTGTTGCCTTTGTTCCTGAATGCGACGCAGGATGTAAGGATTCTTGATACTGCCTTCTGCGATGAGGTCAACCTTGCGACCGAAGAGGCGGACTATACTGTCTTCGAGCGCCCAGAAGTTCTTCGAATAGCCTGAGACCTGTTGCGGGCTGAACTCAACGAGGAGGTCGATGTCGCTGGTAGCGGGGTCGAAGTCACCGCGAACGGCGGAGCCGAAGATAGAGAGGCGGCGGACGTGGTGCTTGCGGCAGAGATCGGCGATCTCTGCGCGTTTGGCCAGGATGAAGTCCTGCATGGCGAACGCCTCCTCTCTTGGAAAGTAGTGTAGCGCAATGCCAAAAGCCCCGCCGGAGCGGGGCTTTGCTGTCTGCAGAAGGAAGAAAACTTAGGCGGAGGCAGCTTCGGTCGGGATGATGTTGACGAAGCGGCCCTTCTGGCCCTTGTTCTGGAACTTGACGATGCCGGAGACCTTCGCGAAGAGGGTGTCGTCGGAGCCGCGGCCGACGTTGAGGCCGGGCTTGTGCGGTGTGCCGCGCTGGCGGACGAGGATGCTGCCGCCGGTGACGAGCTGGCCATCGCCACGCTTGATGCCGAGCCGCTGTGCGTTTGAGTCGCGGCCGTTCTTGGAGCTGCCTAGACCTTTTTTATGTGCCATTGCTGTGCCTCTTTTGCCGTGTAAGTTCGGCGGAAATTTAGTGGGCCTGCGCCCCGGGGCTAAAGCCCCTTCTCGAAAAGGTGTGTCATAACGGCATGGCTAAAGCCATACCCTACTCCGGTAAAGCGAAGATTAGGCGTCGTAGCTGGAGCCGCCGACGAAGATCTCCTTGATCTTCACTTCGACGAAGCTCTGGCGATGGCCCTGGAGCTTCTTGTACTGTTTCTTGCGCTTGTAGTGGAAGACGAGAATCTTATCGCCACGGCCCTCGGAGACGACCTGGGCGGTGACCTTGGCGTTCTTCAGGTCGGACTCGAACTTGCCCTCGTTGAGGCTGACGGCGACGACATCTTCAAACTCGATGGTGCCATTATGCTCACTCTTCTCGATGCGGAGCGTGTCGCCGGGAGCCACGCGGTACTGCTTACCACCGGTCTTGATGACTGCGTACATATGCTTGAAACCTCATTGAACAGGGCGCAGAAGGCCACGCCTGCTTTCCACGAACGTATCGAAAACTTGTCTTTGTCAGGAGGCGAGGTTTGCGGCTGCCGCAGAAGCGGGCCAGCTCTCCGGCCTTGCAGTAGGGGCCTCCCACGAGGAGAGACACGGCTGCTTCGCCAAACTCTATGAGTGTACCGGGAAATGGGGTTTTGGGTCAACTGCTGGAGCCGGCAAAATGGCTAGTTTCGTGCGATCGTGCCGACGGCGAGGGTAGGCGAGGAGGCGATGAGGTGGAAGGTGTAGCCGGCGGGGAGCTGCGGGAGTAGGGAGCGGGCGACGAGGATGAGGCTCGGTTGCGAGCCGATTGCGGCGGCGAAGGGGACGGGGTTGAAGGCGTAGATATCGGTGGGGGTGCCGGGCGGGAGTGGCTGAGGCAGCACCTGCTGGACGGGACGGTTGGCGTAGAAGATGACGGTGGGAATGGGATTGTAGTGGCCGGGACGCCAGTCGAGCAGGGGGCCTGGAACTGCGGCGACGGCGGGCGCGGGGTGCTTGAAGACCTGCTTGAGCAGGGCGACCTGCTCACGGTTGTTGGGGGTGACGTCGCCGTTGGGGAGACGCGGAGAGTGGAGGCGGCTGCGCGGAGCTGCGGTGATGAGCGCGGCTATGATCCAGATGGCGCAGACTGCGGCGCTGAGTCGGAGGCGTAGAGGTTTGGTGAGGGTAATGGTTTCGAGGCGGGTGCAGATCCACACGGCGGTGAGGACGGAAAATGCCGGGTACGCGGGCGCAATGTAGTGCGGAAGACGGGTTTTGACGAGGGAGAAGAAGAGCACTTCGATGAGGGCGAAGAGCGCGAAGACTCGGTAGAGCCGAAGCGCGGGGCGACGGAGCGCGTCTAGAGCCGCGATGGGGTAAAGCAGGCAGAACGGAATGGCCGAGAGGAGAAGAACGCGGAGGTAGTACCACCACGGGGTGATGTGGCCTTCGATCTGGGATGTGGCTCGATGCAGGATGTGCAGGCCGATGTACTGCTGAACGAAGGCCTCGCCGAAGCGGTGATAGAGCGCGATATGCCACGGCAGGACGACGGCGAGGAAGAGCGCGAAGCCTAGAGAGAGTGTGCCGAGATGACGACGAAGAATCGTGGGTTCGAGCGCAAGAAAAAGGACGAATGTGAAGCCGAGGGTGATGCTGGCGGCACCTTTGGTCATCAGCGCCAGGGCGAAGCCCAGCCAGAAGAGCCATGCGCCGTGGCGGTGGTCGAGGTGAAGCTCGGCGAGTCCGATGAGGGAGATGCAGAGGCCGAGGGAGAGGAGTGTGTCCATCTCGCCGACGCGGGCGACGTGGAGGAAGCCGAAGGTGGAGAGCAGGATGAGCGAGCTGAACCATGCCGCGCGGAGGCTGTGGCGTCGCGCGAGCCAGCCATGCAGCAGGCCGACAAGGGCGACGCCGGAGAGAGCGGAGCCGAGGCGGGCGGTGAACTCGGAGACGCCGAAGAGCTTGAAGAAGACGGCGGTGATCCAGAGCATGAGCGGCGGTTTTTCGAGCCAGGGCTGGAGGTTCCAGTGAGGGATGAGCAGGCCGGAAGAGAGCATCTCACGAGAGATTTGGGCGTAGATGCCCTCGTCCCAGTCGGTGAGGCGGTTGTGGCCGAGCAGGGTGAGGATGACGAGAGCGGCGAGCAGAGCAGCGAGTACGGTGGAGCGGAGGGCCGCGGGCCGTTCTGCATGGGCGGCCGCGGCCGGTTGCGTGGTTGGCTGTGTGGTCGCCATGTGAATGACGATACGCGAGCGGATTTGGGCAGAGCGAGGGGTGTGGAAGATAGACTAGGCCAGAAGCGTGACGCGAGAGATGACAAAACGAAGCTGGTGGAGCGAGCCGTGGACGATCTTCTGGGTAGGATTCGCGCTGCGTGTGGCGGTGATCCTGATTGGGCACACGTATCGCGTGCGGACGGACCAGGCGAACTTCAACTTCGGGTTTGAGGCGGGGAGGATTGGGCGGTCGCTGGCGACGGGGCATGGTTTTGGGAACCCGTTCAATGGGATGTCAGGACCGACGGCGTGGCTGCCGCCGCTGTATCCGTTGCTGATGGGGGCGGCGTTCAAGCTGTTTGGGGTGTACTCGCGCGGGGCTGCCCTGGCGTTGATGGTGGCGGACAGTTTGCTTTCCGCAGCGATTGCACCGGCGGTGTATGAGATCGCCGAGCGGTGCTTCGATGCTCGTGGCATTGCGCGGCGCAGAGCGAAGATGGCCGCGCCGGTGGCCGTGTGGTCGGCGTGGCTGTGGGCGGTGTATCCGGCGGCGTTGCAGTATGCGGTGCATTGGATTTGGGAGATGTCGCTGACGGCTTGTTTGTTTAGCTGGGCGATTGTGGTGGCGTTGCGGTTGCGTGGTTTGGGGGGCGGTGACGAGCGCGCGACGGAGAAGATAGAGTTGTGGGTGTGGCTTGGGGTGTTGTGGGGTTTGATTGCGCTGTCGAATGCTTCGTTATTGTTGTGCCTGCCGGCGATGATGATTTGGATTGCGTGGCCGGAGTTGCGGTCGCGGCGGTTGGAGAAGCAGGCAGCGGTGGGCGCGATGCTTACGTGTGTGGCGTTTGCTGCCGTCCTGGCAACATGGGTGTTGCGCAATGAGCGCGTGATGCATGCACCGGTGCTGACGCGCGATAACTTCGGTGTGGAGCTGTATGAGTCGACGCTGGAGCGCAACGATGGGTTTCCGTGGGGAACCACGGTGCCGCTGTGGACGGGTGATCCGGAGTACAAGGAATATGTGCGCGAGGGCGAGGTTGCGTTTGCGAAGCAGCGCGGCGCGATAGCCGAGGCGCGGATCAAGGCGCGACCTCTGCGGACGGTGAAGTGGACGCTGGACAGGTTTCTGTTCTTCTGGGATGGAACGCCGCATTCAATGGGACGGCACCCTTCGCAGGAGTATCTGCGGCAGTTGAGCTACTGCTTCTTGAGCGTGTGTGGCTTATTGGGGCTGGCGCTGATGCTGTGGAGGCGCGTGGAGGGCGCAGGGTTGTTTGCGGCGATCTTTGTGTTGCTGCCACTGCCGTATTATCTGGTGACAGTGCAGCCGCGATTTCGGCATCCGATGGAGCCGCTGATTGCGGTGCTGGCGGTATATCTGTTTCGCAGTACAGAGAAGAAGGTTGAAGGATGAGTACAAAGCGTGAGGTCTTGGTCACCGGCGCGTCAGGGTTCTTTGGTGGTGTGCTGAAGCGGCGGTTGTTGGCTGAAGGGTTCGCAGTGACGAACATCGACCTGGTGCGCGATGAGGATGCCGGCGCTGAGGGGTTGAGCTCGATACAAGGTGACATTCGCAATGGGGAGCTGCTGAAGCGGACATTTGCTGAACACAGGTTTGAGGCGGTGTTTCATTGTGCGGCGATGCTGGCGCACGATGTGAAGGACGAGACGCTGCTGTGGACAAGCAATGTGGATGGGACTCGCCTGCTAGCAGAGGCGGCGCAGGCGGCGAGCGTAACGAAGATCGTGAACATCTCTTCGAACTGCCTGTGGGCTGAGGGCTTCGGCAGGCCGGTGACGGAGGACGATGCGCCCGCGCCGGTGGAGCTGTATGGGCAGTCGAAGCTGGAGGCGGAGCGTGCGCTGGCGAAGCTTGTGGAGCAGCATCCGGAGATGCGGGTGGTGACGCTGCGGTGTCCGACGATCATCGACAGCGGCAGGCTTGGACTGCTGGCGATCCTGTTTGAGTTTATTGAGGACGGGAAGAAGGTCTGGGTGGTCGGCGACGGGAGCAACCGCTACCAGTTCATCTATGCGCAGGACCTGGCGACGGCGTGTCTGCTGTGTCTGGAGTATGAGGAGTCGAACCTGTTTCATATCGGCTCGGATGATGTGCCGACGATGCGTGGGATGTATGAGAGCGTGATTCGCGCGGCGGGCAGCAAGGCGCGTGTGGCGCAACTGCCGCGCATGCCGACGATTGCCGCGATGCAACTGGCGCACAGGTTGAAGGTGTCGCCGCTGGGGCCGTATCACTACAGGATGATCGCGGAGAGCTTTGTGTTCGACACGCAGCGGATACGGCGTGAACTAAGATGGGAGCCGACACTGACGAATGAAGAGATGATGCTCCGCGCGTTTTCGTACTACAGCGAGAACCGTAGGGCGATCCATGCAAGGACGGATGTGTCGGCGCACTCGAAGGCGGCGCCGATGGGCGTGATCCGGTTGTTGAAGTGGTTGTCGTGAAAGAGGTGACAGAGTTGGGACCGAAGATATTGGTGCAGCGGTTGCTGCCGTCGGCGCAGATGCCGCGGTATGCGCATAGCGGAGCGTATGGCGATCTGGCAGCGGACTTGTTTGCGGCTGAGGCGGCGACGCTGGCGCCGGTGGGTGAGGCGGGGTCGACAGTGGCAGTGCGGACGGGGCTTGCGATGGAGCTGCCTTCGTCGCACGGTGCACTGGTAGAGGACCGATCGGGGCTCGCGGTGCGGGGTATTACGACGCTTGCAGGCGTGATCGATCCCGGATATCGCGGTGAGTTGAAGATCGTGCTGACGAACCTGACGAGCGAGCCGCAGGTGGTGGCGCCGGGGCATCGCATCGCGCAGCTGCGGATTGTGCAGCGCATTGAGGCGAGGTTCGAAGAGACAGACATGCTGGAAGAGACGGAACGCGGGGAGGGCGGATTCGGATCTACGGGGCGGTAGAGCAGGCCAAGGCAAAGACGTCTACGCAATCTCAAGTATGCTCGCCGAGGTTCAATGAGCAGCGGTGGAGGGGTTTTCTGGCGCGGTGCAGGAGTTGGAACTATTTTTGAGGCTCACCTAAATCTTAATATTCAGGTTTACCTAAAAATACCTTCTTCACCCTATACTGGAGGAGATGACGGATGAGTATGCGCAGCACGGGGATGCAGGTTATGAGGGTGATACCTCGGAAGAGGTGCTGCTTTCCCCTGCGGCGACCGCGGCCGGAGCCTCGGGGCTGATTGGAAGCAGCGGCGTTGTGAAGGTGGCTGGAGCGGGCGGTCGAAGCCTGTTTCGCAGAGACCAGATATGGAGCTATTTTGGGCCCGCGTTCGTGGCCTCGGTGGCTTATATCGACCCGGGCAACTTTGCGACGAACATTCTGGGCGGGAGCCAGTTCGGCTATAGGCTGCTGTGGGTACTGCTGTGGTCCAATGCGATGGCGATCCTGATCCAGTACCTGAGCGCGAAACTGGGGATCGTGACTGGAGAGACGCTGCCGCAGAGCTGCCGCCGGCATTTTTCGAAGCGCACAACGATATTTCTGTGGGTGTGTGCGGAGATCTCTGCCGTGGCGACGGACATGGCGGAGTTTCTGGGCGCGGCGCTGGGGCTGGACTTGTTGATGGGGCCCGCGTTGATGGCGCATGGATTGACGCCGGTGGGCTCACTGTTCGCGTCCGCGATGATTGCGACGGTGGGCGTGTTTGCGATCCTTGCGCTGGACCTTGCGGGGTTTCAATGGCTGGAGCGCGGGATTATGGCGTTCGTCGGTGTGATTGGGCTGTGCTATGGGTTTGAGGTGTTCCTGGTGCACCCGGACTGGCATGCTGCGTTTGTGGCGACGGTGCTGCCGACGTTCGACATGCGTAGCTCGCCTGCGCTGAGCGCGAGCGTGTTCGCTGCGGTGGGGATGCTGGGCGCGACGGTGATGCCGCATGTGATCTATCTGCACTCGGCGCTGGTGCAGCCGAGGTTGACGGAGATTGCGCCTCCGCCGAAGAAGCCGAAGCTGAACCTGCTGCTGCAGTATCTACGGTTCGAACTGGTGGATGTGTTTGTAGCGATGAACGGCGCGTGGCTGATCAACTCCGCGATGATTGTGATGGCGGCGGTGGCGCTGGGTGCGGGCTATGGCAGGGGACCTGGGGTTTCGCCGACGATCCAGGACGCGTTCCACACGCTGGGGCCTCTGCTGGGGCCAGGAGCGGCGGTGGTGTTTGCGGTGGCGCTGTTGTGCTCCGGGCTGTCGAGCTCGACGGTCGGCGTAATGGCCGGTCAGGTGATCATCGAAGGGTTTCTGGACATCAAGTTCCCGATCTTTGTGCGGCGATTTATTACTGTGGTGCCTGCGCTGATTGTGATTGCCGTCGGTGCCGATCCGTTGAAGATCCTGATCGATTCGCAGGTGCTGTTGAGCTTTACGCTGCCGGCGGCGCTGATCCCGTTGCTGCTACTGACGAATCGGAGGTCCGTGATGAGCAACTTTGTGAGCGCGCTGCGGACGAAGATCGCAGGGTGGGTGGTGGCGACAGTCATTCTCGCGTTGAATGCGGTGCTGCTGGTGCAACTGGCTATGTAGATTTAGGGAGTAGGGAGTAGGGAGTAGGGAGTAGAAAAAGGCTCGCCGATGAGGGCGAGCCTTTTGGTTGGCGGCTTGTGCTGCGGATCAGTGCGGGTGGCCCTCTTCGTGCGGAGCCTCATGCGGTTGTGGCGCTGGCCGGGCTGCCTGAGGTGCCGGACGAGACTGAGGGGCTGGGCGTACCTGAGGAGCAGGGCGCGCTTCGGGTGCAGGACGTGTCTGAGGCGCGGGGCGGCGTTCCTGCTGCATGCGTTGCTGTTGCTGCACGCGCTGTTGCTGTTGCTGCTGAGTGCGCTGCTGCTGCACCTGCTGGTTTCGTTGCTGTTGTTCCTGTTGTACGCGCTGTTGTTGTATCTGTTGGTTGCGCTGTTGTCCCTGCTGCACACGCTGCCGCTGCTGAACGTTACGCTGCTGTTCCTGCGCGTTTCGTTGCTGCACCTGTTGGGTGTGCTGTTGCTGCTGGACGTTTCGTTGCTGGAGTTGCTGGTTACGCTGTTGCCCCTGCACGTTTCTTTGTTGCTCTTGTGTGTTTCGTTGTTGTTGCTGCACGTTGTGTTGTTGAAGCTGTTGGTTACGCTGCCGCTGTTCGGCGCTGCGTTGCTGGATCTGTTGCACCTGGCGCGGGGCCTCGCCGATGGAGCGTGCGGGGATGGTGCCGGGACGGGCGAAGGCCTCAGCAGGACGTCCGTTATTGGCCGAGAAGCGCTGCCGTGGGTTCTGCATCGCGGTCTGGCGGAGCTGGATCTGTTCCTGTCGCGGTGCGGTGTGGGGCTCGCGCCTTGCGGCGAGCTCGGCTGCCTGCGGACGGACGTTCAGGCCGCCGCGGCCGCCGTTATAGCTGACGCGATTGTTCGGGCGCGCACCGTAGGTGCGGCCGTTGTAAACGACAGCGCGGTTGTAGACATAGCTGCCGTTCAGATGGCCGACGTTGTTGACCGAGCGGTTGTAGTAGAAGTCATGCCCGCGCCAGTAGCCGCCGAAGTAGCCGATGCCGATGTAGCCGAAGCCGTAGTTGATGCCACCGTAAAAGCCGACGTGCGGACCCCAGTAGCCGTGGTGGAAGCAGTAACGGCCGCCATACCAACCCCAGTAGGGCGGGGTCCAGAGAGCGCCGTAGTAGGGCGGCGGCACCCATGCGCCGGGAACCCAGTAGTAGCCGTCAGGACCCCAAGCCCAGTAGCCGGGCGTCCAGAGGTAGTTGGGGTCGGGAGCGGGCGGCTGATCGTAGTCGGGCAGCGGGGGCGGGGCCTGGTCGGAGTAGTCGTACTGGGCGTTTTCGTCGTAGCCGGCCTCGGAGGGCGGGGGCGCGTTGTAAGCGTAAGACTGGTCGTTATAGTCCTGTTGGATGGGGGCAGGCTGCTGCTGGCCGTTGTCGTAGCTTTCGCTCTGCTGCTGCGGCGTGTAGGAGGCGTTGGTGCCGAGGACGGCGGCAGGCTGTCCCGTGCTGGCTGGTGCAAGGTTGGCCGCAGCGGGGTCGGGGCCGGAGCCGGAGTTGTCAACGATGGGCGCCTGGCTCTGGCTGCTATTACAGCCATTGCAGCCGGCAACGAAGACGACGGTGGAGAGTGCGAGGCCGCCGAGGAGGCGGACTGCGAACGAAAAAGGTGTCGAGAGATGACGTTTGTGGAGAGGAAATGAGGGGATCGTCATGGCTTGGTGGAGGCTCCTTGCAGTGCACAGCGAGACTCAGCTGATCTTCTGATACGCAACTTGATGAGATGCGGAGAGTGGAGTTGCGGGTGGTCAGCGTAGAGAGATTTCGCGCGATATCTATGACTTGGCGAAGACAGAAAGACCCGGCGATGTTCCGCCGGGTCTTTGAACATGAGCACGAGGTTAGTGCTTGTCGTCGTGTGACGCCGAGTGCGACTCAGGCCGCGGCGCCGGGCGAGATTGCTGTCGGGGTTGCGGGTTGGGCCGGTACTGCTGCTGTGACCGCGGCTGGTTTTGCGCACGGGGTTGGAACTCGCGCTGCGTGTTGGCGATGGGCCGGTTGGCGTCTAGAGGAGCCTGCCGCGCCGCGAGGTTTCCTGCGACGTGGCCGCGGTTGGCGTTGAAGGCCGCCTGCGGATTGGCTGCCGCGTTCTGGTGAAGCCGAACCTGACCGGGCAGGGCTGCGGTGTGGGTCTCGTGCATGGCGGTGTATTCACCTGGCCGTGGTGCGACCTGGATGCCGCCGCGCCCGCCGTTGTAGCTGATGCGGCTGGCAGGTCGCGGGCCGAAGGTGCGGCCGTTGTAGACCACCGTGCGGTTGTAGACGTGGTCGAAGCCGACGTTACCGCCCACGTGGGTGACTGCGCGGTTATAGACAAAAGCGTTGCCGTGCCAGTAGCCACCGAAGTAACCGGTGCCGATGTATCCGAAGCCGTAGTTCACGCCGCCATAGAAGCCGACGTGGAGGCCCCAGTAGCCGGGATGCCAGCGATAGCGGCCTCCATACCAGCCCCAGTATCCGGGGGTCCAGAGACCGCCGTAGTAGGGAGGAACGACCCAGACGCCGGGAACCCAGTAGTAGCCGCCCGGGCTGTAACCCCAGTAGCCGGGGGTCCACATGTAGTTGTCGCCGGGGGCTTCGGGTTGGTCGTAGTCGGGCAGAGGGGGCGGCGCCTGGTCGGTGGAGACATCGGCGTCGTCGAGCGCCTGCTGGCCGTCGGCGATCTGGTCGTCCGCCTGGGCGGTGTCGGGAGGTGCGTTGTAGGAGTCGTCACCCGGAGCCGCGTTGGCGGGCTGGCCGCTCTGGTCGGGCGCCGGGGCGCTGCGGACGATGGGTGCTGGCGCCTGTTGAGGAACAGGGCCGGGTGCTTGCTGTTGCTGTATGTCGGGCTGGCCTGGTGCGACGGTCTGCTGGGCGGCTGCGGCGTCGGCTGGGGCCATGTTGGCGAGCGCGGGGTCAGGGCCGTCGTCGGCTGGCGGTTGCTGGGTTTGGGCGCAGGCCAAAGCGGCGCCGAGGCCGAGTGCTATGGCCAGGGCAGCGAGGCGGAGAAGGTTGCGATTTGCGGACTGGGTCGTCATCGTCATCACTCTATCTTGAGAACCCCTGCCGGAGAGAAAGTTTCGTCTGCTGCAGAGGTGGCTTTCTTTGGATACTGGCCGAGGTGGCGCGAATCCAGTATCGAACAAGACGGAGCTGCGATGGGAAAGGTTGTTGATGGCGGAGTAAAATAGCTGACATGACGAGTCTGGAACCGCTGACGACAGGTGGTTTGGCTGCGCGGCCGGTGCGGGCGCCGCGGATGAAGCGGTTTCGGCGTGGACGTCATGACCGCGGGCGCGCCTAGTCCGTATTCTTCCCTTGTGACAACCTGATATCCGTTGAGGCCCGCAGGGCTGCGCTTACAGACGCAGCCTGAAGGCCGGGCCTCGTTGAAGATGACCCAGCTCGATACGAGCGATTCTCTGGAGATGACGATATGTCGAACACGCACCCGAACAGCTTCCACGCCGCCGCCACGCTGAAGAGCGGCGACCAGACGGTGAACTACTACAACCTGAATGCGCTGAAGGGGAACTTGGCGCGGCTGCCGTATTCATTGCGGATTTTGCTGGAGAACCTGCTGCGGCACGAGGACGGCAAGACGGTGACGGCGGAGGATATCACGTTCCTGGCGAACTGGGACGCGAAGGCCGAGCCAAGCCGCGAGATCGCGTATATGCCGGCGCGCGTGCTGATGCAGGACTTCACCGGCGTTCCGGCGATCGTCGACCTAGCCGCGATGCGCGATGCGATGAAAGTGCTCGGCGGAGATCCGGAGAAGATCAATCCGCTGCAGCCTGCGGAGCTGGTGATCGACCATTCGGTGCAGGTGGATGAGTACGGTTCTGCGAATGCGTATGACCTTAATGCGGCGTTGGAGTTTACGCGCAATCGCGAGCGCTATGCGTTCCTGAAGTGGGGACAGACGGCGTTCAATAACTTTTCAGCCGTGCCGCCGGGGATGGGTATCTGTCACCAGGTGAACCTGGAGTACCTGGCGCGGGTGTGCTTTACCAAGACGGAGGCGGACGGTTCGGTGACAGCGTATCCGGACACGCTGGTTGGAACGGACAGCCACACGACGATGGTGAATGGGCTGGGCGTACTGGGTTGGGGCGTCGGCGGGATTGAGGCCGAGGCCGCGATGCTGGGGCAACCGGTGAGCATGCTGGTGCCGCAGGTGGTTGGCTTCAAGCTGACGGGCAAGCTGAAGGAAGGGACTACAGCCACAGATCTGGTTCTTACCGTAACTGAGATGCTGCGCAAGCTCGGTGTCGTCGGCAAGTTCGTGGAGTTCTACGGTGAGGGCATCAGCGAGCTGCCGCTGGCGGACCGTGCGACGATCGCCAATATGGCTCCGGAGTATGGGGCAACGTGCGGCATCTTCCCGGTGGATGCGGAGACGCTGAAGTACCTGCGGCTGACGGGTCGCAGCGAGGAGCAGATTGCGCTGGTGGAGGCGTACTACAAGGCGCAGGGGCTGTTTCATACGGCGGAGGCGGTTGAGGCTGAGTACTCGGCGGCACTGAGCCTGGACCTGAGCACGGTGGAGCCGAGCGTAGCGGGGCCGAAGCGTCCGCAGGACCGTGTGCTGCTGTCGGAGACGCCGGCGAGCTTTGCCAGGAAGCTGCCTGAGCTGCAAGGGCCGAACGCCAACAAGAGCGTGGTGCGGCAGATGGTGCGCTGGGAGGGTGAAGGTGGTCACGCCTCCGCGAATGGAAACCTGGCGAGCAGCGAAGGTGCTGCTGTTGCGGTTGCTGAACCTCACTCGGTGGAGGAGCGGTTCCATGTGAACCCGGACAAGTATCTGACCGACGGCTCGATCGTCATCGCGGCGATTACGAGCTGTACGAACACGAGCAATCCTTACGTGATGGTTGCGGCGGGTCTGCTGGCGAAGAAGGCGGTGGAGAAGGGCCTGACGACGCCTCCTTGGGTGAAGACCTCGCTTGCACCGGGATCGCGCGTGGTGACTGACTACTACAACCGCGCGGGGCTGACGAAGTACCTGGATGCGTTGCGGTTCCAGACGGTTGGTTATGGCTGCACGACGTGCATTGGCAACAGCGGGCCGCTGCCGACGGATGTGTCGAAGTCGATTGAGGCGCATGGGCTGGTTGCGGTGTCGGTGCTCTCCGGCAACAGGAACTTCGAGGGGCGCATTTCGCCGGAGGTCCGTGCGAACTACCTGATGTCGCCGCCGCTGGTGGTGGCCTATGCGCTGGCCGGGCATATTGAGCATGACTTCGCCAAGGATGCGATTGGCAAGGGCAAGGACGGGCAGCCGGTGTACCTGAAGGACATCTGGCCGACACAGCAGGAGGTTGCGGATACCGTCGCGAGCTGCATCGACTCGACGATGTTCCGGACGCAGTATGCGACTGTGAGCGACGGCGATACGAACTGGCAGCACCTGAAGTTCCCGAGCGGCGAGGTGTATGGCTGGGAGCCGGACTCGACGTACATCCGGAAGGCGCCTTACTTCGACGGTATGCCTGCAACTCCAGCGGAAGTGAACGACATTAGCGGCGCTCGCGTGCTGGCGGTGCTGGGTGACTCGGTGACGACGGACCACATCTCGCCGGCTGGGTCGATCAAGCTGAATGGGCCTGCTGGCAAGTACCTGACGGACCATGGCGTGAAGCCGAGCGACTTCAACTCATATGGAAGCCGCCGCGGCAACCATGAGGTGATGGTGCGTGGCACGTTTGCCAATGTGCGGCTGCGGAACAAGCTGGCTCCGGGCACGGAGGGCGGTGTGACGCGGCTGCTGCCTGAGGGTGAGGGCATGTCGATCTATGACGCTTCGGTAAAGTATGCCGAGCGCGGCGTGCCGCTGGCGATCCTGGCGGGCAAGGAGTACGGTTCGGGCTCGTCGCGCGACTGGGCGGCGAAGGGGCCTCGGCTGCTGGGCATCCGGTTCGTGATCGCCGAGAGCTATGAGCGCATCCATCGCTCGAACCTTGTCGGGATGGGGATTCTGCCGCTGCAGTTCAAGGCGGGCGAGAGTGTCGAGTCGCTGGGGTTGACCGGCGAGGAGACGTTCACGCTGGGTTCCAAGCCGGGCGATCTGAAGGCGATGCTCGATGGCAAGTTTGCCGGTGGCAAGGAGCTGGCTGTGATTGCTACGGATGCTGCTGGTAAGACCAAGCAGTTCGCTGCTGTGGTGCGGATCGATACGCCGCAGGAGATCCTGTACTACCAGCATGGCGGGATTCTGCAGTATGTGCTGCGGCAGCTGGCGGGCAAGGCGTAGCGCGGCTGATCTGTGAGTGCAAGGCGCGGAGAGAGTTCTCTTCGCGCCTTTGCTTTGGGGGCGTGATACCCCACCCCTGGCACCCTAACGAACAGGTGCGGCTCGTTAGGGACCCCACCCCTCCCCCTGGGTACTTTTTGATCTAAAATCCGGAGCGGAAAAGGGTTAGGGGTGGACTTGTGAAGGTCTGATCCTTGCCTTGAGCGGTGTGGTTGTCAGTAATTTCGGTGGAGACTGGCCTGGGCCAGAAGGGTAGGAGAGCCCGGTTGCCCGCGCTATTTCCTGCTGCTTCTATTGTACGTGGCGTGTCAAGGGGGTATGCGTCGTTCGGACAAGAAGCGATCCCGCCAAGAGCGCGAAGTGAGCAAAGTTTTTTGTGGCAACTTGTAAAAGTTCTTGTGAGGGTTGGCAGTTCTGGTGGCGACCCAACGGTGCTGGGTTGTGACGTAGCATGGAAGACGATGAGTGTTGCGACGGAAAAGACGATGTATCTGCCGGAGATCATGTCGCATACGCGGCGGGTTGTGGCGGAGCGGAAGGCGGATGTGGATGTCCGCGTGCTGGAACGGGCGGCTGCGGCGCATGAGCCTCGCGGGTTTGCGCGGGCGCTGAAGGCGAAGGCCGCGAGCGAGGGCGTTGCTGTAATTGCCGAGTTGAAGAAGGCGTCGCCTTCGAAGGGGTTGATACGAGCGGACTTCGATGCTGCGATGCTGGCTCCGATGATGGAGGCGGGCGGCGCGGCAGTGTTGAGCGTGCTGACGGACGAGAAGTTCTTTCAGGGGTCGCTGGAGAACCTGCGGCGGGCGTCGGGTGCGGTGCAGATTCCTTGCTTGAGAAAAGACTTTATGGTGGACAGCTTCCAGGTGTTGGAGGCGCGGGCGAATGGGGCCGATGCGATCCTGTTGATTGTGGCGGCATTGACCGACGCCGAGCTGCGGACGCTGCGTGCTGCGGCCCGCGGGTATGGGTTGGATGTGCTGTGCGAGGTGCATGACGCGGAGGAGCTGGACCGTGCGCTGGCGCTGGATTGCGAGTGTGTTGGCGTGAACAGCCGCGATTTGAAGACGTTTGAGGTGTCGCTGGACCGGGCGTGCGAGCTGGCGGCGCGGCTGCCGCAGAGCGCGGTGCGGGTGGCGGAGAGCGGTATCCATACGGCGGCGGACATGGTGCGGCTGCGCGCGGCTGGGTATGAGGCGTTTCTGATTGGCGAGTCGTTGATGCGGAAGGAGCATCCTGGGGCTGCATTGGCGCATCTGCTGGAGAGTGTTCGCGGGAGTTAGCCATGTGGACGAAGATCTGCGCCAATACGAACGTTGACGATGCGCGGCTGGCGGCGAAGCTGGGCGCGGACGCGGTAGGGTTCGTGTTTGCGCCGAGCAAGCGGCAGGTGACTCCGGATGAGGCTGCGGAGATGGTGGCGCGGCTGCCGGCGGGCGTGGAGAAGGTCGGGGTGTTTGCGACCGATGACCCGTACAAGGTGCAGCACGGCGTGGATGTGGCCGGGCTGACGGCGGTGCAGCTGCATGGGGCGTATCGCGCGGAGATGGTGCAGCACTTGGTGGAGGAGTGCGGCGACGGGCTGAAGATCATCCAGACGATGGCGTATGAGCTGGACCCGGTGGACAGGCAGGACCATGACGCGCGGTTCGAGGGCGCGCTGCGGCTGGTGTTTGGAGACAAGCGGGTATGGGCGGTGCTGCTGGATGCGAAAAAGGCAGGCGCGAGCGGCGGGCTGGGCTTGAGTTTCGACTGGGAGCGGGTAGGGAAGATTGTGCGGCGGACCCGGATGGCGTTTGGCGATGATGCGCCGAAGGTGATCCTGGCCGGTGGGCTGCGGGCGGAGAACGTGGCCGAGGCGATTGCGGCGGTCGAGCCGTGGGGGGTGGATGTCGCGAGCGGCGTGGAGGCCGAGCCGGGGAAGAAAGATCCGGCGAGGCTGAAGGCGTTTCTTGAGACGTCCAAGGGGAACGGCGCGGCGTAAAGGGCGCGTTTGTAACGCGGCGTGCGAGGGATGCCCGCTACACTGGATAGCGATGATACGAGCGATCTTTATCCGCCACGGGCAGAGCACCGCGAATATTGGGCTGCCTACGAAGAACTTTGCAGAGGTTCCACTGACAGAGCTGGGATGGGAGCAGGCCAGGACGCTGGCGGCGCGGTGGGAGTTTACGCCGGGGCTGATTGCGGCCTCCCCGTTTTTGCGAACACAGCAGACGGCGCAGCCGACGGTTGCGAGGTTTCCCGATGTGCCGGTGGAGACGTGGCCGGTGTATGAGTTTACGTTCTGGGACCCCGCGCACTGGAGCGGCAGCGAGCCGAAGGACATGATGCACGAGGTGGACCGCTACTGGAATGAAGCGGACCCGGAGGAACGCTTCGGCGGCGGGGCGGAGAGCTTTGGGATGATGCTGGCGCGCGCGGAGGACACATTCAGGCGGCTGGAGGCCGTGCATGCGGAGACGCCGGTGCTGGTGTTCACGCACGGGCACTTTATCCAGTCGCTGCGGCTGACGGCGCTGCATCCGGAGTGGAGCGCGCACGAGAAGATGCGAGGGTTTCGGGCGCTGGATGACAAGCGCTGGGTGCAGAACACCGAGCTTGTGCCCGCGGAGTTCGATGGAACCCGGTGGAAGATGGATTGAGCTGTGCGGGGGAGAATGGATCGAGGTGAGATCGCGATGAGCGCTGCATCGCGAGGACCCTCAAAGTTGTACGTTAGGACGCGTTATGCGTGTGGTGTGCGGAGATCGTCCTGGTGTGTACCTGCTCGGTGTGGTCAACGTGGGCGGTAAGCCTGTGTGCGGTCGTTCTGTATCCGCGTGCGGGCACCGATGTTGGGTGCGCGTACGCTACCGCGGGAGCAGCGAGAACAGCCAGGGCAATCAACATGTTGAGCGGTTTCAGGCTCTTCATTGTGATCCTCCTGTGCTACACCCATAGGACGCCGCAGGGTGGGGAGTGGATTCAAAAGTTGCGAGCGGCCAGGCAACGCTTTATGCGCGGACAGCTAGAGCGTACGCGTGATGGATGGTGATTGTGGCGGCGTTTTCGTGACAGTTCTGTAAGGGTTAACTGTTTGTGTACGCATGTGTCGTGATGGGGCGCCGTGTGGCCGGGGTTGCGGGTTGAGCGCGGCCGGTGTACCGTAGAGGTACGATGAACCGTTCGTTCCCGCGATTTACTCCGTTTTTCCCGTTCCGCTACTGGCCTACCGTAGCGGCGTCGGCGGAGTAGTCTCGAACGGAAAAGCAGCAGGTTTACCGTAAGAGCCTCAAGAATCCCCCCGAGCCGCGACCCGATAAGGTTGCGGCTTTTGTGTTTGTCGAGACAGGAAATAGGAAGTAGCTCAGAGGATAGCGACTATGAGTACAACGGCTTCGATTGTTTCTCCCGCTCCGCTGCCGGCGAGCAGTGTGCCGGGACGTTTTGGCAAGTACGGTGGTCGGTATGTGCCGGAGACGCTGATGGCGGCGTTGCTGGAGCTGGATGCTGCTTACGCGCAGGCACAGGAAGACGCGGCGTTCCATGCAGAGCTGGATGGGCTGCTGAAGGACTATGTGGGGCGGCCGACTCCGCTGTACTTTGCGAAGCGGCTGACCGAGACGCTTGGCGGGGCGAAGATTTATTTGAAGCGCGAGGACCTGCTGCATACGGGCGCGCACAAGATCAATAACGCGCTGGGGCAGGCACTGCTGGCGCGGCGGATGGGGAAGCAGCGGATTATCGCCGAGACCGGCGCGGGGCAGCATGGTGTGGCGACGGCGACGGTGTGCGCGCTGTTCGGCATGGAGTGCGTGGTCTACATGGGCGAGGAGGACATGCGGCGGCAGGAGCTGAATGTGTTCCGGATGCGGCTGCTGGGGGCTGAGGTGCGCGGCGTGGCGAGCGGGTCGGCGACGCTGAAGGATGCGATCAATGAGGCGATGCGCGACTGGGTCACGAATGTTCGGACGACGTTCTACATTCTCGGGAGCGCGCTGGGGTCGCATCCGTATCCGACGATGGTGCGGGACTTTCATCGCGTGATCTCGAAGGAGTCGAAGCGGCAGATTCTGGAGCACGAGGGACGGCTGCCGGATGCGATTGTGGCTTGCGTCGGCGGCGGGTCGAATGCGATTGGCGCGTTCTACGAGTACATTCCGGAGAAGAACGTTGCGCTGATCGGTGTGGAGGCTGGCGGCCGCGGCACAGCGCTGGGTGAGCATGCGGCGCGGTTCCAGAAGATCGGCGGCGGTGTTCCGGGTGTGTTGCAGGGGACGTACAGCTACGTGCTGCAGGACGATGCGGGGCAGGTGGCGACGACGCACTCGGTGAGCGCGGGGCTGGATTATGCGAGCGTGGGGCCGGAGCATGCGATGCTGCATGACTCGGGGCGCGCGACGTATACGAGTGCGACGGATGCGGAGGCTCTGGATGCGGTGCGGGTGCTGTCGCGGACGGAGGGGATTATTCCTGCGCTTGAGTCGGCTCATGCTGTGGCGGAGGCGATCAAGCTGGCTCCGAAGATGGGCAAGGACAAGATTCTGATGGTGAACGTGAGCGGGCGCGGAGACAAGGACATTGGGATTATGACGCGCGAGATGAATTTGAGTGGTGTGGAGGCGAAGGGCTGATGCCGATTACGTTCTCTAACAAACCCGGTCTCGTTATTTACTTCACTGCTGGCGATCCCGATCTTGCGACGACGCGGGAGATGGCGATTGCTGCCATCGATAATGGCGCGGATGTGATTGAGCTGGGAGTGCCGTTTAGCGACCCGCTGGCGGATGGGCCGGTGATTCAGCGGGCATCCGAACGCGCGGTTGCGAAGGGCACGCGGCTGAGTGATGTGCTTGGCATCTGCAAGGAGATTCGCGCGGCGCGGCCGCAGGCGGGGATTATTCTTTTTAGCTACCTCAATCCTGTCGTGCGCTACGGCATGGAGGCGTTTGCGAAGGCTGCGAAGGATGCCGGTGCGGATGGTGTGCTGCTGACCGACATGATCGTCGAGGAGGCGGGTGAGTATCTGCCGCTGATGCAGAAGTATGGGTTGGCGCCGGTGTTTCTGGCGGCTCCGACCTCGCCGGATGCGCGGCTGAAGGCGATTGCGGAGAGTTCGCAGGGGTTTGTGTATGCCATCTCGCGGGTTGGGATTACGGGCACGCAGACGGAGCTGGCTGCCGATGCCGAAGGGCTGGTGCGGCGGCTGAAGCAGTTTACGACGCTGCCGATCGCGCTGGGTTTTGGCGTGTCCACGCCGGAGCATGTGCAGGCCGTGGGCGCGTTTGCGGATGCGGCGGTGGTTGGCAGCGCGATTGTTGGATTGGTCGAAAAGACGGCGGCGGCGGATGCTCCGAAGGCTGTCGGTGAGTTTGTAAAGAGCTTGAAAGGCGCGGAGATTGGCGCATGAGGACGTAGTGAAAGACGTATCATCTTAACGAGTTCAGTAAAGATTCTGTTGGAAGGACAAGGACGCATGGAGATCGCCGACTGGCGCAAGAAGATTGATGAGTTGGACGAACAGATCGTCCGTTTGTTGAGCGAGCGAGCGGCCGCGGCCGTGGCGATTGGGCAGTTGAAGGCCAAGGCCAGCGCACCCATCTATGAACCGCAGCGGGAGCAGAGCGTGTTTGAGCATGTGCGGTCGGTGAACCCAGGGCCGCTTTCGGGAGCGCAGGTGCAGGACGTGTACGAACGGATTATGGATGTGATGCGTTCGCTGCAGAAGCAGTAAGGGATTTGTGGCGCGGACGCGAGAAGCAGGTTCCTCGCTCCGCTCGGAATGGAAAGAAAGAAAAGCAAGTGCAACCGCAAAGACAAGCGGGAAAGATTCGAAAGACCTGAGATAGAAGAGGAACAACGTGATGATCGTCGCAATGCAGGACAAAGCCACCGATGAACAGATACAACATGTGATCGAGCGCATGGTGGAGCTCGGTTTCAACGTCCACCGGACTACAGGTGAGACGCAGACCATTCTCGCGGGCGTCGGTACGCCGGCGCACTTTGAGGTGACGGAGTTTCAGGTGCTGAGTGGCGTGCACCAGGCGTATCGGATTTCGTCGCCGTACAAGCTGGCTGGGCGCGGGTTCCGGCCGGAGGGCACGCGGATCACGTTTCCAAATGGCGTGGTGGTGGGTGGCGAGGAGATCGTCATCATGTCCGGGCCGTGCTCGGTGGAGAGCAAGGATCAGATTCGCCTGAGCGCGCAGCAGGTGGCTGCTGCGGGAGCTCAGTTTTTGCGCGGAGGAGCCTACAAGCCGCGCAGCTCGCCGTATAGCTTCCAGGGCATGGGCGTTGAAGGCCTGAAGATCATGCGCGAGGCCGCGGATGAGCATGGCCTGCTGGTGATTACCGAGGTGATGGAGATCTCGCAGATCGAGACGATGCTGGAGTACATCGACTGCTTCCAGGTGGGCGCGCGCAACATGCAGAACTTCAACTTGCTGCGCGAGCTGGGCCATGTGCGCAAGCCGGTGCTGCTGAAGCGCGGCATCGCGGCGACGATTGAGGAGGTGCTACTGAGCTCGGAGTACATTTTGAGCGGTGGCAACTACGACCTGATGCTGTGCGAGCGCGGTATCAGGACCTACGAGACAGCCACGCGCAACACGATGGACATCTCGGCGATACCGGTGCTGAAGAAGCTGACGCACCTGCCGGTGTTCGGCGATCCTTCGCACGGTGTGGGCATCCGCGAGTTTGTTCCGCCGATGGCGCGCGCTGCGGTGGCCGCGGGTGCGGACGGTCTGTTGATGGAGATGCATCCGAACCCGGACAAGGCGATGAGCGATGGCGCGCAGTCGTTGACGCCGGAGCAGTTGACCAAACTGGTGGAGCAGTTGCGGAAGCTCGCACCTGTGGTCGACCGCACGATTGCACCGGCAGTCGAGAAGGTACATGCGTAAGAGTTCATGGCAGAGATTTCGCGGGTGAGTGTTGTGCAAGGGAGTACGAAGTTGCGCAGGATCGTCGTCAAACTCGGAACGAACGTCATCATGCGGCCGGATGGCAAGGTCGCACTGGGGCTGCTGTGCGGGCTTGTGGAACAGATTGCCTCGCTGCGGACACAGGGCATCGAGGTGCTGATGGTGTCGTCGGGTGCGGTGGGTCTGGGCATGGAGCGGCTGGGGCTGACGCGCAGGCCGACCGTGGTGGCGCAGGTGCAGGCGTGCGCGGCTATCGGGCAGTCGCGGCTGATGGCGCTGTATGACGATGCGTTCGACCGCCTGGGATGCCCGATTGCGCAGGTGCTGCTGACCGAGGACGACTTCCGCGATTCCGACCGTCATGCGAACCTTCGGGCGACGCTGGATGCGCTGCTGACGTTGAGCGTGATTCCGATTGTGAACGAGAACGATACGGTGTCGACAGCGGAGCTGGACAGGCCGGCGGAGCTGCCGCAGCGCGAGCGGATCTTTGGCGACAACGATAAGCTGTCGGCGCTGCTGGCGAAGCATATTGGCGCGGACCTGCTGGTGATGCTGTCGGATGTGGACGGGCTGTTCGACCGCAATCCGAGCGAGCCGAACGCGAAGATGCTGCATGGCGTGGAGGAGATCGACGAACGGATTCTTGCGCTGGCCCAGGGCGGCAACGGGCGCGGGCGCGGCGGGATGATCTCGAAGCTGGAGAGCGCGCGGATCGTCGTGCGTGCGAACAAGCCGGTGATCATCGCGAATGGACGCACGCCGCAGGTGCTGGAGCGAATTGTTGCAGGCGAGACTGTAGGCACGCGGTTTGCGCCTGCTCCGATGCTGCAGGAAGTGCTGCGATGAGTACGGCCGCTGCTCCTGTGCGTGACGATGTGTTAAGCACGCAGGAGATTGCGCAGGCGGCGAAGGCCGCGGCGCGGGTGTTGGCCCCGCTGAATGAGGCTCGACGCAATGCTGCGCTGGAGGCGATGGCGAAGGCGCTGGAAGGCGCGAGCGCAGAGCTATTTGCCGCCAACGCTGAAGACCTGAAGGTTGCGGTGTCGCTGACGGGCGAGGATGCGTTGTCGGCGGCGACGATGGCGCGTCTGAAACTGACTGATAGCAAGCTGCGCGAGATGGTGGAGCAGGTGCGGTCGGTGATGGCGCTGCCTGATCCGCTGGGGCGTGTGCTGGATGCGGTGGAGCTGGATGATCGCGATCCGGAGATATCCAAAACGCAGATTCCCTACGGGAATGACAACAAAAAAACTTCCGGGCTGCACATGGAGAAGATCAGCGTGCCGCTCAGTGTGGTGGCGGTGATCTTTGAAGCGCGGCCGGATGCGGTGACGCAGATTGCGGCGTTGGCGATCAAGAGTGGCAATGCGGTGATCCTGAAGCCGGGGCGCGAGGTGGAGCGTACGGCGATGGCGCTGGTGCGGGTGCTGCGCGAGGCGCTCGCTGCGGAGGGACTTCCTGCGGCTGCGGTGTCGCTGGTGCTGGGGCGCGAGCGTGTGAATGAGCTGTTGGCGATGCACTCGCTGGTGGACATGGTGATTCCGCGCGGGACGAAGAAGCTGGTGGAGTATGTGCAGGCGAACACACGCATCCCGGTGCTGGGTCATGCCGAGGGCGTGTGCCACATCTATGTGGACCGCGCGGCGGATGAAGAGCTGGCGCTGCGCGTGATCGACGATGCGAAGACGGACTATCCGGCGTCGTGCAATGCGGTGGAGACGGTGCTGGTGCATGCGGCTATCGCCGGCGACTTTTTGCCAAAGCTGGCGGAGCGGATGCGAGAGCGTGGCGTGGTGCTACATGGCGATGACGTTGCGCGCGCAATGATGAGTGCGCTGCCGGTGGACGACTGGCATACCGAGTACGGCGAGCTAGAGATGGCGGTGGGTGTGGTGCCGTCGCTCGATGCAGCGATGGAGCATATTCACGAGCATGGCTCGGTGCACACGGAGAGCATCATCACGGAGGACGCCGAGGTCGCGGAGCGGTTTCTGCGGGAGGTGGATGCGGCGAGCGTGATGCACAATGCGTCCACACGATTTGCAGATGGTTTCCGGTATGGGTTTGGGGCCGAGGTTGGGATTTCGACGAGCAAATTTCATGCGCGCGGGCCGGTGGGGCTCGATGGGCTGACGACGTACAAATATGTGGTGCGCGGCGCGGGGCATGTCGCTGGCGACTACCGCGGGGCGCAGGGGCGGGCGTTTACGCACCGGCGCAAGAGCGAGGCGCGGTGACCGAACGTATCGCGATTGTCGGCACGGGGCTGATTGGTGCGTCGATAGGGCTGACGCTGAGGGCGTCGGGGTTTCGGGGCGAGATTGTTGGGTTTGATGTGAACCCGGCGGAGTCCGCGAAGGCGCTGGAGATTGGCGCGATTGATCGCGTGCTGGCGGGCCGTGAAGAGGTGCTAGCGCGCGATGCGGCGGAGATTTATGTGCTTGCGGTGCCGGTGCTGGTGATTCTGGACTGGATGGAGAAGCTGGCGCCGGCCACGCATGCCGGGCAGCTGATTACAGATGTCGGCAGCACGAAGGTGGAGATCTGCGGGCTGGCGGAGACGCTGTTCAATGGGTCGGGGCAGGCGGCGTTTCTGCCGGGGCATCCGATGGCAGGCAAAGAGTCCGGCGGGGCGGCGCTGGCAGATGCGACGTTGTTTCAAGGGGCGACCTGGCTGTTTACGCCGGTGGCCGCAGGGGACACGCCGCTGGCTGAACGGTGGCGGGAGCTGGTGGCGGCGATGGGGGCTGTCATCCGCGACATCGACGAAGTGGAGCATGATGAGGTGTGCGCGTGGGTGAGCCATCTGCCGCAGATGCTCTCGACCGCGCTGGCGGCGCTGCTGCAGGACACGTTCTCGCATGATGCGGAGGGGATGGCCGCGGTGCAGGCGATTGGGGGACGCGGGCTGCGCGAGACGACACGGCTGGGGTCGAGCCCGTACAGCATGTGGCGCGATGTCGCGATGACCAACACGAAGCCGATTGCGGAGACGCTGCTGGCGCTGGAGCAGCGGCTGGCGCATATCCGCGAGAACCTGCGGACGCCGGAGCTGCGCGACGAGTTCGCGACGGCGAACAAGTTTCGGGCGAAGCGGTAAGTAAGCCCTCTGGGGCTAAAGCCCCCTCATCTTGTTACGAGCCTGTGAGACCCGAGCCTAAAGGCTCGGGCTACCGTGAATGGGCTAACTCAAGGATCGGGACTGCCTAAAGGCTTGGGCTACCCAGAAGCGAAAAGGGGAGAGCCGTTGCTGGCTCTCCCCTTTTGGGAATGGCTTGCGGTCAGGCTCAGATGGTGAGGACTTCTTTTTCCTTGGCCTTGAAGAGCTCCTCGATGCGTTTGATCTCGGAGTCGGTGAGTTGCTGGATCTCTTCGTTGGCGCGCTTTTCGTCGTCAGCCGAGATGAGTTTGTCCTTGGCGGCCTTCTTGACCTGTTCGTTGCCGTCGCGGCGGATGTTGCGGATGGAGGTCTTGTGGTCCTCGACGGTGCCGGCGAGCTGCTTGACGGTGTCTTTGCGGCGTTCCTCGGTCATGGGCGGGATGGGGACGCGGATGATTTTGCCGTCGTGCATGGGGTTGAAGCCGTGGCCACTGGTTCGGATGGCCTTCTCGATGGGGGTGACCATAGTCTGTTCCCAAGGCTGGACGAGGATGAGGGTGGCCTCAGGGGCGGTGAGCTGGGCGACCTGAGAAAGAGGCGTCTCGGTACCGTAGTAGTCAACGCGGATGCCGTCGAGCATGTGGACGGAGGCGCGGCCGGTGCGGACGCTGACGAGGTTGGCGCGGAAGTCGTCCACGGTCTTGTTCATGCGCGTCTTGAGGTCTTCGTAGACGCCCGAAAGACCCTCCATTGCTGCCATCACCGATGCCATTGTGTTTCCTTTCACTGGGAGAGACTGTAGTGCCGGCCAAACCTGGCCGCTGACCTGCCAGAGGAGATTTTACAGCGCCGGGAGCCAGCGGCGGAGATTGCAGGGCAGAGAGAGAGGGAGACAGGGCGGCATGTGACGGTGGTTTACGCCGCGCCAGAGCGCAGTGTGCCGCTGATGTATAGACGGGACGCGGCCGGCCCCGGTGATTTTTGAAGGTGAAGAACCCGAATTCCGACATGCCGGCCCTGCGCGCGGGAAAGCAGATGCAGGCCGAAATGGAGCTGTTTCTGAAACAGACCGACCTGGCGATGCTCACCAAGCCCTGCAGACAGCGTTAAATAGCCAAAGTGTTTTCCTGAAGTCGGGGAAGCCTGTGAGGCTTTCCTGTTAGTTGCGGCTGCGCGAAAACGCCTCCTCAGGCGATTCTGCGCGGCGTCCAAACGATCCGGAGGCGGTTTGTCCGGGCCGGGTGTGAAGAAGATAGACGCAGAAAGGGTTGCGAAGGCGGCCGAGGGGTCGCTCAGGTTGCAGCAGGTCGCCTATAATCAAGACTCTCCCTTCGTCAGACGCAGGGCACGAGTTTCAACAGAATCAAAGAGCAGTGAGGGTGTGGTTATCTTTTCCGGAATGCGAGTGAGCGCGAGCTCTTTGAATAGCAAGATTCAGCCCTGCAAGACACAGTCTGTGCCTGCGTGTGCGAGCGACTCCGACAGGCAGCGCCCTGGCCAGCGGGCCGGGCTGCGCCGTATCGGGGTGGGTGCGACTTTGGGCGCGGCGCTGTTGTTCGCGGCCGTCCCGGGATTTTCGACCAGCGTAGAGGCCCAGAGTAGTGCTCCGATCAAGGCCCCGCAGCGGTTTTCAGCCGATCAGGCGCCGCAGCCGCTGTGCCAGCCGCAGGTGATCGGCAACCGTCGTATTCCGAAGGAGTCGATCCTGGCGCGATTGTTCTCGCGGCCGGGCGACCCGTATGACCCGGCGGTGGTAGAGCGGGACTTCAACTCGCTGTGGAACACCGGGTACTTCGACGATGTACGGATCGAGCGGATTGACACGCCGGCGTGCGTGCAGCTGGAGATCTATGTCCGCGAGAAGCCGACGATCCGCGAGATCAACTACAAGGGCCTGAACGCGGTCTCAGTTTCGGACGTGCTGGACCGGTTCAAGAAGGAGAAGGTCGGGCTGACGGTTGAGAGCCAGTACGACCCGACCAAGGTGAAGCGCGCCGAAGTTGTGCTGCAGGAGATGCTCGGCGAGCACGGTCACCAGTTTGCGACGATCAAAACGGAGATCAAGACGATCCCGCCGGCCGCCGTATCGCTGACCTTCAACGTGAAGGAAGGCCCGACCGTGAAGGTGGGCAAGATAGCGTTCGACGGCAACAAGGCGCTGAACCATCGCGAGTTGGTTGAGGCGATGAAGAACCTGAAGCCGATTGGCATTCCGCACTCGATCATTCTGGAGAACATCTTTCCGCGGACGTTCGACGCCAGCAAGCTGGACGAGGACGCCGAGCGTGTGCGCCAGGCGTATCGCGACAAGGGTTACTTCAAGGCCATTACCGGCGAGCCGCAGACCAACGTGCGCAACGCGGGCGGCATCAACCCGCTCACACTGCATCCCTCGACGGGCAAGCGGGTGGATATCCTGATCCCGGTGGAAGAGGGTGAGCGCTACCGGCTGGGCGGCATTACGTTCAGCGGCAACAAGGCCTATAGCAACAGCAAGGCGCTGCGCGCGCAGTTCGCGGTGAAGGACGGTGAGTACTTCAACGCGACGCTGTTCGGCAAAGGGCTGGAAGCTTTGCGCAAAGCGTATGGCGAGGGCGGCTACATCAACATGGTCGGTACGCCGACGCCGCGCGTGGACGAAGCGAAGAAGCTGGTGTACCTGAACGTCGATATCGACGAAGGCAAGCCGTTCTACATCTCGCGCATCGAGTTTACGGGCAACACGATCACCCGCGACAAGGTGATCCGCCGCGAGCTGTTAGTGGAAGAGGGCCAGGTGTATAACAGCCGGCTCGTCGACCTGTCGCTGCTGCGTTTGAACCAGTTGAACTACTTCGACACGCTGAAGAGCGACACCGATGTGGAGACGCGGCAGAACGCGGACAACAACACGGTGGACCTGCTGATCAAGCTGCACGAAAAGGGCAAGAACTCCATCGGCCTGAACGGCGGCATCAGCGGGCTTTCGGGCTCGTTCCTCGGGACGAACTACGAGACGAACAACTTCCTCGGCCTGGGCGAGACGCTGAGTGTGAACGCGAACATCGGCGACCTGTCGCGCAACCTGAGCCTTGGGTTTACGGAGCCGTACCTGCGGAACAAGCCGGTGTCGCTGGGCGTGCAGGTGTTCGATTCGAAGTTCGACTACAACCCGGCGAAGAGCTACGCGATCGCGAACGGGCAGAGCGCGAACCTGACGAACGCGCAGAACTCGCTGCTGAATAACTACAACCAGTCGACGAAGGGCGTGACGCTTTCGACCAGCACGGCGCTGCGGAAGCTGTTCCGGCGTTCGGGCGTGGCGCGCGTGGGTATCTCGTACTCGCTGTCGCGGTCGGGCATTACGACGTTCAACCAGAACACGCTGAATGTCTTCCAGACGCTGGCGTTCCGCTCGGGCGTGGCCGGCCAGGACCAGTTGAACGGCATTGTGACCAGCATGATAACGCCGTCGTTCAGCTTCTCGACGCTGGACCGCGCGGTAGGCCCGCACAACGGCAAGGACTTCAACGTCGCGGTGCAGATTGCGGGCGCGGGCGGCAACACGAAGTACTACGCGCCGTCGGTCAGCTTCCGGCAGTTCTTCCCGATGAAGGGGCTGAAGGTGAGCCGCGAGGGACACAATGTGCTGGGCTATCGCCTGCTGTTCTCCACGATCGGCGGATACGGCGGCGAAGTAGCGCCTCCGTTCGCGCGTATCTACTCGGGCGGCGAGAACGAGGTGCGCGGCTTCGACATCCGTTCGAGCTCGCCGTACACGTTCATTCCGACGAAGGTGAACTTCAACCTGACGAACCCGGACGGCTCGCCGGTGCCGCGCGATCCGACCAACCCGGCGTTGGGCAATGTGACGATCCCGCTGCCGATCTACCGCCTCTCTGCGGTGGGTGGCGACACGAACTTCACGGCCAACCTGGAGTACCGTATCCCGATTGTGAACCAGGTGACGTTCGCACTGTTCACGGACTTCGGCATGGACTTCGACCTGCAGAGCGCGCAGCTGCGGCAGAGCGTGCAGGGCGTTTCGACACTGAACAGCCCGCTGTATGGCTGCCCGACGATCATCAATGGCGCGTGCTTCGGTGGCCAGTCGGTGAAGTTTCCGCTGTACCTGAACACGGTGCCGGGCTCGAACTACGTGCCGCGTATGTCGAACGGCGGTGAGCTGCAGGTGGTTCTGCCCATTGTGAATGCGCCGCTGCGGCTGTACTACGCGTACAACCCGCTGCGTCTGTACAAGAGCCTGCCGCAGCAGCTGGCTCTGCCGATCTACTGCTCGGCCGGCTCGACGGCATGCTTCAGGAACCTGTTCCCCAACAGCGAGGCTGGTTTGTACAGCTTCCAGCAGGCAGTGCAGTTCTATGGTGCGGACTACCTCCTGCGTGAGCCGAGGAAGACGTTCCGCCTGACGGTGAGCACGACGTTCTAGGGCAGACAGTAGTGAATAGACAGTAGTGAATAGTGATGAAGGCCGCCGAGGATATCGGCGGCCTTTGTTTTTCTACCATCTACTCACTACCATCCGTCTCACTGCGCTCTGCTGTTGTTTTCAACCTGAAGCAGAATCTGCTGGACGAAGACTACGTGAATGTGGATGCGTTTGGCGACGTCGGGGAGGAACTCGGCGATGAGGGCGCCTGAGGGGTCTGTGGCGTAGCCCAGCAGGATGCGCTTGGCGGTGGAGGGGCCATTCGAACCGATGCCGGGAACGTAGAGGTTGGAGAGCTCGGCGCTGATGGGGTAGGTGAGCAGGGTGGCGTAGTTGGGCATGAGCGAGCCGTCGTCGTGTTGGCTGACGACGGTGTGCACGAGAGCATGCAGGATGCGGCGGTGGACAGGGCTGCCGGGCATGCGGTGGTAGCGGGGGTCCTCATGCGCGAGGACGGGGATGGCGTAGATGCCGAGGAAGTTTCCCTGCGCGTCGCCGAGGAGGCTGTAGCCGGTGAGCTTGCCGAAGCCCTTGAGTCCCGGGCCGTAGGCGGAGTGCGCGTTGGCGGCGACAAAGATGGCGGAGTACCCGGTGACCGTAATGAGGTTGAAGGGGTCAACCGTGACGCGCCCGGCGAGGACCAGCTTGTCCGTGGGCGTGAGCGGGGTGACGTCGCCGGGGTTGACGATGAGCTGCAACGGGTCTTCCTGGCAGGGGCCGCTCACTTTGGGCCCGTTATGGATGCGCCAGCCCCAGTTGATTCTGTTGCAGGGCGGCAGCCTGGTTGACGCCGAGGCTGCCTGGTCGGCCGCGGCCTGGGCCGGATTTGATTGCCGATTGTTGGAGGGCGTTTGCGGTTGCTGTGCGCCGGCAAAGAGAACCGTGCTGGGGGCGTCGGGCAGGTCCTGAGCCGCCATGTGCGTAGCAAGGGCGAGGCATGCGGCTGCGGCAAGAGGCCGCCAAGGCAAGGTGAATAAGAGCGCCGCGGGGCTGGGAGTCTGTGTTCGTTTGAAAAGTGTGGTTTGGTGTACCGGCATGCTCTGCTTCCGTTCCTGCGCAGTCCCCTACTGCCCCTCAGTATGATGCCGGTGTATGAGCCTTGTAGCGTCTCCGGTGAATTCGCGAAAGGCGAAGCCCAGGGCTGCTCCGCCGATGGAGGCGCCGAAGGTGCTGCTGACATCGTGTAAGTTGTGATTGCTCTCTGGATAATACGCGGCGGTGAGTCCGGCGGCGGACGCATAGCCCAGCAGGAGCGAGCTGTTGAGGCGCTGGTGGCCGTCGTCATCGCGGGTGATGAGCGGACGGGTGATGGCGTAGAGAAGGCGATGAGGGACGCTGTAGCTGTCGCCTTCGCGATAGTAACGGGGGTCCTGGTGCAGCAGGGGTGCAAAGACCATGCCCTGAAATACATCTTGCGAGGTGTCGCGGATGGCGGCGGCACCGATGCGCTGGCCGAACGCGGCGCGGTCCGCGCCATAGTTGGGCTGACCGCGGACGATGTGGGAGTATCCCGCGGCGACCACGAAGCCGATGAAACTGGCGGGTGTGTAGAGATCGTGAGCGGTCTGGTCGATCTTGTCGGCCGCGGTGAGTGGAGGTGCCTGAACTCCATCGGGGATGTACTTTTCGGTGATCGGCGCAACAATGGTTCCGGACTGCCTGACGGCGGCGGAGGGCGCGGGGCCGGTGCTCTGGGCTTCGGCCAGCGAAGGGCGGGGAGCGTCAGGCAGCACGGCCACGGAAGCGTCTTCGGCCGTTTGCGCGAGTGCGGGCGCGGCGAACGCGAGGAGCAGAAGGACGGACAACAAGGTACCTATGGCGGCTGCTAAGTGTTTCGGCGCAGCACAGGTATCTGTTCTCCGGTGCAGTACGGGTAAAGAACTCATCATGCCTTTCTCAGTGCAGGGAATCTTCTTGCCGGCACGTATAAGCTCGCTACGCTGCTCATCTTCCGGGAACTCATCAGTAGTAAAGAGGGACGCTGCCGGGACGCCGGAGGTTGTACAAGATAACAGGAGTATGAACGACAAAGGCTGCGCGCAGGAAAGGGGGGTGTATCGAGTTCGATACGTGCGCGTTGACTCGGGCAGGACGGGAACGAATCATGGAGACTGTGACGGGCCTGGAGAAAACCGAGAGCAGAGGATGTGCCGCTGTACGTGTGACGGCGCTGGCATTGGCGGCTGGAGCGATGCTCGCGACCACCGGGTGCCACCACAACACGAACACGCGGGCGACGTATCAGCCGCCACCCCCGCCGGTGTATGAGCCGGGGCGCACGGACTACTCGCACCCCAAGGCAGCGCCTGGGTTTTATGACAGCACGAGTGTGCGGCCTGTCTATACCGAGACTGGGCTGGCGAGCTGGTATGGGCCGAACTATCACCACCATGCCGCGGCGGACGGAACGACCTATAACCAGAATGGGCTGACAGCGGCGCACCGGACGCTTCCGCTGGGCACGACCGTGCGGGTGACGAACCTGGCCAACGGCGAGCAAGTGTTGGTGCGGATCACGGACCGCGGGCCGTTTGCGCCGGACAGAATTCTCGATCTGTCGAAGGGCGCCGCGGAGGCGATCGGTGGCGTGCGCGCGGGGATCATCAAGGTGAAGATTGAGGCGTTTCCACATGAGAGCCTCGACCCAGCAGGCCGCTGGGCGGTGCAGACCGGGGCCTTCAAGACAGAGCAGGATGCGATGGACCTGAAGAGCGCACTGCTGCAGCGCTATCGCGGCGCGCGGGTGACAGAGTTCGCGGGGCCAACGGGATATTGGGTGCGGATCGATCCGGCTGACCATGCGAGGATGCAGGCTGAGGCCGTGGTGGATTGGATCGGAAAACCGTTTCCGTATGCGCTGCCGTATTTGGTGAGGATTGATTGAGGCCAGAGGAGTAGAAAGGTAAATTCTCACTCTCTACTCCTCTACTGCTTTGTTTCCGGCGGCGGGTAGTACGGCAGCTTCTGCTGCTCTTCGTTGGCACGTTTCACACCGATGTCTTCGAAGAGGACTTCAGGGGCGATGGTGGACTCTGGGACTGGCGCGGCGGTCTGGGCGACATAGTCCCTGCCGCCGGCGGCGAGGATGCCGCTGCGGATGGCGCGCTGATCGAGCTCGTCGAAGAGTGCGCCACGAACCAGCGTGCGCTTGCCGTCGGGTGAGACGCGATAGAGCAGGCGCGGTGTCAGCTCACCGCCGAGGGTTTCTACTTCGTACACGTCTCGGCCCTGCTGCTTTGCGATGGCGAGAAGCTTGGCATGCAGAGCGGCATCCGTAAGCGGTGCGAGCGGCTTGATGAGGATGACGCCAGCCTTGGAGCGCGCCCCTTGCCCAAGCGCAGCGCGACCGTGGCCGTTGGAGGCGGGGAAGTCCTTCACGGGCTCGCGGCCGATGAGGTAGTTGACGAGCTTGCCGTGGTCCACGATGGTGACGGGAGCGACCGGGACGCCTTCGTCATCCACCTTGTAGGAACCAAAGAGCGCGTGGCCTTCGAAGGACTTCATCGTGGGGTCGTCGATGACGGTGAGGAACGCGGGCAGCACGGGTGTGCGGTAGCTGGATTGATACGCTCCCTGCGTGCGCGCGGCGGTACCGATGTCGGGGCGGTCGGCCTCGACGTTGGGGACGAAGAGGTGGTTGAAGACATCGGCAGCGGCGTCGCCGGAGAATAGAACCGGACCGTGATAATCCTCCGCGCCGACGATGGGCGCGTCGCAGAGCGCGTGGAAGCTGAGCAGGTTGGTGAGGGTGCGCTTGTGGAGTGCGGCTGCGTCCTCAAGGCCTGCGGCGGTGGTGGCCGTGGAGCCGTTGGCTCGCGCGAGCTCCATGCCATCGGAGGCCTGGCCTGCGATGGAGATGGAGTCGGAGTACTCGGCGTAGCCGTGGCGCATGACCGTGCCGTCGGTGGAGACGGTGTAGCGGTTGATGACGACCGCGGTGACGTTGGCGGTGGAGCCCTGAACCGTGTTGGCGAAGGAGCGCGTCTCGGGCGAGGAGGCGAAGAGTCCGCTGGCATCCACGATGCGGCGCTTCCACTCATCGCGGTCGATGTCGAGTGTGAGGACGGGCTCAATCTCGGTGACGGGTTTGGCGGGCGTAAAGTCGCTGGCGGTGGGCGGCGTTTGGAACTGCTTGAGCGTGGCCTGCTTGGCGGCGTAGGCGCGCAGGGCGTTCTTGTAGGCCTCGTCGGTTGCGGTCCAGAGTGCGTACTTGAGCGCGGCGGGATCGTTGTCTTCCGGCGCGAGCTGCAGGGTGCCTTCGCCACGCGCGGAGCTGGAGTCAGAGGTATAGTCGCCGACGCGGACCTCGACTCGGACGACACGCTGGTGGTTGGCGTTATCGCTGGTGAGCGCGCCGTAGTTGGCGACAGCCTCCCATGATGCGATGTCTTCGAGCCGGTACTGCATGTAGTACGGCCGCTGCAGGCCGGGCAGCACGAGCTTCGCCTGCTCGCGGGTGAGCTCCTGCTGCATCGCGAGCAGCAGCGGGTCGGTGACTTTAGTGGTGGCGGCGATGGCAGCAGTGTCGGGTTTAGCATCGGCGACCTGCGCGAGTGCGGGAGCTGCGGTGAAGCCGAGGATGAGCAGTGTAGAGAGGATTTTCATTAGCGGCCTCCCTTCGGTGTTGCTGTTGCGGCGGGTGTGTCATCCAGCGGTGGTGGCTCGACGATGGGTGGACGCGATGTGCCCTGCGCCTGGCGCTGCGTTTCGATCTCGCTGACGAGCATGGCAGGAGCGATGGCGCTGACGGGGACGGAGCCGCTCTCTGCGCCGCAGATGCCGTTGAAGATGTCGGGGTGATCGTCCGTCGCCAGGATGCGGTTGAGCGCGGCCTGGGGTGTGCCGACGATGCTGACGCCGCGTACAAGCTCGTCGGGGCGGCCATCGACGAAGACACGGTAGACGACCAGAGGGATGACCTGGAAGGCCTGCGGCGAGCGGCGCGTGGTGACGGCGAAGCCCGAGCTGATGTCCTCGAAGAACAGGCCGTAGGTCTTGCCCTGCTTCTTCGCTTCGGACTTCAGCATCTCGCGCAGCGCGGCGTCGCTGACGGTCTTGTCGGAGGTGACGATGAGGTTGCCCTGGCGGCCGGTGGGCATCTTGCCTGTCTCGGCGCGGCCGTGGCCGTTGGAGCTGGAGAAGCCGGCGACGGGCAGCCGCGACATGAGGAAGGTCTTCAGCACGCCGTCGTCGACGAGGTTTACCTTGCGCGCGGGCTCGCCTTCGTCGTCGAAGAGATAGTGGCCGCTGAGCGGATGGCCGTCGAAGGTGGCGAGGGTGGGGTCGTCCGCAACGGAGAGGAAGCTGGGCAGAATGGACTTGCCCATCAGCTTGGTGAAGGTCTGGCCTTCGTCGTCGCCGCGCTGGCGCTGGCCTTCGAGGCGATGTCCGAGGACCTCATGGAAGAAGACCGCGGCCGCACGGCCGGAGAGGATGGCGGGGCCGTTGTAGGGCTCGGTAATGGGGGCAGTGCGGAGGGCGTCGAGGTTCTTCGCAAGGGCCTCAGTCTTCGCGAGCACCTCGCTTTGCGGCGGCAGATTGCCGGTGGCGTCGGCCTCGAAGGTCTCGTCGCGGAAGAGGTCCATGCCGTCGGCGGCGCGGGTGCGCGCCACGATGACAAGGCGCGCGACCTGGTTGGGCGACTGCACCTTGGAGCCTTCGCTGGAGATGTACGTGTTGGTCTGGTGCGTGGCCTGCAGCGAGACCATGTCGTAGTAGATCTTCGGGTACCTGCGGAAGATGCCACTGATCTCGCGCAGGCGCGACTCCCATGCAGTGCGGTCGACGTTGAGCGGCGTGGCCGGCGGCAGGAGGTCGTTGCTGGGTTTCTCGGCGGAGAAGTCGGGCGAGGCGTCCTCTTCCTTGGCGCGGACCTGCTGCTCGGTCTTCACTTTTTCGAGGGCGTCGAGCGCGCGGCCGTAGCCCTGGTTGGTCGCGTACCAGAGCGTGCGTTCAATGGCCATGCGGTCGTCGGCGAGCGGCAGCGGATAGGTGGTGAGCGCGCTGTTGCGGTGCGTGTCGTGCGTGTTGTCGAGCGACGGTGTGCCGATGCGTACCTGCACGTCCGCGGTACGCGAGTGTCGCGCGGCCGAGGAAGTGATGGCGCCGTACTGCGCGGTGATAACGACGCTCTCGGCGTCGGCGACGGAGTAGCTGAGGAAGTAGGGCTTCTGCGGTGCGTCCTTGCCGGGACGCGCGGGCGTGTTGCCGAGCTCGGTCAATGCGCGGTGCAGCTCAGCTTCCATCGCCTGCACGAGGACGGGATCGCTTGAGGAAGCCGTGTTGGCGGCAGGCTGTTGCTGCGCTGCGAAGGCTGGGCCGGCGAGCGTCAGCAGAAGAGCGAGAGGAGTGAGCTTGCTGAAAGACGACGTGCGGCTAAGACGAGGGAGAATATCGAAAGATCGGGGAAAAACCAAGTTGTGCCCACTTCCATGCGCGGGATGTCTGTGACACTGAGTGTACCGAAAGCCGCTGCCTGCGGGTAATCAGGGCCGCCAGGCGGCGGAAATCGTAGGGACGGCAAGAAAGCGCTTGCCGGTGCGGGTTGGGTGGTGCAGACTCAAAAGTCATAAAGAAGAAACGATCAACGAGGAAAACCCAAGCTATGCGCCTGTTGCGAATGATTCTCGTACTCTGCCTGCTGCTGCCTGTGGCGCTGCCTGCACGCGCCAGCGAGACCGCCGCGGAGCATGCGGCCAACGTCTACGCGCAGCAGGAGCTGGATGCCGCGCCCCGCGACGGCAACATCCCGGACTACTCGCTGCCGCCGGACAAACTGGCGAAGGCGGTTCACCTGAACACGGTGCGCGACACCATGCACTTTGCCGATGAGCTGTGGGGGATCGTGAGCCTGCTGCTGTTGCTGGGATTTGGTGCGGTGGCGTGGATGCGGAACGTCGCCGTGGGCCGCGGGACAAACCGCTGGCTGCAGGGGTTTGTCTTCATCCTGCTATTCAATATCGCCAGTACTCTGCTGGAGTTGCCGGTGGACCTCTATAGCCAGCACCTGTCGCTGAAGTACGGTCTCTCCGTGCAGAGCTGGGGCAGTTGGTTCAGCGACCAGGGCAAGAGCTTCGTGCTGGGGTTGATGGTGCTGGACCTAGTGATGATGCTGCTGTTCTGGGTGATCCGCAAGTTCCCGCGCAGATGGTGGTTTGCGTTCTGGCTTTGCACGATTCCGCTGGTGCTGCTCGCGATCTTTGTGTCGCCGTACATCAATCTGCTCTATGACAAGTTCGAGCCGCTGCAGAAGACCAACCCCGAGCTGGTTGCGCAGCTGGAGAAGATCGTCGAGAAGGGGCACATGAATATTCCGCCGGAGCGGATGTTCCTGATGAAGGCCAGCGCGAAGGTGACGACGCTGAACGCCTATGTGACCGGCTTCGGCAGCTCCAAGCGCGTGGTCGTTTGGGACACGTCATTGCAGAAGGGCACGCCCGACGAGGTGCTGTTCATCTTCGGGCATGAGAGTGGGCATTATGTGCTGAACCACATCGTGATCGGTGTGGTCGAGGCGATTGCCGGGCTGTTTGTTGTGCTCTTCCTCGGCTACTACTTTGTGCAGATCATGATTACGCGGTTCGGCAGGCGCTGGGGCGTGGCTTCGCAGAATGACTGGGCGGCGTTTGCGGTGCTGCTGCTGGCGTTTTCGGTGTTTGGGTTGATCTCCGAGCCCATCACGAATGGGTTGAGCCGCATGGACGAGCACGCCGCCGATGTCTACGGACAGGAGGCGATTCACGGCCTCGTCGCGGACCCGCAGACGACAGCGAAGGACGCGTTCGATGTGCTGGGCGAGACCTCGCTGGTGGACCCGAATCCGAACCAGTTCATCGAGTTCTGGACGTACAACCATCCTGCAGTAGGCCGTCGCGCGGCGTTCGCAAAGGCCTATGATCCCTGGGCATCCGGGATGGAGCCGAAGTACTTCAAGAAGTAGAGAAGTAGAGGAGTAGATGAGTAAAGGAGTGGAGAAGCAGGTAGAGCGGTGCCATGCTTGACCCTCTGCTCCTCTACTCTCTACTCTCTGCTTTATGGATTGCCTCTTCTGCAAGATCGCTGCCGGCACGATTCCCGTCACTCGGTTGTATGAGACCGACGAACTGCTGGCGTTTCCTGACATCAATCCGCAGGCGCCGGTGCATGTGCTGCTCATCCCCAAGGCGCACCATGCTTCGCTGGCGCACACCTCGCCTGCGGAGGCGCCGCTGCTGGGGCGCCTGCTGGCTGCTGCGATTGAGGTCGCGCGCGAGCAGAAACTGGATGGCGGCTATCGCGTGGTGATCAATACCGGCGACGACGGCGGCCAGACAGTCGGGCACCTCCATTTACATCTGCTCGGGAAGCGGCATATGGGCTGGCCTCCGGGGTAAGGCTCTATGTTTGAGAGAGTTAGCTCAACACTTCAAGTAGCGGTTGAGGGTGGTGTTAACTCGCTTGATTCCTCCCTTTCTGCGACCGATAATGCCCCTGCAATGAGCCGATGCGAGACTCAGGCATCGTTGGTGGCCAATGTGCGTCCAATGGGAGTGAACCTCTCTTCGCCGCTGACTATTGCGATGCAGATGTTGGAGTTCGGGGCGGTGCTGGTCATCGCCATCGTGCTCTGGAGGTCGTTTACGCAGAGGAGAAACAGTATGGCTGTCGCAACACGTCGTGAACCAATTCCCGCACCGATCGAAGACATCAACATGCCGGAGAGTGGCTGGGAGACCGGCGAGCTGGATACCGCTGTATTTGCCGGTGGCTGCTTCTGGGGCGTGCAGTCGGTGTTTCAGCGAGTGAAGGGCGTGGTGCAGACGACGGTGGGCTACTCCGGCGGAAGCGAGGAGACGGCGAACTATCGTGCGGTTTGTGGCGAGGATACGGGTCACGCCGAGGCGATTGAGGTACTGTTCGACCCGAGCAAGGTGAGCTACGGCACGCTGCTGCGCATCTTCTTCTCCGTGGTGCACGACCCCACGCAGCTGAACCGCCAGGGCGCGGACGTGGGCACCAGCTACCGGTCGGCGATCTTTTTTACCGATGACCAGCAGCGCAAGGTGGCTGAAGCCTACGTGAAGCAGCTCGACGCCGCGCAGGTGTTCCATGCGCCGATCGTGACGCAGATTGTGCCGCTGGAGCGCTTCTACAAGGGCGAGGACTACCACCAGGACTACGCGATGAAGAACCCGCACAATCCGTACATCCAGGTGTGCGATGTGCCGAAGATCGCGGCGCTGGGACAGCAGTTTCCCGATCTGTTTCAGGAGTATGGGCGCTAAGACCGGGTGTGCGCCATACCACTCGGCGCCGCGCTGGCGCATCACAGCAGAGAGTCTCCTGTTGTGCTGTAGCGTTAGCGTGTAGAGGGCCTGAACTTTGGAGAGCCGGCAACGGAACGTCGATATGGTGCAGAACGAAGACTCCTTGGACCCCTTGGTTGCCATCGACACGCGGCGGCGTGTGTGGCCGATGCGAGCCGTGTGCTGTGGATTGGCCTTTGCGCTGTTCGCTGCGACTGCCGCAGCCCAGGTGCCGGACGCTACGCCCGCGGTCCCGGCGTCCGCTGCTGCGAGCGGCACCAAGGATGCGCCCTCCAAACCGAAGAAGGGCCAGGCGAAGGTCGATCAGAAAAATAACACCAACAGCCAGCCGGCTAACGCAGGGGAAGAGGCTGCCAGCACACAGAAGCTGAAGCTGGGTCCTCTTGACCCTTCGGTTCCGCCGCAAGGTCTGCCAACGGACAGGCCGGCGATTGGTGTGGCGTTGGGCGGCGGCGCTGCGCTGGCGTTGACGGAGGTAGGCGTGCTTCGCTGGTTTGAGGAGCACCACATTCCGGTGGATGTGCTCGCAGGCACGAGCATGGGTTCGATCGTCGGGGCGCTATACTCCACCGGGCATACTCCGGAAGAGATGGAGCATGTGCTCAATGAGCAATCGGTCACGAGTGTCTTCCGCATCCAGCAGGCGTACAAGGCGGAGAGCTTCCGCCGGCGCGAGGACTCTCGCGAGCTGCCCAACGCTGTCACGATTGGGCTGAAGCATGGCATCAGCTTTCGCAATGCGATCCTGACCGACACCGGTTTGAACGAGCTGCTGGATAAAGAGTTTCTGCGCTACAACGACCAGATGGACTTCAACGATCTGCCCATCCCGTTTCGCTGCACGGCGACGGACCTGAACGATGCGGATTCGGTGACGTTTTCGCGGGGCAGCCTGCCGGATGCGGTGCGCGCGTCGGCGTCGTTGCCGGGAGTGTTTCGGCCGTTCAGCCTGGATGGGCATGAGTATGTCGATGGCGGCATCCTGAAGAACCTGCCCACGCAGGATGTGAAGGATATGGGCGCGCAAGTTGTCATCGCGGTGAGCCTGCCGCTGCAGCCGGTCGGCAAGGGCGATCTCGACTCGATCCTGGGCGTGTTGCAGCGGGCGTTCGCGGTGGCGATTGAAGACAACGAGCGCCAGGAGCGCAAGCTGGCGAATATCGTGATCGTGCCGAATGTGGATGGCTTTGGCGCGAACGATTATCTGAAGACAACGCAATTGGCGCAGCGCGGCTACGAGGCCGCGGAGGTGCACAAGGCCGAGCTATTGAAGTATGCGGTGAATGAGGCCGAGTGGAAGCGTTATATCGACCAGCGTGCGGCGCGCGAGCGCGGGCCGGTGAAGGATGTGTTGCGTATCGCAGTGAATGCGCCGGACCCAGCGGTGAAGCACGTTGTGGAGAAGATGTTTGCGCCGCTGGTGGACAAGCCGGTCAACACCGATGAGGTGGAGAAGCTGCTGGCCGAGGTGCGCAGCGATGGCCGCTACGAGGCCGACTATACCGTTGGTTATGACAGTGCTGTCCCGAGCGATTCGCAGCGGCCGATCCTGCTGGTAACGGTGTCGGACAAGAAGACTGGGCCGCCATTTCTGGATGTGGGCATCAACTTCGCGGCGCAGAGCGGTGGGGTAACGCGCGCCACGCTGGACACGATCCTGCTCTATCAGGATCTCGGCGGGTATGGCAGCGAGTTGCGCACGAACATCGATGCGGGTTTTTTGACGCGGTTGAAGAGTGAGTACTATCGCAAGCTCGGCGACACAGGATACTTTGTTGCGCCGCGCATGGACCTCTCCCGGCAGCCGTACTACATCTACTCAGGCTCAACATTCTCGGGTAACACGCGACTCTCCGAGCGGCAGCTGGAGTTTGGCGGCGGCGGGGTGGATGCAGGCTGGGGCAATGGCCGCGAGCAGGAGGTCCGCGTCGGCTGGCAGGACCACTACATCAGCTGGGAGACGACGACGGGCAGCGATGGGCTGCCGGACTATGCCAACAACTCCCAGTACGTGCGCGCGCAATATACGTTTGACTCGCAGGACCGCGCGCTGGTGCCGCAATATGGCATACGCTCGACGACGACATTCGGCTATTTGTATGACACGCCGGGCAGTCCGAACGCTCCGGAGTTCACCACGCAGATCAGCTTCGCGCAGACGCTGGGGAAGAAGAACATCTTTCTTGCGGACCTCGAAGGTGGCACGTACTTCAATCGCAATGTGGCGCAGCCGTTCCGGTTTACGCTGGGTGGCCCGCTGCGGCTGTCGGCCAGCGCGATCGACCAGTACCGTGGCACGGATTACTTCCTGGCCACGCCGGGCTATCTGCGCCGCATTCGCGCGTTGCCGGCGCCGATCAACGGCGGGCTGTATGTAGGCGGGGCCTATGAGATCGGGCAGATGCGCGCTCCGTTTACAGAGAATCTGCTGCGGCAGGATGTGTACTTCGGCGTCGTTGCGGAGACTCCGCTGGGCGTGATCTCCGTTGCGCCGGCCATCGGCAACGGTGGCGAGCGCAAGCTGATCTTCACGCTGGGCAGGCTTTTCTAGACGAGGCTGCGTTATGCAAGCTTGCGCGGAGCGGCAGTCTTTGCGTCGCCGGTGTTCGGTGTGCCGGTGGGCTCCATCAACAGCAGGTGCGTCTCTTCCAGTGCGCGCGGGCAATGTTCGACGCCGCGAGGAACGATGAACATCTCACCGGGCCTCAGTGTGACGATGCGGTCGCGCAACTGGATTTCGAGCAGGCCCTTGAGCACGAGAAACAGATCGTCAGTCTCATCGTGCTTGTGCCAGACGAACTCGCCCTGCACCTTGACCACCATCACATCATGACCATTGAACTGCGCAACGGTGCGTGGCGACCAGTGGTCGCTGAAGGTTCCGAGCTTCTCGGCGAGGTTGACCGTGTCTGTCATCTTGTTAGGTTATCGCCCTGTCTGGAGGCGAGCGGCGAGCCGCTCCGGCAGCTTGGCCGCCCGGATGGCAGCCTGCGCTGCTTCTACGTCATACGGTACGCGATGAAAGGTTACGCTGGAGTCCATGTCGTCATAGATGGCGAACGCGGCGCGCCAGTCCATATCGCGCGGCTGGCCGACCGAGCCGGGATTGATGAGGTGCTTTGTGCCAGCGCGAAGTTCCAACCGTTGTTGCGCTGCGGCTTCGCGCTCCGCATACTGCGGGCGCTCTTCTTCCCAGTCGTTCTCCAGCAGCGAGAAGTTGCCCTGCACATGTGTGTGGCCGAAGAACGCGATGCTGGACTCCATGCGCTGCAGGGGCGCCCACGCATCGCGCATGGAGAGGATGTAGTGGTCCTCATGCAGCGGCGAGCCGTGCGCGCATACGATGGTTTCGCCGACGGCCACAGGGCCCTTGGGCATTGCCTTCAACCACTCCAGGTTGGAGTCCGTCAGCGTGCCATGCGTCCATGCCGCAGCCTCTGCAGCGACCGGGTTGAAGCCCTGCGAGCTCGTCAGGCCTGTGCAGACGCGGTCGTGATTGCCCCGCACGTCCAGCGTGGAGATGCCTCGCAGCAGCTCTACGACCTCATTCGGGCGAGCGCCGTAGCCAACCACATCGCCGAGGTTCCAGACAGCATCGTGTGCGGGTGCTGCGGCGAGCACAGCCTCCAGCGCGTGGAAGTTGCCATGAATATCGGAGATGACCAAGGCTCGCATGCAACGGACGCTAGTCTATCTCAAACTGTGGCCAGAGGTCGCTCGCGGTCGGTGGACATGGTGGGTACGCTGGCCAGCAGGCTGCGCGTGTAGGGGTGCTGTGGGCGTGTGAGCACGTCGTGCATGGCGCCCTGTTCTACGATCTCGCCCTGCCGCATGACGGCGACGCGGTCGGCCACCTGCGAGACGACGGCGAGATCATGCGAGATGAAGAGCATCGCCAGGTTGTGTTCTTCGCGCAGGCGCTTGAGCAGCGCAAGAATCTGCGCCTGCACGGTGACGTCGAGCGCCGTGGTCGGCTCGTCGGCGATGAGCAGCCGGGGTTTGTTCAGGATGGCCATGGCGATGACGATGCGCTGGCGCTGGCCGCCGGAGAACTGGTGTGGGTAGTCGTCGATGCGGCGCGCGGGATCAGGCAGCGCGACTTCGTGCATAGCGGCGAGCACGCGTTCGCGGACTTCGCGACGAGGGGTGCGCGGCGCGTGGGCCAGCAGGGCTTCGGCGATCTGGCGGCCGACGGTCATCACCGGGTTCAGCGCGGTCATCGGCTCCTGAAAGATCATCGCAATGCAGGAGCCGCGCAGCCGCCGCATCGGCTCCTCGCGCAGCGCCAGCAGATCTTGTCCATCCAGCAGGATGCGGCCTTCGAGGCGTGCGGTAGGCGGCAGCAGCCGCATCAGTGCAAGGCTTGTTGCGGACTTGCCTGAGCCTGACTCGCCGACGAGGCCAAGCGTCTCACCCGGCGCAATGGCGAAGGAGATATCGCGCACTGCCTGGTGCGCGCCAAACGACACGCGCAGACCTTCCACTGTGACGAACGGAGTTCGCTGTTCCTGTACGACATCCACAGAATGAGGATAGCGAATGTGGCGCGTTACTGCTGGTCGGTGACGATGGGATGCACCTCGTCGTCCAGATAGACGGCGAGAGCGTGGGCCTCCGATGCGTGCGGCGCGTGGCGCGTGACGTACCAGATTGGCGGCAGCCGGCCCTCGCGACGGTCCTTCGCGCTCGGCGTGGGGCCTTCGTAGTGGAGCAGCGCATCGCGGACGTCCTGCGGCAGCCCGGGCCACGTGGTGGCGAAGCCATCGAGGATGATGACGTCGGGATAGTCCTTTGAGATCGCGGCACGCAGTCGCGTCTTCACGTCATTGGAGCCCACATCGAGATACTGCACCTTCAGGTTCGGAAACCGGTTCGCGAGCGACGCTTGCAGCTGATCGGAGAAGGGCAGGCTTACGGGCGTGGGCTTCAGCTCGCCCGCACCGGCGAGGTCGCCCAGCGAATGCCCAAAGTTGCTGGCGTCGATGCCGTAGTTGCTGGAATCCACACCATAGTTACTGGCAGTTATGCCGAGACTGCCGGAGGTCTGACCATGGTCGCTGGCCGCTGTGCCCATATTGCTGGCTACCTGGCCGAAGCTGCCGGAGGTCTGCTCGCGATAGCCGGCCTTGGTAGCAGCGTTTGTATCGGCGTCCGGGCCGGAGTTGTTGGGAACGCGCGCGATGGTGCGGCTGTCGGCATCGACGCCGTACTTGCTCGCGTCCGTGCCGTAGGTACTGGCGTTCTGGCCGAGCGTGCTGGGCGTAGCTTCGCGGTAAGTGATGGGCGCGCGCTGCGGTGTTGCCGCGTTCACAATCGCTGGGCCCGGGCCGGAGGGCTCTACCAGCCAGACGACGAGCTGGCCGTGCAGCAGTGGCTTGTAGGCCTCTTTCACCTTGGACTTGTCAGCGTCCTTGGGCTGCGGCTTGGTGGTAGGTTTGCCCTGCGCGTTTGGAGCGCCGTCCTGCGCGCTCGCAGGGGTGCTCTGGCTATCAGTAGAGGCGCTCTGGGTGTCGGTTGTGCTGTCTGGGGTCTGGGCAAACGCGCAGGCAGCCGTCGCGAAGATCGCAACCGCCGTCAACCACCTTCCAGCACGCATCGTTTGCACCATCGGGACGCCTCCGCAGCGTGCCTTCGCGCTTAGTCTACGCGAACACCCACATTGGACGGCTTTTGCGCAGGAACGTTGCATGGAGTCCTGAAGGCGTTGACGCACATCCAATTGTCATGAGTGCGGCTTCTCACAATCTTCGCCTTTCGGTGCTGGACCAGTCGCCGGTGCCGGATGGTTCCACGCCCGCGCAGGCGCTGGCGAATTCGTTGGACCTGGCACGCCACGTCGACCGGTTGGGCTACACGCGGCTGTGGTACTCCGAGCACCACGCGATGGACCTGCTGGCCTGCACGGCGCCAGAGATTCTGATTACGCGCGCCGCCGCGGAGACCAAGCGCATCCGCGTGGGGTCGGGCGGCATCATGCTGCCACACTACGCGCCGCTCAAAGTAGCGGAGGTCTTCCGCACGCTGGAGGCGATGTTCCCTGGCCGCATTGATCTGGGCATCGGCCGCGCGCCCGGCGGTGGGCAGTTGGAGGCCTATGCGCTGCGCCGCAACCGCCAGGGTCCGGTGCCCGACGACTTCCCGCAACAGCTCGCCGAGCTGCGCGCATTTCTGCATCCTGAGATGTGGTCGCAACACGCCGATTCGCGCGGCCCGCATCCGTTTGCGAAGATCCGCGTTGCGCCGGACTCACCCGGTGCTCCGCAGTTGTGGCTGCTGGGCTCGTCGATGTGGTCGTCGGTGACGGCCGCCGGCGAGGGACTGCCCTACGCGTTCGCGCACTTCTTCGCCGGCCATGGCACTCGCGACGCGATCAGCCACTATCAGCGGAACTTCGCGCCGAGCACTGCGCCGGACGCTCTTCAGGAGCCGTACAGCGCCATCGCTATCGGTGCGATCGTCGCGCCTACGCAGGAAGAGGCTGATCACCTGCACGCCTCGGTGCGGCTGCTGCAGCGCCGCATTCGGATGGATGACCGCCGCCCCGTGGCGACACCCGAGGATGCCCTGCGCGAGCTCGCGGCGATACCTTCCGCGCCTAATCCCATGTTCCCGTTCACGGCTGGCTCGCTCGATCAACCGGAGACGGAGTTTCCGCGCTACGTTGTTGGCACACCGGAACGGGTGCGCGATGAGCTGCTGCGCATTGCGCGCGAGCTGGAGCTGAATGAGATGATCGTGAACACGATCACGCACTCGCATAAGGCACGGCTGCGCAGCTACAGCCTTCTGGCAGAGGCAATGGGGCTGTAACGAGCGAATGCTGAGCGCTAAACTGGAAGCAGCTCATGCTCTCCTACGACGTCCTCATCGCTGGCGCTGGTCCAGCCGGTTGCGCTGCTGCCTACGATCTCGCACAAGGCGGGCGGCGTGTGTTGCTGCTTGATCGTCGGATCTTTCCACGGCACAAGGCCTGCGCCTGCGGGCTCACACGCAAGACGCTGACCGCGCTACGCTACTCCGTGGAACCGGTGACGGAGCGCGTGTGCCATGAGATCGTGTTGCAGCAGGCAACCGACGATGCCAGCCGGCGCGAGGTGCGTGTGCGCACGCCAAATCTTATCTGCGCGATGGCGGTACGTGAGCGCTTCGATGCATTTTGTCTGCAACAGACACTGGCCGCTGGCCGTAACGGCGGCAGCGTCGTGTTGTTGAAGATCGAAGGCATCGCCGCAATTCGCGAAGGCGGAGACGGCGTCGAGCTCGATGTTGAGACAGCCGCTGGCCCGCAGACCTTCACCACGCCCGTGCTCATCGGCGCCGATGGATCCAACGGGCAAACGCGCCGTCTGCTGTACCAGCAACATGAGCCCGCATGGTACGCGCGTGGCTTCGCGCTGGAGGCCTGTGTCCCGTATTCGGTGTTGACTGAGCCGTTGCCTGACGGAGACGCGCCCACCGATCTCGTCTTCGACTTTGCGCCGCTGCCCGGCGGCTATGGCTGGCTTTTTCCAAAAGGCGATCACATCAACATCGGTGTCGGTGTATTTGCTCCTTCAGCGGAGAGTGTGGATATTTCTCTGAAGAGCGTCACCCGCTTGCTGCTTGCTGACTACACGTTGCGAAAGCTCGGCGTCGATTTGGGAGCCATCGGCGCGCATGTGACCGGGCAGTATCTCGGCATGGGCGGCGACTCATATGTTCCACGCGGACGCGTATTGCTTGTGGGGGACGCGGCAGGGCTTGTCGATCCACTGACGGGCGAAGGCATCCACTCCGCGATCGTAAGTGGGCAGGCAGCCGCGGCTGCGGTGCTCTCGAACGCGAAAGATATCGCTAGCGCGTATGCAAGACAGTTGCGCCCGTTGCAGCGGACGCTTGCTTTTTCCGCCCGCGCGGCGCGTAGTTTCTACCGTGACCCGGAGCGGGGATTCCGCGCGATGCGGCATCCGTTGCTGCGGCGGATCATTCTGAAGACCTACGCCGACGGCTTGCCGCCGACGAAGCTCGTTGCGGCCCTCATCGAACAGTTCGTCTGACCTCGCTACTCAAAGCGCGGCAGGTGCTCGATCTCGCTGAGAGGGATGGGTTCAGTAGGGCCGCCCGCCTTGATCCACGCCTTCAGGCCACCGCGGATCACCTTGGTCGAGCAGCTCTCCTGCTCGAGCATCTTGGCGACCCGAACGCTGGTGGCCTCGCGCGCGCAGCTGCAGTAAAGATAGATCTCGCACTCCGGCGCCATGAACTCGCGCAGTGCGACCAGCTCTTCATGCAGACGGTTCGGCTCTACGCGGATGGAATTCTTGATGCGCTGCATGCCGGGGTCGTAGTAGCCGTGCGAGCGCACGTCGGCGATTACGACGAGGCTGTCGTGTGCAGCTTGGTGCAGCATCTCCATCCGCTCCAGCAGCTCCTGCGCAGCCACCTTGTTCACGCTGGCATAGCGCGAGTCGCGCATGGAGCGTACGGTGAGCCAGCAGACATAGGCCGCGAGCGCGAGGATGAAGATGGTGGCGGCGACGTGTCCCAGCTGCTCCACCCCGCGAACAACGTTCCGCAGCAGCGAGGCAAAGAGGAAACCGGTGCTGCTCCAGACAGTGACGTAGAACAGCACACCGAGACTGTCGAGCCGAAGGAATCGCGGCAGGCGCATATTCAGGCTGCCGGCGAGCGGCGCGGCCACCGTGCCAAGGCCGGGGATGAACTTCGCGATCAGCAACGTCTCGGGGCCGCGCTTGTGGAACGTGTGCGCCGAGCTGAAGATGCAGACGTCCGGGTTCATGCTGATCTGGCAGAGGCCAGCCAGCAGCCACCAGCCGGTGTAGCGCCCGCCGAAGAACATGAGCGTATCGCCGAACAGCGCAGCGGCAAAGGCGCTTGCGAGCACCAGCCAGAAGTTGAGGCTGCCGCCATGCGCTGCCGCGCCTGCCGTCAGCAGCACCACCGATAGAGGTACCGGCAGCCCGCACGATCCGGCAAAGAAAGCGATCGCCGTGACGGCGTATCCGTGATGCTCAATAACCTGCAGCAGATCCATCGCCCTACCTTGCTCCTATCGCGCCCCGACGCGGCACCGCCTTGCGGAGGTCGTTCGCAGCTCGATTCCATGTCGCTTCTATTTCTACTCTGCTTGGATGCGCGGCCAGCAAAGCCGGTCGCTTGGCAGGCTAAAACTGCGCACGGATACCGAACTGAATGCGGCGCTCACGGCTCATGCCGGTGGTGGAGGAGCTGGGTGTGCCAAAGGGCAGCGTCGTCAGCCCTTCGGTAGCGATTGCGGCGGCGTCCTGAAAGACGAGCGGAGTAGGCAGCCCGGTGGGCAAGCTGCCGATAGTGTTGTTTGTCCCCAGGATGAATGCGCGTCGCTGCAGGCTAGTCAGGTTGCGTTCGTTGAGCGCATTGAAGGCTTCGGCAAATAGGTTCAGCCGCACCCGCTGGCCTGCATGGACGATGCGCCCGAGCCGCAGGTCCACATTACCGCGTGGCGCCAGCCGCAGCGTATTGCGGCCCACGGTCGGCAGATAGGTTGCGCCGCCCGAGCCGTTGATCGACTCATACCCACCGGAGAGGCGCTGGCCGCCAAAGACCTGATAGCTATACGGCGCGCCGCTGCCCGCTGTCGCAATCGCGGCCGCGCGCCAGCCGCTCAGGATGCGCCGCTCGCGGGCTGTGCCGCGCTGCCAGCGTGTCTCGTACTGCAATTCCCCCGCAAAGCGTTGCGGAAACTGCAAGCTGGAGAGGCCCTTGTCATAGCCGTTGGCAAACGGGTCGAACTGGCTATCGAGGTTCGGCGTCGCCGACTGCAGCGGCCCGTCGTCGATGGATCGTGAAAAGGTGTAGCTGCCGCGCACGTAGAAGCCATGGCTGCGCCACGCGGCTTCCAGCGTTGCGGCGTTGTAGTAGGCGTTCGCATTGGACTCGACTTCCGTCACCGCGCCGTACTCCAGCACCATTCGCTGCGTATACAGCGGCACGACAAAGGTCTCGCCTGTATGCAGGCCGGGCCAGCGTTCGCCGGGGGCATCGCCGCCCTGAAGCACATACTGCACAGCACCCGGCGACGGCGCGATGTTCACATCCGTGGTTGCGGGCAACTGCTTCGCGTAGGCCAGCGCGTAGCTTGCGCGCAGATGCAGATGGTTGCGGATATCGGTCTCCAGTGTGAAGGCACCTCGCTGCACCATCGGCATCCGAAAGTTGCGCGCGAACAAAGTGGCTGAGGTAGTCTGAGCAACGGCTGCGGGCGGCGCGGATGTAAAGGCGCACGGGTAGCCGAAGCCCTGGTTCACGCTGGTCACCTGCGGACACTGCGTGATCGTCGTCGGCGTGATGCGGATGTGTTCATAGGTCGCAGGCATCGCTGTATCGGCCAGCGCAGCACGGATGGTTGCTCCGGGCACGCGGCCAAAGAAGATGCCGTAGCCTGCCTGCATCGTCGCCGCTTTCAGCCACACCGGTAGCTTGCTGCGAGTTGCGAGTGGCGACCATACGAGTGCGATCCGCGGACCGAAGTTGTTGCGGTCTTCGGGAAATCGCGAAGTCTGTGCCGTGATGCTCGCGGCTGCAAGGTCGGAGTCCAAAACGGAATTCGGGTTCTGTGGCAACGGCAGCAGTAGATAGTCGTAACGTGCGCCCAGCGTGACACGCAAGTCATCGCGAAGCGTCAGCGCATCTTCAGCGAAACCAGCGACCTCATGCGTGAAAAATTCCGTGGCATTAGCGCCGAAGCCTTGCGTGTAGCTGCGGAAGCAGAAGTAGTGCACCGTCGCAACGATGCTGGGACAGCCGCCGTTCGGATAGGCGTTCACGTTGAAGGTGTAGTCGGTGATCCAATCTACGAGGCCGCCATCGTGCCCGTTGGTGTTGCCGCTGTCGTAGACGAACGAACCCTCGGCCGCCGCTACGTTTGCGATGCGGTCATGAACGCGGCTCCAGCCGGCACCGAGCGTGAGCAGGTTGCGGGCAATGCGCCAATGCAGTGTGTCGGCGAGTTGCGTCCTCAACTCATCCGGATAGGCTCTGCGGCCCAGTGCCGACGGCGTGCCATAGGCAAACCCAAGCGGCGCGATGGAGACCTCTGGTGCGAGACCACCGGGGCCGATCGCGGGTTCCTGCGGATCAGGCGCACGCGGCTGCTCATACTCCAGGTCATGCGACACTTGCCCGCGCAGCTCATTCAGCAGCCTCGGTGTAAAGCGATGCTCCCAATGCGCGCTACCGGCTTCAACAGCGACAAAGCTATCGCCGAGACTGCCAGTTCCACGCGCAACCACCGCGTCCGACGCCTGACCCAGCGCTGCTCCGGCAACGGCGTCCACACGATGCGCGTTGAAGGCGAGGGTGATATGATCGCTGGCACTGACATCGGCATCGGCGCGCAGCAGGCCGGTCAGCCGGTAGGCGCTGCGTGAAGTCGTCCCAGTGAGACTGCTGAGGTAGTTTAGTGCGCTGTTGGTTGCTGCTACGCCCACACGGCGATTGCCAAGCAGCGCTACCTGCATCGCGGTGAGTGAGAAGAATTCGGGATCAGCTGGCGAAGATACAATCTTGTCGTCGCGCAACTGCGCATCCAGTGCCCCAAACAGAGCCACGCTCTTCCGCAGGCGCGAGGGCAGTGCGTGCCACGTGACCGGCAACCCGGCAGCAAGGCTGAACTGGTTCATTGCACCCGCAGGCTTCACCAACGCCGAGGTAACAGTGCCGTTGTTGTAGGAGGTCGCGAGCGAGTACGGGTTGGTTGCCGCCAGCCCACTCTCTTCGCTGATCCACTCCGCGCTGCCATGCAGCTTGCGCGACCCGGCCCGTGTCTCTGCCCGCATCGCGCCGCCTGCGCCACCGTACTGAGCGGAGAACATCGTCAGCACCCCGCCGAAGGTAGTCGCCCGCAGGCTTTGCAGAGCGCCGATGGCATAAATCGAACCACCGCGAGCTCCGCCGGCCGCTGCTCCACGCGGCCCAGCGCGAAAGCTCTGCTGGGCACTCAAGCCGTCGAGTGTCGTCTCATTCTCAATGGTGGAGAGCCCACCGTAGCTGAGCCCGCTCGCGGCTGCGCCATCGTCCGCCGCGCCGCGCGACGACGAGTTCTCGTCCTCCTCGCCAGCATTGCCGATATCTCGCGCGGTCGAAGCTGCATCGTTCGCGGAGGAACGCAGCGCCTGCAGGGCCTCCGGCATATCGAAGCGCAGAGGAAGATCCGTGTTTTGTGCTATCCATGCGTCGGTGTCATCTGGAGCGGATAGCGGCGTGAGGCTCTGCGTGAGAGCCGGCTGAATTGAACTGGGTGACTGCTGCGCGCTGGCTGTGCCTGCCAGAGCCATGCACATAGCGAGTGCCAGTGCGACCGGCACAGCTCGGCGCGCAACGGCAGTCTTTCTTTCCTCGCGTTCTTGCAGCGACACTCGGCACCACTCCGCCCCGGAGAGCCGACAGGCCGGGGCTCCTCAATCCAGCAGGAGTTGCACATCCACGAACGTATATGTGTTCTCGCAGCCTAACTGAGTCGAGCGCTCTTGGAAAGCCCCACACCCGCAAAGAGAAAGAGCGGCAGCCGAAGCCACCGCTCTTTTCTCTTTGCTGCTGCCTCTGTTAGAACGTGAACTTCGCAGCAATTTCAATCTGCCGCGGAGTGTAGAGGAAGCCGCTGTTGTTGCTGCTCGTAACCTGCTGGAAGGTTGACTGGTAGGTGGCCGTACCGGCCGCACCAGTACCGCCCAGCTTGTAGGCTGTTGTGTTGATACCGTCGATGTTCTGATGGTTCGCAATGTTGAACATTTGCGCAAGGAACTCGAGGTTGTAGTCCTTGTAGACCCGGAAGTCTTTCTCTACGCGGAGGTCATCCACGATCTTGCGGGGCTGCTTGTAGGTGTTCAGGCCGAGGCCTGGGATAATGGTCGTTCCGCCCGAACCATTCCAGTCCGACACGACACCCGGTCCGGTGAAGCCGGAGACCGATGCCGAGTAGGGCAGGCCGCTCTGCATCTGGAAGGATGTATCTACCTTCCAGCCATTGCTCAGATACGTGTACCACGCATTGCCCTCAAGCTTGGGTAGTGAGTAAATCACATAGCTGACGAAACGGTTAGGCACGTTGTACGACGAGTTGCCATAGTTGATGCGTGGGTTGTTGAAGGGATCGTACCAGCTGTTTCCGGTCACGGTAGTTGTGGCCTGCTGGTTGAAGTCCAGCGCGTGCGACCAGGTGTAGTTGGCGTCGAACTCCAGGTTCTTGATCGAACGGTTCTGGATCTCGCCGACGAACGCGTTGTAGCTTGAGTTCACGTTGCTCGTCACCTGCGTGATCGCCTGGTACGAGGTTGCCTGCGGTCCAAACAAAGCGGTGTTGCCGTACTTTGTGTAGGTAGGCACAACGAATCTCGAACCCAGCTTTGCGGCCGGTCCGAGGTTGCCACCGGTAGCTACCAGCGAGATCGTTACATTTTCGACCGTCGTGGGGTCCAGGTTCAGGTCGAGGAAGTTCGGCAGCTCGCGGCCGAGTGCGCCGAGATAGCTGATCTGCAGTACCGTGCCCTTGCCGAGGTCCTGCTGCACCATCAGGTCGAACTCATGCACCATCGGGTTCTGCAGGTTCTTGGCCAGGAAGTATGAGCTTGGCGTCGGAGCCGAGGCGCCCGTAAGGATGTTCGGCAGAGTGGGGGGAGCCGGCGATGTGTAGGTCGGCTTCACGCTTGTGGTGTACTGGCCGTTCGGACTACCAGTGTTCAGCAAAACGTTCAGCAGAACGCCGTTCGTTATGCGGCCGTAGAACATGCCGTAACCGCCGCGCAACACCGTCTTGCCTGTTCCAAACACATCGAAGGAGAAACCAAGGCGAGCACCAAGGTTGTTCTTGTCGCTCGGATGGTTGTTTAGCTGCGCGTAAGGCGTAAAGCCCGTCGCCGCCGTGGTGAGGTTCGACTGCGGTGAAGGAAGAAACTCATAGTCGTAGCGAAGGCCGAGTTCCAGCGTCAGACGCGGCATCGCCTTCCAGTTATCCTGGCCGAACATGCTGTAGTCCGTCGTTGCGATCCCGAACACAGGATTGCCGAAACCCTGATAGAAGGTGCCATAGCACTGGAGCGTGCCGGTCCAACCGGTCTGCGTGCCTGTAGCGGTGGGATTCTGACCCGACTGCGAACCGCAGCTGCCGCCCTTTCCAGCCTTCGCGTTCAGAAGATCGTTGAAGTAGTTGCCGAGATAGCTGTAGCTATAGCTTCCGTTGCTCTCGTAGGTATTGTTGATGAGGTCAGCGTTCCGTAACCCGTCACCGCCGACAGCGATGTTGTGATTGCCCTTCTGGATATGGAGCACATCGCCTACCTGCCACTTACGCTCATCTGGGAGTGCCTTGCGATAGCCATAATACTCCGAGCCGATGTTGGCGAACACGCTCGTGTCCAACCCAACCTGCACCGCGTTGCCGGCCGAAGCCCCCGAGCCGATGAGGTTGTTGAGAGTGTATTGGCTGTAAGGCTGCTGGCTCTCATCGTTCAACTCGCGCGAGTACTGATACAGCAACTCGTTGCTCATGTTGGAACGGATGATGCTGGTCAGCTTCGTCAAGCCGTAGTCCAGCTTTACGAAGTCGTTGCCCCACGAGTCCACACCATAGTCCAGGGCTGCGCCGGTCTGAACGCCACCCGGCGAGTCCCACCGCAGGCGGTGATACAGGAAGCTCACGCGCTCTTTATCATTGATCTGCCAATCCAGTTTCGGCGTGTTGATCTCCTGGTTGCCAAAGCGCGGCACGGTGCCCAGGTCGCTGTTGAGCGAAGCGATGCCCGCGGTCCACTGCGCGGCTGCCGCTGCATACGACTCGCCCTGGCGCGCTGCAAGCAGGCAGACCTGGGGGTCGATTGCATTCGAATCGGTTCCCGTCAGCAAACCATTGCCCGTGTTCGCGCAGGTAACGCCGGTCGGCAGCGTTGCGTTCGGCAGAGTATAGAAAGTCGAAGGCGAGTTCGGGATTGCGATACCTGGGAATGCCCGGTGGTGCTCGTCGAACGTATACATCCAGAACAGCTTGTCCTTGATGATCGGGCCGCCAACGGTGAAGCCATAGATCTTGCGCAGGTCTTCCGGCTTCAGTGGCGTCGATACATACTGGCCTGTCGTTAACACACTCAACTTGGTGAAGTCGTTATAAGCGTTCCACTTGCTCTCGCGATCGTAGAAGTATGCCTCGCCGTGCAGATCGTTGGTGCCGCTCTTGGTCACAGAGTTGATCACCGCACCTGCTGCGCGGCCATACTCCGCACCATAGACGCCCGTATTCACCGCGAACTCGCGCACCGAGCTGCCGGAGGTCGAATAAGCTTCGCGGGTTCTTCCGCGCTCTTCCGCGTAGTACGCCTGGTTGTCGTCCGCACCGTCGATCAGGACGTTGTTCAAGATGGGGCTGACGCCGCGAACGCTGATCAGACCGAAGCCGTTCGAGTCCGACACAACACCCGGGGTTGTCAGGGCCAGCGCCGACCAGCGACGGTTGTTGATGGGAATGTTCGCCAACGCCTGCTGGTTCAAGTTCGTCGAGAAGTCAGGCGACTCGAAGTTGAGCACCGGGGTCTCTGACGTCACTTCGACCACTTCACTGCTGCCGCCTGCTGCCAGGTGCGGCTCCATGGTCGTGGATTGGCCAACCTGCACCACCACCGTGGTCGCCTTGTAGTTGCTGAAGCCGGACGCTGTCACGCTCACCGTATAGGTTCCGGGCTCCAACAGTGGCGCGTTAAATACGCCGCTCGCGTCCGCCGTCAGGTGCAGCTCCGCGTTCGTGCCGTTATTGTGAATCGTGATCGTGGCGCTGGGAATCGCCGCCCCCGTAGAATCTTCCACGGTTCCTGTGATGGCACCCTGCGTCGTTGACTGGGCAAAAGCGGAGCCGGTGAGCAGCGCCACTGCAAAAAATAGGGCTGCCTTCCGGAAGATGTTTGTTCGCGTCATATACGTCTCCTGAGTTGTCCGTTCTTCATCGTCACCCCAGAGCGGTTTGACCTCAGGCCCGGTAAACTCTCGGTGCCATGGTCAGGAACCCTCTCGCCTGGCTGGTTCTCTGTAACAGCGTCGGCGACCAGCTCGTAAGCAGAGGTTCTGGGAAGTCTGTCTATACGGTCATCTTAGCAGCGGACACACGCAAAAGCTGCGTAGTTCTTGCATGCAGGCCGTCTAGCCGATGAAATCTCCGCGAATTTCAAGTCGGCATCCGAGGTCTGTACACTTAATAGTGCAGTTCCGCGCAGTGAGGACGAAACCCGTACATGTTTATCGATGAAGCACGAATCCGCATCAAGGCCGGCGACGGCGGCAATGGCTGTATGGCCTTCCGTCGCGAAAAGTTCGTCCCCCGGGGTGGTCCCTCCGGCGGCGACGGCGGCCATGGCGGCGACATCCTCATGCGCAGCTCGCTCTCCCACAACACCCTCGTCCACTTCCGCTTCAATCCGGAGTGGAAGTCCGAGCGCGGCGGCCATGGCCTCGGCTCCAACATGTCCGGCGCCGCCGGCGAGCACACCATCCTCAACGTCCCCGTCGGCACCTTGCTCTACGACGACGACACCGGCGAGCTGATCCACGACTTCGCCCGCCCCGACGACGAGCTCGTCATCGCCCGCGGCGGCCGTGGCGGCCGCGGCAACCAGCACTTCGCCACCAGCACCCATCAGGCCCCGCGCGAGCACGAACTCGGCCGCCCCGGTGAGGCCCGCAACTACCGCCTAGAGCTCCGTCTGCTCGCAGACGTAGGCCTCGTCGGCTTCCCCAACGTCGGCAAGTCCACGCTCATCTCACGCCTCTCCGCTGCTAAGCCCAAGATCGCCAACTACGCCTTCACTACGCTCGAGCCGAACCTCGGTGTCGTCCAGATCGGCGACGCTCCCTTCGAGCGCAGCTTCACCGTCGCCGACATGCCTGGCCTCATCGAAGGCGCGCACCTCGGCGCAGGCCTCGGCATCCAGTTCCTCAAGCACATCGAACGCACCAGTGTCCTCTGCCACCTCGTCGATGTCTCGGACACCGCCATCGCCGCCGAAGCCGACCTCGCGCCGGGCGAGACCGCCGACCCAGTCGCCAACTACAACGTCATCACCGCCGAGCTCAAGAGCTTCGACCCAACCCTCGCGGCCAAGCCAACGATCCTCGTCGCGTCCAAGATTGACTCCGCCAACCCCAACAAACTCAAGAAGCTCACCACCTTCGCCAAGCGCAAAAAGCTGCCGCTCTACCAGATCAGCGCCGTCACGGGCGAGGGAATCGAAACGCTCAAATACGCCCTCGCCGACGCCGTGGAAACCCATCGCATCATCGACCCCACTCTGGTCAAATCCGAGCCGGCCATCGAAAAGGCCCCCCGCCGCAGACCCAACTACCCGCCACCCGCGCCCAGCGCCAAGGTACACAGGCGCTGATTTAAACAGCAACAGCCCACGGAGTCATCTCCGCGGGCTATTCGCCTTGTCGTTCGAGCCTCTTACCAGACGGGATGAAACAAGATGAACGTCGTAATCCCCGTGCACGCAAACAGGATCAACAACAGCGGCCACCACGTATCGATCCACTTCGGCTTTTCATGATGGTGTACGCTCATCGCTGCTTCCTCCTTGGGGTGTCAGAACTGTCTCTACCAGACTAACCGACACCCCACCCTTGCCTCAAATCGCCGCCCGCTACTCCCTACTCCCCATTCCCAACTCCCTGCCTCTCTACATCTCCGCCCACTGCCGCAACAGGTTGTGGTACACCCCGGTCAGCTGCACTGTCGTCTTCTTCACTTCGGCATCCTCGGCTTGTGCACCTCCCGCCAGCCGCTGGATCGACTCATCCAAATCGAACAGCAGCGTCCGCTGTGCGTCCTGCCGGATCATGCTCTGCAGCCAGAAGAAGCTCGACACGCGCGCTCCGCGGGTGACAGGCGTCACATGGTGCAGGCTCGTTGACGGATACAGCACCATATCGCCTGCCGGAAGCTTTACGCTCTTCGAGCCGTACGTGTCTTCCACCACCAGTTCGCCGCCGTCATACTCCTCCGGCTCCGAAAAGAACAGCGTGCAGCTAAGGTCCGTGCGGATACGCCCGCCCGTAGGTCCGTGCGTTCGGATCGCATTGTCCACATGCGTTCCGAACGTCTGCCCGCCCGCGTAGCGATTGAACAGCGGAGGAAACACCCGCAGCGGCAAGGCTGCGGAACGGAACAGCGGGTTCGTCCCCAGCGCCTGCAGGATCAACTCGCCAATCTGTTTGGCAACGGGGCTGTTTTCGGGAATCTGCGAGTTGAACTTCGTCTGCGCCGATTGATGGCCCGCAGTCACCTTGCCATCAACCCACTCCGCGGCATCCAGCGCCGCGCGAATCTCACGCACACGTTCCTTCGAAAAAACCTCTGGCACAACGATCAGCATCGCTACACTCCTGGAACTGCGGCGGGCCCCATTGGCAACATCGCTAACAGGACCCGCCTTCTGTCTACTTCCTACTGTCTACTGTCTTCACCTGCACTTACCACTTGTAGTTGAAACCGAACTGCGCGTTCAAGCCTTCGCCCGGAACCAGGTGGTTCGGATGCGGCTCATCGATGTAGAACTTGTTCGCGAGGTTATTGATGTTCACCTGGAAGTCGATCTTTTCCGTAACAGGACGCCGGATCATCGCACTGTAAATCCAGTAGCCGGGAATCGCCTTCGCCACCAGCGGCACCGTCGCCACATCAACCGGCCCAACCTGGTTGTACACGCCGATCAGCGCACCCGAGCTCGCACGCCGCGCCGCCGTATAGTTCGTCCCGAAACCGCCGACGAAGCCTTTCCAGAGAGCGTGTGTCAGGAACAGGTTGCCGCTGTTCTTCGGCACGTTCGCAATCGGATAGCCGTTCGGCTTGATGAAGTACGGTGCCGTGTTCGCGCGCGGATCGTTCAGCGCAATCAGCGCCATATTGATCGCGTTGAACGGCGAAGCATTTAGGACCGAGTTCTCCAGCTCGCTGTTCAGGAAGGCATACCCCACCACCAGGTCGAAGTGTTGGGGCAGGTGTCCCAGCGCTCCAATCTGCGCGCCGCGGATCAGGTATGTGCCCACGGTAATCGTGTTGTTGGAGTTGTTCGGGTCTGTCTCATGCGCGTTGTCCTTCTCCGTCCGGAAGACGCTCCCGTTCAGGTTCAGCCGGTCGCGGAAGAAGTCCCACTTCGCGCCTACCTCATAGGTCTCGTTCTCTTCCGGAGCCGCAGTCGCATTGTTGCCGCTCAGTGAAAGCGACTCAGCCGAGGGATCGAACGACGTGCCCCAGTCGAAGTACACGCTGCCTTCCGGCTTCGGTTTCACGACCACGGAGGCGCGATAATCCGGTTGCTTGTCCAGACGGTTCGCCACGGCTGCGGCTGTGGGTGTGGGCAACGCCGCCGGGTTCGCGGCATTGTGCGAGTTCGTATTGAAGTAATCGAACCGCACGCCGCCCGAAACCAACAGCCAGTCGCGCAGATGCAGCGTGTCGTTGAACCCGATGCCGTACGACTGCGACGAAACATACGTGCGTACACCGGGATACGAAAACACAGGCTGGAACGGATCGTAAGGGTTCGGGTTCACCGCCGAAACATACGGCATCGTGTACGAGTTACGAAGAGGATCGGACCGCTCGCGGCCGCCCTCGATGATGATGAGCCCATCGTTCGTGATGCCGAGCACCTTCAACGTGCCCTGCAGGCTCACCTGGTCCCACAGCATGTCTTCCGTGCTCTGCGACGTAAGCTGGTTGCGCTTCACCTGTAGCGAAGTAACAGGCGTCGTCGTCGGATAGCAGGCAATCGTCGCTCCGGTTGCCGTCGGGCTGTTCGGAATCGTCGGGTCGCACGTTGCCGTCCCAACCCCTCCAACGGCGGTCGGGTTCTTCAGCACAGCCGTTGTGTTGATCTGCGGCTCGGTGATGCGCACATCGCGGGGGTAGTTCGCCCAGCGCAGAATATTGCGCACTACGATGTGGCTGTTCAGATCGTGCTCCACCTTGCCTGTAACCACATCCGGATTGGTGCGCAGGTAGTTGTCCGCGGCAAAGCCGTAATAGGTCCTGCGGTTCACGCCAGGAATAATCGCCGCGCCAAAGTAAGGGAAGCCGTAATCCGGCGTCGTATTCTCTGACTCGTGCAGGTACTGGATCATGTAGCGCGTCGGCGTATTCAGGCCGAACTCTAAAGCAGGTGCTATGCCGAACCGGCGCACCTCGGTGATATCGCGTTCGGCAACCTTGCTCTGTGTGCCCACCACGTTCACCCGGAAGGCAGCGCCTTCGCCAAGGTTTTGCAGCGGCTCGTTCACGTCCGCCGTCACGCGACGCATCAGGTTGGTGCCGAACTGCGCCGTGCCATGAACGAACTCCGTCAGCTCAGGCTGCTTCGACTCCTGGTTCACCACGCCGCCCGTGGAGCCGCGGCCGAACTCCACGCCCGCCGGGCCTTCCAGCACGTCGATGCTCTGGTAGTCGAACGCGTCGCGATAGTAGCTGCCGAAGTCTCGAATGCCGTCCAGGAAGATGTCATTGCGCGCATTGAAGCCGCGGATCGTCAGCGTATCGCCCTGCGATCCGCCTTCGCCCGCCGCCATGCTGATGCCCGGAACGTTGCGAAGCCCATCGCGCAGCGTGGTCGCCGCTTCGTCCTGCAGCACAAATGTCGGCACGGAAGTCACCGTCTGCGCCGTATCCAGAAGGGGCTCGGTGAACTGCTGCATCGACAATGTAGCCACCGATGTCGTCACATCCACCGACTCCGACGACCGCAGCCCGATCGACACCACTCCGGGCCCCTCGAACGTGTAGCTGAACCCCGTCCCCTTCAGCAGCTGCTTCAGCGCCACCTCATTGCTGTACAGCCCCGCCACGCCCGCGCTCTTCAACGTCGCCAGCCTCTCCAGCGGGACCTCCAGGTCGAGCTTCACTCCGCTCTGCGCATGGAAGGCATCCAGCGCCTCATCCAGGGGGCCGGCATCGATCCGGAATCGGTACACCGGCAGCTGTGCCGTGGCGGGGCTGCTCTTTGCATCGCCCGCCGACTGCTGCGCCAGCGCATCCATCCTGCCCAATGCTCCGTAGGCTGCTACCGTTGCCAACGCCACCAGCCGCACGCCGCGCTTTGTCCGCTGAGTCTTTCGTACCGTCATGTCCTTGCCCTCTCCTTGGTCCTAAGTCTTCTGGTCCTGAATCTTCCGGATGACCGAAGGTGTCGCGCACTCCACAAATAGCGACTAAAATAGTCCTATATAGCAGTGCAGATATGCGACAGGTTTGGTCTCCAATTGAGACTTTACATGATCTAAGACCGAATCAGTCGCCTATGTATGAACTTTTTGTCATTTTCAGTGCGATCATCGCGCCCACACCAATGCTGTCAAGCCCTAAACCTTCTTTCAGCACCGCAACTCCAACACTCCAAAAGACTTAAAGTCGCCAAACAAAAATTCATTTCCCGCCTCCACCCTCTATACTGGAAGCAGGGAAGAAAACTGGCTCACTGGGTAACTGGCAAACTGGCAACTGAAAGCAGCAAACCCGCCCCGGCCGCTCTATCCGCTATCCTCTACCCACTATCCCCTTTGTTTCCCATATCATACCCGCAACCATATAAAGAATCAGCCACTTACCTCCGGGATAACCCCGTAAGTCACTGATTCTGCTGGATGCCTCCGCTACATAGGGAGGGGGGGGAGGGGTATCCAAATCGGCCCCAAAACAAATCGAGGAGAAGCCGAAGCCTCTCCTCGACCGATACAGCGGTTTGCGCCTACCAGACCTTGCAACTCGGCGTATGCACCATCGGCTGCCCAACCTTGCAGCCGAACGCCTTCTGGAACTGCGGCATGTTCGACACCACGCCATTGATGCGCGCAAACCCCGGTGAGTGCGGGTCAGTCGCCGCATGCAGCCGCAGATCCTCGGGTCGTGCGTTCTCGCACGCCCACTGCGCCATCCCGACGAAGAACCTCTGGTCCGGCGTGAAGCCATCCGCGTTCGGCAGCTTCTGGCCTTCTGTTTGCTTCTTCCAGGCGATGTACGCCAGCAGCGTGCCGCCCAGGTCGGCGACGTCCTCGCCACTGGTCAGCTTGCTGTTGATGTGGATGTCGTCGACCACCACGTAGCCCGCGTACTGGTTACGCTGGCAGTCGATGCGTTCCTCAAAGCCTTTGGCATCCGCCGGAGTCCACCAGTCACGCAGGTTGCCCTCCGCGTCGAACTGGCGGCCTTCGTCGTCAAAGGCGTGCGTCAGCTCATGCCCGATGGTCGCCCCCGTGTTGCCGTAGTTCGGCGCCTCATCCATCTTGGGGTCATACAGCGGTGGCTGCAGCACACCGGCAGGGAAGTTGATGTCGTTCATCTGCGGGTCGAAGTAGGCGTTCACCGTCGGCGGAGTCATGCCCCACTCGTTCTTGTCCACCGGTTTGCCCAGCTTATGCCATTGGCGGTACTCCTCGAACTGCTCGGAACGCAGCACATTGCCGTAGTAGTCATCCGGCTTGATGGTCAGCGAGCTGTAGTCGCGCCACGTCTCGGGGTAGCCGATCTTGTTGCGGATGGCGTGCAGCTTGCGCAGCGCCTCCTGCTTGGTGGCTGGGCTCATCCAGGTCAGGCCCTCGATCTCCTGCTGCATCGCCTGCTCAATCTGCGTGGTCATCAGCTGCGTCTTGGCCTTCATCTGCGGCGAGAAGGTGCGTGCGACGAACTCCTGCCCCAGCGCCTCTCCGAGGAAGCGGTCCACCTGCCGCGTGCAGGTCTTCCAGCGCGGCGGCTCTACCGGGATGCCACGCAGCGTGGTCGAGTAGAACCCAAAGTTGGCGTCGGCATAGGGCTTGGAGAGGTACGGCGCCGCGGCGGTGATCTCGTGGAAGATCAGGTAGGCCTTCAGCGCGGGCAGCGGCTCAGTCGTCAGCTCCGTGTTCATCGCCTTCAGAAACGCCGGTTGCGACACATTCAGGGACCCGACATTGCGTGCGCCCTGCAGCGTGAAGTAGTTCTTCCAGTCGATCGCCGGGGCCAGCGCCTGTAGCTGCTCCAGCGTCATCTTGTGGTAGATGTTGTGCGGATCGCGGCGCTGCACGCGGGTCAACTGCGCCTCGGCCAGATTGGTCTCAATGCGCATCGTCGCCTGGGCATCGGCTGCCGCCTGGTCCGGGTTTTCCCCCAGCAGGCCCAGCACCTGCTTCATGTACTCGACGTACTGCTCGCGCAGCTTCACGCTCTTGGCGTCGGTCTTCAGGTAGTAGTCGCGGTCGGGCAGGCCCAGGCCGCCGCCGCCGATGCCCACGATGATCGTCGCGGCATCGGCCGCATCCTGCTCCGTGCCGGTATTGAAGAAGAACGTACCGAGGCTGCTGCGATGCAGCCTCGTGATCTCCGCGGCCAGCTCCTCGCGCGAGCCAAGGTTCTGCACGCGCGCAATCGAGATGCGCACCGGATCGTCGCTCACCTTGTCGATCGCATCGGTCGCCATGCAGGCGGCGAAGTAGTCGCCGACCTTCTGCTGCACCGGCGTGCGTGTCGGGCTGGGCTTGGCGTCCTGCTCCAGGATGCCCCACAGAAACTGCTGGTTCTCATTCGCCAGCTTGGCGTAGACGTCCCAGGTCGCCTGGTCCGGCGGGATCGGGTTGTTCTTCTGCCAGCCGCCGCAGCTGTACTTGTAGAAGTCCACGCAGGGATCGACCGTCTTGTCCATGTTGGTCAGGTCGAGCGAAGGCGAGTAGGGCATTGCGGTCAGCGGCTGCGCGGCGGCAGGCTGCTGCGCGAACGCGGGCCGACTGGCCGCGGGCATGGCCGTCAGGGCCACTCCAAAGACGAGTGCTGCAATCCGTATCTGGTTCAAAGGGAAAGGTCTCCTGCCCGCCATCCTACACACGGCAGCCGCCCGGCAGATAGGTAACTTTCCGCTACATCCAGAAAATCAGGACAGGGCGTCTGATCCAGACACAACAAAGCCCGCTCGAAGGCGGGCCTTGCAATACCTGAAATCTGGTGCCGAAGAAAGGACTCGAACCTTCACACCCTTGCGAGTACATGGACCTGAACCATGCGCGTCTGCCAATTCCGCCACTTCGGCTCACTTCAGCGCACCGCGGTCGTAACCAGCCGGGACACCTGCTTCGTGAGAACTTAGTGTAACAGACCATGGATGCCGCCACCAACCTGAATAGCCCAACCCGGATTGCCTGCCCAGGGCGCGCGTTTGGTGTCCGTCGCGATACACTCCACGAATCTGGCCGCGTACGTCTCTCGTCCCAGTATCCTGAGGCCCTAAGCAGAACACTATGACGGAACCCAACCCCCCTACGTCGCAGCTCATCCCCGAACAGACCGCGCTGGAGATCCGGCGTATCGCGCACGAGCTCTCGAACTCCCTCGAGGTGATCGTGCAGACCAGCTACCTGCTGGGCATGGCCGACCTGAAAGGCCCTGCCGCGGAATGGCTGCGCATGCTCGACACCGGCGTCACCAAGGCACTTGAGCAGAACGCGGCGCTGCGGGAGTTCATCAAGAAGAACTCCGCGTTGTAGAGGCGCACTACTCGCTCGCCGCAATCGCCGCGACGATCTTGTCCATCGCGCTGCGATCGGCGGAGACACCGGGCATGTGGTTGTCCACGAACACCGAGAAGATGACCTGCCTGCCGCTGGCGCAGTCCAGGTAGCCGGAAAGCCCCCGGGACTCGCCCAGTGTGCCCGTCTTGGCGAAGATATGGCCCTTCAGCGGCGGCTCCTTGAAGCGGCTGGCGAGTGTGCCATCCACGCCCCCAATGGGCAGCGACTCCTTCCACAGCGAGAACCAGCTCTGCCGCGCGGCATAGGCCAGCAGCATTGCCGTGGCGCGCGGCGTCACCAGGTCATGGTCGCTCAACCCTGAACCGTCGTAGAAGATGAAGTCGTTGCCATCGAGCCCGGCGTTGAGCAGGAACTGGCGGACCACACGCGCACCCTGCGCACCGGAGGCCTCGCGGCCATAAACGCGGCCCAGCCGGTGCAGCAACTGCTCCGCGTGCAGGTTCTGCGACTCCTTCAGCGTGTACAGCACATCCTGCGCCAGCGGCGGCGAGACGCGTCGCGCAAGCACCATGCCGCAGCCGTCGTTGCACACCTCGGAGACAGTGTGCAGCGGCATGCCAGGCCCAGGCAGGTCAGGCACCGGCTCGTGCGCTTGGCGGCTGAAGCTGTCCAGCACCGTCGAGGCACGCTCCGCGGCGCGCGCCACACCTTCCACCTCGACGCCGTGGGCCAGCAACCGCGACCGCAGCGCCTGTGCCGCGAAGAGCGGCGGATCACTGACAGCGAGTTGCTCTACGTCCTTGCCACCCATCGCGATCTCGCCGGTGATCAACACAGTGCGCGAGCCGACTGCGCGGTCGATGTGGATGCGCGTCTGCGTCTTGGCAGCGCTGGTCGTAGCCTGCACATCGAGGGTATAGAAGCCAACATCCGGTGATTGCGTGACCGTCACCGCATCGCCCACGTGCATGCCGGGATGGACGGTAAGGGCAATCGTGCTGTCATTCACGCTGAGCGACGAGACCGGCGCGCCATAGTCCCACAGCATGTCGTCGATGGCCCAGGAGTCAGGATAGGGCTCCCACGTCCACTGCGTATCGTCGGCAACCACATTGCCGGAGACACGCCGCACGCCATGCGCCGCGACCTGGCTGGCGAGGTCGTCGATGGCCTTCAGCGGGTCAGCGGGCGGCCCAGACTCGCCGGCGACGGGCACATACGGAAAGGCCACGCCGGAGAGGTTGGCGTCTCCATCGCTGCGCAACCAGATGTCGCCCGGCACGGTGCCGTCGGTGGTCAGAGTGTCGCCGATGACCTCGGTCGGCACGGTGGTCTCTGGGCCGAGCAGCTGCATGGCCGCGGCCGTGGTGAAGAGTTTGGCGTTGGAAGCAGGCCGGAAAAATTGGGCCTCATCACGTCCGTAGAGCGGAACGCCTTCGAGCGTGGTCACGGCGATCCCCCAGTGCGCGCGGGCGACCGCGGGGTCCGCGAGGATGGCCGCGATCCGTTCGCCGAGCGACGTTTCTGTACCCGTTGGGTAGGCAGGAGCCGCATTATTGCTGGCCGGCGCTGGCGTTTGCGCGGCGACCGGTGATACTTTCATCCCGGCAAGAAGCAGGCCCATGGCCAGGACGGGAAGGGCTGTGGAGAACTTTGTCCGCATGGGCGCAAGTCTACAATGACGGCGATGGAAGTCCACGCCGCAACCGCAACGACAGTCCTGCCGCACTCCGAGGAACGCACTGGGATGCATCGACTGAGACCCCGCCCCCGCTACGAATGGCAGCTGCGTTCGCGCAGGCTGACGCTGGGTGAACGTACGCTCGTCATGGCGATCCTGAACGTCACGCCGGACAGCTTTTCCGGCGACGGCCTGCTGACGCCCGGGCTTGAGGCCGCGGGGGCAAGAGTCGCCGTGGCAGCCGCCGTGGCAGCGCATGACGCCGGGGCGGACATCCTCGACCTCGGTGCGGAGTCCACGCGCCCCAACGCCACGCCGCTCACCGCGGATGAGGAGCAGGCGCGGCTGCTGCCCGTGCTGGAAGGCCTGCGTCAGGCCCGCCCGGATGCAATCGTCTCCGTCGACACCTACCATGCAGCGACAGCGACGGCGGTAGCGAAGCAGGGTGCCGAGATCGTCAACGATGTCTCCGGACTCACGTGGGACGGCGCGATGGGCGTGGCAGTCGCGCAGTCGGACTGCGGGCTCATCCTGATGCACACCCGCGGCCGCCCGCGGGAGTGGCTGGCGCAGGGCCCAATGAGCCGTGACGAGGTGATTCCGGCAATCTTCGGTGGCCTGTGTGAGGGTGTGGCGCTGGGCGAGGCCGCCGGCATTGCCACCGAGCGCATCGTCGTCGATCCGGGGTTCGGCTTCGGCAAGCGCGGCGTGGAAAACTTCGCCCTGCTCGCCCAACTGGGCCGGCTGAACCAGCTGGGACGGCCGCTGCTGATCGGCCTCTCCCGCAAGAGCTTCCTCGGCGAGGCGGTGCGGTCGGTTCAGCCTGAGGGCCTTAGCACTGCCGATGCACGGCGCAGCGCGACCATCGCCGCGCATACGGCGGCAGTGCTCTTCGGAGCACACATCCTGCGCGTGCATGAGGTCCAGGCGGCGCGCGAGGCCGCAGCGGTCGCCGACCTGCTGCTCAAAACAGCGGAGTAGATGCCCCTCGCTGCCAACGTCTCCGTCGGCAGCGAGGCGTAGTGGTTATTGCGCTTCGCCGCTGCCATTGCCTTCGCCTGTGGCGGCAGGCGCAGGGGTTGATGCGGTGCGGATGGTCGGATACTTAATGCCCAGCTGGTCGAGATACGTCGGATACTTCGACGCGTCGTAGTAGTACTTCTTCAGCTCCGGCCGGTACTTGTCCATGATTGCCTTATTGAGGAAGATCGATGGCTTGTCCGTCGCCCGCAGAAACGGGATGTAGTGGGCGTCCTTGGTGGTCTGGTTCTCGACGAAGTAGGCCTTCGCGTCGGCGAGGAGCTTCGGCTCTGTCATCAGGTCAAAGAGCGTCAGCGCCTGCACCTTGGCTCCAGCGACAGCGCCTTTGTGTGCGATGGGCGTAGCCATGGCGATTCCGTTCGCCCAGCTATGGCCGGGCAGGTTCGGGATGTTCGACGGATAGCGCAGCACGATGGTCGGCACGTTCCAGCTGATATCGCCAATGTCATCCGAGCCGCCACCGTAGTAATCGGCAGCCTCCTTGGGCGTCTTTAGCTCGTCCAGCTTATCGGCGAGACCTTTCTCCGGCACCTTCAGCTCGTGTTGCAGCGCCTTGGCGAGTGTCTCATCGTCATTCGACCACTTCGGCAGGCCAACGAGCTTGGCGTTGGCAGTGGTTTCCTCGGCAATCGGCTTATTGAAGAAGCCGGGCCACGCAGTGCCGATCAACGTCGAGTCCCACGTGGTGTCGGTCATCTGGGAGGCCCCGTTGGCCATGTGGTCGCCCGTCTCCCACAGCCCTTTGATGTGCTCATAGTCGGCTTCGCGGAAGTAGTACCAGACGGAGGCGGATGCGGGCACGACATTGGGCTGGTCGCCGCCGTCGGAGATCACATAGTGCGAGCGCTGCTGCAGCCGCAGATGCTCGCGGCGGAAGTTCCAGCCCACATCCATCAGCTCTACCGCGTCGAGCGCACTGCGCCCGCGCCACGGAGCCGCGGCGGCATGCGCGGGCTCACCGTGGAAGTGGTACTGCACGCTGACCAACCCGTTGGTGGAGTTGCCACCGTAGGAGGCCCCGAGGTTGTCGCCGACGTGCGAGAACAGCACCGCATCAATGCCCTTGAAGTAGCCATCCCGTACGTAGTACGCCTTGCTGCCGAGCAGCTCTTCAGCCACGCCATCCCAGATCTTGATCGTGCCCGGGATGTGGTCCTTGATCATGATGTCCTTCACCGCAAGCGCTGCGACTATGTTCACCGCGTTACCGGAGTTGTGCCCCTCGCCGTGCCCAGGCGCACCGGGCACAATCGGGTCATGGTAGGCGACACCCGGCTTTTGCGAGGCCTGCGGAATGCAGTCGATGTCCGACCCCAGCGCGATCACCGGCCCGCCGCTGCCGTTCGACCACGTGGCCATATAAGCCGTTGGAATCCCGGAGATCCCGCGCTCGACCTTGAAGCCGTTCTTCTCCAGCAGGTTTGAGAGGTACTTCGAGGTCTCGAACTCCTGAAAGCCGAGCTCACTGAAGCTGTACAGGGTGTCGATCATCACCTGGATAAGCTTAGCGTTGCTATCGACCTTCGCGAGGATCTCCTGCTTGAGCGCGGCGGCCTGTTCGGGTGTCGGCGAGGTGGACTGCGCCGGTGCCGGGACAGCGGGTAGCATGAGCGCGGCGAGGGCAAGGACGGCGACGAGACGCTTGAGGATAGACTGCTTCGGCTGTGTCATGCGGATTCCTTCGGGGTAATGGAGATCGTGCTGCGAGGAGACGCTGGACAACGAAGTACGAGAGGGCCGGAGAGGTACACGTGTGCCATTACGGAACTGCCGGGCAAACGCAGGAAGGGCCATGGGCAAGCAATACATTGAAAAGCGGATGAATACAGGAGGCTCTAAATGGATGCGGGGGGCGTGTCAAATCCCCCCTCGTGCTGGCGTCCGCCTGAAGGTAGACTGTCTGCGTTCTTCGGGCTCAATGCTGAGTGTTTACGAACAAGGAGGAAGTATGGAAGTTTCACTGTCTCGGCGGTGTATAGCGGAGTTCTTTGGGACGTTCTGGCTGGTCTTTGGCGGCTGCGGAGCGGCGATCCTGGCGGCGGCGTTTCCCCAACTTGGAATCGGGTTCGCGGGCGTGGCGCTGGCCTTCGGGCTGACATTGCTGACGATGGCCTATGCCATCGGCCACATCTCAGGCTGCCACCTGAACCCGGCGGTAACGATCGGCCTCGTGGCAGGGAAGCGGTTTCCGGCCAAGGAGGTCCTGCCGTACTGGGTATCGCAGGTGCTTGGCGGGATAGCGGCGGCAGGTGTGCTGTATGTCATCGCGAGCGGCAAGCCTGGGTTCGAGGTCGGCGGCTTTGCTTCCAACGGCTACGGGTTGCACTCACCCGGCGGCTATAGCTTGCTGGCCTGCGCTGTGGCGGAGTTCGTGCTGACGTTCTTCTTCCTCATGGTGATCCTCGGCACGACCGACGAGCGTGCCGCCAAGGGCTTTGCACCGCTGGCGATCGGGCTCTGCCTCACGCTGATCCACCTCATCGGCATCCCGGTAACGAACCTGTCGGTGAACCCGGCGCGGTCCACCGGCCCGGCGATTATGGCAGCGACTGCTGGCGGAAGCTGGGCACTGGCGCAACTGTGGCTCTTCTGGCTGGCTCCGCTGGTCGGCGGCGCAGTCGCCGGAGTCTTCTATGAACTCGTACTAGCTGAGAAGCTGCCTCCCCCGGTGGCAGAGGAGCCTTTGGTGTACTCCGCCCCGGACTAAAAGCCTGGCGAACTGTCCCCGGCTGCGCGCTCTCGCGTGGGGCTGTCGATCTCGTTGATGATGGGAGAGACGGTATAACAAGAAGGCGCGCGGCCGCCAAAGCCGAGGCGGCCGGGGACAGCATGCCGAAAGTGGCGATCGAAGGCAGGGGCGAAGGTGGAGCGGCAAAGCTGCTCCATGTGCTGACGCAGCCACTGTGCGCCTGGCGCGGTCCGGCCCGCTGGCTTGCGCTAACGGTTGTGGTGCTCTTGGGTGTTGGGGTTGCTCTGGCCGTAGTATTGTCCATCGCCCCGCTCAGTGCGGTCTTTCATGCACCGGATTCCTTTCACTATCTGAAGCTCGCCGCAGGGCATACGGTGATGCAGCCGTTTGCTTCCAGACAGCTCGGCGCGCGTGTGGCGGCTCTACTGGGGCGTCTACCCGGCGGCGACCTGCACGCCGGGTTTCTCGCGGAGGCAACCTTGTCGCTGGTCTTCGCGCTGGCGGCGACAGTCTGGCTCGCACTGCAGACACTCGCCCCGCGCTGGATGCTGGCCGCGCTGGTGCTCGTGGCAAGCTGGCCGCTGCTCGTGCAGTACCTCGTGCTGCCAGACCTCTGGTACGCGGCTCTGCTGGCGGCGCTTCTTGTGCTGCTTGAGCGGGAACTCTGGCTTGCTGCAGCCCTCATAATGCTCCCACTGATGCTCTCGCGCGAGAGCGCATCGCTCACGCTGGTCTGCTTCATACTGGCTGGCTGGGCGCGCTGGCCGCAGCCGCGCCGCTGGTTGTACGCGGCCGTGGCAGTCGCGTCGGCTGTGGTCGGCACGCTGATCGTCTCGCGGCTCAACGCGGGCAGCCAACCCAACGTCGAGCACCTGCCCGAGGTCATCTACGTCTTCGCCAAGGTGCCGTGGAACTTCCTCCGCAACGTGCTCGGCATCATCCCCTGGAGCGACGCCAACCCCGAGCTATGCCGCGTTCCCGTCTGGAGCACTCCACTGCACCTTGGCCCCGTGCACGCCGTCGGCATCTGCGGCTTCTCATGGCTGCAGCAACTGGCGGCGGTCGACAACACTCTGCGTCTCTTCGGAGTGTTGCCGTTGATGGCGGCGGTCCTCTGGTGGCGCCATCGCCACTGGCAAGGGCGCAGCGTGCTGCTCCGGTTCGCTCTGCTGTATGGCGGGGTCAGCTTCCTGCTGGCCCCGGTTCTCGGCGCAGGCTTCGGGCACCTGATGCAGTACGCGTGGCCACTGTTTCTCGTCGCAGTGCCTCGGCTGTTGGATGAGTTCACGCAACCCTCTCTGACCACGCAGCAGGCCGCTGCGAGCGTGGGTGTGCTGGCTGTGCATCTGGCCTTACCGTGGATTCTGCTGGTGCCGGGGCTGGGTCAGCGGATCGCGCTGGGCCTGCTCCTCTGGGCAGTGGGCTACTGGCTGCTGCAATCCTGGCTCGGTGGAACTCCACAGCAGTCCCAAAAGAGAGCGAATTCCCCTGAATTGGCGCGGGGATAGAGGGCTTTTGGCCGCCCGGAATTCACAGTGTCGGCGTGGTAAAATTATGGCCAGGGAACTTCCCTTTCAGGCGGCGTTAACTCCCGGGCTTACGGGTACTTCCACCCTGTCGAAGCGCACTCCAACCAACGCCGCCATCCGGAGCTCGATTGTCAACGCAAAGTCCTCTGTCTGATCCGCAGGATACAAAGAATCCGATTCCCGAAGCCGGTTCGTACACCGGTGAAAACATTACGATTCTCGAAGGTTTGGCGGCCGTCCGGCTGCGCCCGGCGATGTACATCGGGTCGACAGGAGAGCAGGGCCTGCACCACCTCGTCTACGAGGTCGTGGACAACTCGGTCGACGAGGCCCTCGCCGGCCACGCCACGCGCATCGACGTCACCATCCACTCCGACAACTCCATCACCGTCATCGACGACGGCCGCGGCATCCCCGTGGACAACAAGACCCTGCCCACCGGCGAGACGATGCCCGCAGTGCAGGTGGTGCTCACCATGCTGCACGCCGGCGGCAAGTTCGACGCCTCCAACTACAAGGTCTCCGGCGGTCTGCACGGCGTCGGCGTAAGCTGCGTCAACGCACTCTCGCAGGAGCTCGATGTCGAGATTTGGCGCGACGGCTTCACCTGGACGATGGACTACTCCAAGGGCGAGCCGATCAGCGAGCTGCGCAAGCTGGGCGCGACCAAGCGCCGCGGCACCCAGGTCCACTTCCTGCCCGATAAAACCATCTTCACCGTCACCGAGTACAACTTCGACACCCTCGCCAACCGCCTGCGCCAGCTCGCGTTCCTCAACAAGGGCATCGAAATCACGCTGACCGACGAGCGCGCGCTCGACGCCAAGGGCGAAGCCAAGAGTCAGAGCTACAAGTACACCGGCGGCATCGCGGAGTTCATCAAGCTGCTCAACAAAGGCAAACAGGTGCTGCACGAAAAGCCCATCTACATGGAGGCCGAGATCGGCAGCCTGGTGATGGAGATTGCACTGCAGTACAACGACGCCTACTCCGAAACCGTCTTCAGCTTCGCCAACAACATCCACACCATCGACGGCGGCACGCACCTCTCGGGCTTCCGCACCGCGCTCACGCGCACCATCAACGTCGCCGGTCAGCAGCTCGGCCTCTTCAAGGACGTCAAGGAAAACCTCTCCGGCGATGACGTGCGCGAAGGCCTCGTCGCAGTCGTCAGCGTCAAGCTGCCGCAGCCGCAGTTTGAAGGCCAGACCAAGGGCAAGCTCAACTCCGACATCGCCGGGCAGGTGCAGGCCTTCGTCAACGAGCGCCTCGGCGCGTTCCTGGAGCAGAACCCGCAGGTCGCCAAGAAGATCATCAACAAGGCCATCGACGCCGCCCGAGCCCGCGAGGCGGCCCGCAAGGCCCGCGACCTCACGCGCCGCAAGGGCGCACTCGACGGCGGTGGACTGCCAGGTAAGCTCGCCGACTGCTCCGAGCGTCGTCCCGAGATGTGCGAGCTCTACCTCGTCGAGGGTGAGTCCGCCGGCGGCACCGCCAAGCAGGGCCGCGACCGCAAGTTCCAGGCCATCCTCCCGCTCAAGGGTAAGATCCTCAACGTCGAAAAGGCCCGCTACGACAAGATGCTCGGCCACGAAGAAATCCGAGCCATGATCACCGCGCTCGGCACCGGCATCGGCAAGGACGACTTCGACTACGCCAAGCTGCGCTACGGCAAGCTCATCCTGATGACCGACGCCGACGTCGACGGCTCGCACATCCGTACGCTGCTGCTCACCTTCTTCTTCCGCCACATGAAGGAGCTGATCGACCGCGGCAACGTCTACATCGCGCAGCCGCCGCTCTACCGCATCAAGAAGGGCCGCTTCGAGCAGTACATTAAGGATGACCGCGAGTACGTTCAGGTCATGGTCAAGCGCGCCAGCGACGGCATGGTCATCCGCTACGGCGATGCCGGCGCGAAGCTCGAAGGCTCCGAGCTGACCAAATACATGGCCGCCCTGAGCGAGTATCTCAGCTTCTTCGAGAAGATCAACAAGCGCCTCCGCAATGACGAAGTGACGATAGCCTTTGCCGAGATCTTCGCCAGCGAAAAGAAGGACGCCGACCGCCGTGCCGAGGGCTTTGAGAACGACACGAAGCTGAAGGAGATGCGCACTCGCCTCAAGGCGATGGAGCGGACGTACCAGTTCAAGTCCGTCTCCGACGTGCTCTTCGACGAGGAGCACCGCACCTACTCGGTGAAGTTTGTGGACGCGCAAGGCGCCGAGCGCACGATTGACTGGTCGCTGGCATTGGGCGCTGACGCACGTCAGCTGCTGCACAAACAGGCGGCAATGGGCGAGAAGCTCACAGGGCCATTCCTCATCGAGTACGCTGCCAAGGGTGCCGCCGCAGCGCAGAAAACCACGACGGAGCAGGCCGAAGAAGACCTCGAGAACACTGAAGAGGTTGAGCTCGAAGGCGCGGCGGACGTAGGCGCGGAACCGGTCGCGAAAGCTCCGAAGAAGAACGCCAAGGTCTCGCAGGACCCGGTCGAGAAGAAGTCCGCGCGCGAGGTCTTCGAGTACGTCATTGAGCAGGGCAAAAAGGCCTACGACGTGCAGCGCTACAAGGGCCTCGGCGAGATGACCTCGTCGCAACTCTGGGACACGACTATGGACCCGGCCCGCCGCACACTCGTGCAGGTCAAGCTCGAAGACATCGCCGCCACCGAAGAGATCTTCACCACGCTGATGGGCGAAGACGTCGAAAGCCGCCGCAAGTTCATCGAAGACAACGCGCTGGATGTAAAGAACCTCGACATCTAGTCCCCCGCTGTAGCTGGAAGCAAAAGTTGAAATATCGAAAGCATAAAGTGAAATATCTGGAAGCAAATGCTGAAAGAGGACGGCCGTGCTCTTTGGGTTGTCACGGTTCATCGGCTTCTTGCCACAATCTCACTTGCCGCTACAACAAATCACCAGAGATGGAGCAACGCGAATTACCTAAGCCTTACCCCTATCGGCTATAAAGTGAGGCATTTGGGAGGCAAGTATCGCGGTTTACCACCCGCCTATAGCGGTAGGGACAACGACGCTCAGGTAGGGCAAACAATCAACTTGAACAGTGGATAGAGCGCGGCTCTGAAAAAGCCGGCGTCGGCGGTTCGATCCCGTCTCTGGCCACCATTTTATTTACTTATAAATCATAGACTTGCAGGCGGTACAGACGAACTGTACCAACTTTGTACCGCCACCAGAGTTAACCTCTTTATACGGAGGTTGATTCCGATACTTCATATCTATACCCCGTCACGACGCCGATTGCAGCCATGCAGACGCCCAGCAGGGATCGTCACGCATCAAGCGCACATCCTGCTCTTCCCATTGCCTCAAACCGCTGCAAGCAGGTCGCGTTTGCACCAACTTTTTGGCTCATCCAGATCATGCATTGAGCGATTCTCCTCGTTGGCTCTCGCGCGGCGCACCCGAGGAGGCTCTTCTATGCCGCTGATTGTCAACGGACAACCAACACGCCTGCCTGAGCTACCCATGCTCCGGAAGCCTTTGGTATTTAAAGCGCGCACCGGCATCTATAAGTTGGGTAGCTGGTGCACATCCCATCCTCCTCCGAGGGCCTTGATCAACAGGACGCTGGCATCGAGTTGCCGCCGCATGAGCTCAATATCATTTCTCTGATTGCCGAGTGCTTCCGTCTGCGAGACGACTACGTCCAGATAGAGTTCGACACCGCCCTCATAGCGAGCCTTGAAGGTGTCAAGGGACTGGAGGGATGCAGCAGTAGCACGATGCTGCTGTTCTCTTTCCGTATTCAATAACCGCAGCGCAGCCAGATTGTCTTCCACCTGCTGGAACGCCTGAAGTGTCGTCTGCCGGTAGGTTGCGACGGCTGCGTCGTAGTTGGCTCGTGCGCTGTTGGAGGCCGCATGTCGCCTGCCTCCGTCGAAGATAGTCTCTGAAACAGAAGGCCCGACGGCCCAGAAGCGACTCGGCCAGGTAAACCAGTTCAACGCGGAAGTTCCTTCCATGCCGGCAAGTCCGCTGAGAGACAGGGTCGGATAATAGGCTGCCTGCGCGATTCCAATCTGCTCGTTAGCCGAGGCCATGCGGCGCTCGTCAGCGGCGATGTCCGGACGCCGCTCCAACAAAGCGGATGGCACTACCGCTGGAATGGATGGCACCTGCGGCGCTTGAATGTCAATCGGACTCCGGGGAATCGTTAGCGCAGCTGGCGGCTTGCCGACCAGCACCGCGATAGCATGTTCGTACTGGGTGCGTTGGACCTCGGCGTCGGTGCGTTGGACGCGTGCCTGATCCAGTTGCGCCTCTGCCTGAGTTACGTCGGACGAAAGCGCCAGCCCTCCGTCGAAGCGGTCATGGGTTAGCTGCAGCGCGTCCGTGTAGGCCTTGATCGTATCGTCGAGCAACTTCTCTTGCCCGTCGTCGCTGCGCAGGCCGAAGTAGTCTGTTGCCAACTCCGCGTGAAGACTCAGCCGCACGCTTTCCATATCAGCAGCGCTTGCCTGCGCCTGTTCCCGGGCAGATGTGACACCGCGGCGAATGCGTCCCCATAGATCGATCTCATAGTTGAGATCGATCGGTGAAGAGAAATCTCCTCCGCCATTGTTGGCGAGGTTGGTCAGGAAGTAGGGCTGGTTGGCCGACTCCCGGACCGTACCCGCACTTGCACCCACACCCACTGTCGGGGCCTCGTTCGAGCGCGCGAATCCGATGGCTGCGCGTGCGGCGCGAAAGTTCGCTGCAGCGATCTTGAGGGTCTGGTTGGCATCATCCACCTGCGCTTCGAGGGCATCGAGTTGCGGGTCCTGGTACATGCGCCACCAGTTACCCTTCAGGGTCTGATCGCTGGGCTGTCCGGGTCTCCATCCAGCCCCTGCGGCCTCCTTGAAGGAGGGCGTCATGATGGCGGCGGGCCGTTTATACTTTGGCCCGACCATGCAGCCCGTCAGCAACAGCAGCGCTGCTGCTGGAATGAATGGAAGAGATCGATTCATGATGTTGCTCCAGTCGTGGCTTTGCCTCTCATCCCGGTTCCTCTGATTACTGCGCAAGCGAGACCTTCTGTCCGTCGCTCAGCAGATCGCTCGGGTTGCTGACCAGGGTCTCTCCGCCGTGCAGTCCCTGGGAGATCTCGACCTGCGCGCCCTGGTCCTGGCCAATATTGACGGGGATAAAGTGAACGCGGCTGTCGGCCGACACTGAAACGACGTGCATCCCGTTTTTATCGATGACCAGAGCGGTCGATGGAATGATCAGTGACGGCCCGCTGGCGGCAACGTCGAAGCTCACTTGGCCGTACATGCCAGGCAGGAGCGAACCGTCATGGTTGTCCACCTGGACCTCCGTGAGCATCGTTCGAGCCGCCAGATCGACCGACTCTGCGCTGCGCGTGACCGTGGCGATGTAGCGGCGGCCAGGCCTCTCCTGCACAGTAAGCGTGGCCTGCTGCCCTGCCTTGATGGCCAGCGCATCCGACTGTGGCACCTCGACCTGCACACGAAGCACATCACTCTGCGCAACACTGAACAAGCTCTTCGCGCCACCATTGCTTCCATCGTTTACAAGATCGCCCTGCTCGATATTGCGGCTCGTGATGACCCCTTCAAAGGGGGCAACGATGCGATCGAACCCCTTCAACGCGCTCAAGCGCTCCACGTTGGCCTGCTTCGACTTCAGGCTTGCCTCGGTTACGTCGATGTTCGCGCGCGCTGCCGATGCATCGGCTGTACGTGCGTTGAAAGCCGCATCGGCCTCGTCGAGGGCTTGCTGCGTTACGGCATGCCTCTTAATCAGTGGAGTGTAGCGGTTGCGGGTGATGCGCGCGATGTCGAGATTTGCCTGGGCTTGCTCGAGCGCAGCCTTCGATTGCTCCACTGCAGCCGCTGCCTGAAGGACATCGGCGCGGGCCTGGTTCAGTTGCTGATCGACCTCCGGCGTCGCAATAATGGCCAGTACCTGTCCCGCCTTCACATGCGATCCGATATCAACAAAGCGTTTCTCGACATAGCCACTCGTGCGCGCGAAGATAGAGGCGCTGTACAGGGGCAGCAGGTTTCCCGGCAGAGAGACAGAAGACTTAGCCGGAGCAAGCTCCGGGTGGACGACAGTGACCTCGGGAAGCAGTACGGTACTGGCCTGAACGACATCTCTCGCCTCCCGGCCTCTGATGACGCGAGGGACAATCCCGATTGCCAGCAGAACCCCCAGCAGAACGACGGCACCGACAATGCGAGCGGTCTGCCTGCGAGGCGGATTGGTGTTGGTAGCAGTGGACGTCATTGTGCGTTCTCCTCTTCCATGACTTCGTTTCTTCCGTGTATGAGGCTGTACATCAAAGGAACAAAAAAGAGCGTGGCGAACGTGGCCATCGACAAGCCGCCGATGACAGCGCGTGCCAGCGGCGCGTTCTGCTCGCCACCCTCACCCAGCCCAAGGGCCATCGGCAGCATGCCGACGATCATCGCGAAGGCCGTCATGATGATGGGCCGTAGGCGTGTGGAGCCTGCGGAGACAGCAGCTTCAAGTGCCGTGAGACCGCGTTCGGTCTGTTCCTTGGCAAAGGTCACCAGCAGAATGGAGTTTGCCGTCGCAACGCCGATGGACATAATAGCTCCCATCAGACTCGGAACACTGAAGGTCGTTTGCGTCAGGAACAGGGCCCAGACGATGCCACAGAAAGCCCCGGGAAGGGCGCAGATGATGATGAACGGATCGAGCCAGCTCTGATAATTGACCACCATCAGCAGGTACACCAGAATCGCCGCGAAGACCAACCCGATGCCCAGGCGCGCGAACGCCTCGTTCATGCTCTCCACCTGTCCACGCACCTCGATGACGTTGCCGGCAGGAAGCTTTTTCTGTTCCTCATCGACGACTCGCTGGACCCGCTTTGCAATGGTTCCGAGGTCTGTGTCCTGGGTGTTGAGCAGCACATCGTAGACCCTCTGCACGTTGTGATGGTTGATGACGATTGGCTCGAACGATGGAGTGATCGTAGCCATGTTGCCCAGCGTCTCTGTGCGGTTAGGAATCGTCCTGATGGGGATCGGTGTGTTCTTCAACGTGTTCAGCGAGTCCAGGCGGTATTGCGGCGTCTGCGCTGTGACCGTATAGGTGAGACCCATCTTTGGATCGGCCCAGAAGTTTGGAGCCACGGCATAGCCCGAAGCCATCGACACAAACAAGCTGTTGGCCACATCCTGCTGGGTCAATCCAAACTGCGCCGCGCGCGTTCGATCTACGTTAATCTTGAACGTGGGGCTGTCCATCACCTGTTGCAGATGAACATCCGCTGCACCCGGTATTGCTGCAATCTTCTCTCGAAGATCACGTGCGACATCGAAGTTTCCTGCATCCGTGCCTTGTACCTGGACATCGATCGGTGCCGTCACGCCAAAGTCCAGAATCCGCGTCACCATGTCAGCAGGCTCGAAGTAAAACGTCATCGAGGGGAAGGCTTTTGGCAGCACCTTGCGCAGTTGCTCGATATAAGTCTGCGTTGCAGCATGGTTCTTGTTCAGCGAAACGAGGATCTCGCCATCGAAGGCTCCTATATTCGGTGTAAATCCGAACGTGAAGCTGATCGGGTCCTGGGGAAGCCCGATATCGTCAAGGATCAGGTCAAGCTGGTTCGCCGGAACAACATCCCGGATCTTCTGCTCCACCTGGCTGAGGAGTACAGTCGATTGCTCAATCCGGGTTCCCGGCATGGCGCGTACATGCAGGCGGAACTGGCCGGTATCCACACTGGGGAAGAAATCGCGTCCGATGAAAGGCAGCAATAGAAACGCTGTTGCCATCACGCAGGCACATGCAATCAGAGCCGTCCGCCGGTGCTCGATGAACCGGTGCAGCAACTCTGTGTAGTAGGTCTGCATCCGCAGATAGCCTGCATTGAATCGGTCGTTGAAGCTCTCGAACCAGGACGGCCGCGGCTCCTCGGCCGTGTGGTCGGAGGCCTCCACTGAGTAATGGACCTCGCCCGCCAGCATGTGGTTGACCAGCGTCGGCACAAGCGTGCGGGAGAGAATGTAGGAAGCCAGCATCGCAAACACAACGGCCAGCGCCATCGGCGTGAATAGATACTTCGCCGGCCCGGTAAGAAAGATGACGGAGACGAAAACGATGCAGATGGTCATCGTCGATACAAACGTCGGCACTGCGATCTCCGACGCGCCCTGGAGCACGGCGTCATAGAGCGAATTGCCGTCCATATGGCGATGGATATTCTCGATTGTGACGGTTGCATCGTCGACCAGAATGCCGACGGCCAGCGCCAGACCTCCCAGGGTCATCGTATTCAGTGTCTCCCCGAGCGCATTCAGGACAATGATGGAACTCAGAATGGAGAGCGGGATCGAGATCGCAATAATCAATGTACTGCGCCAGCTTCCCAAGAAGACCAGGATCATGAGCGCCGTCAGGAACGAGGCGATGACCGCCTCGCGCAACACCCCCTCGATCGCCGCCCGGACAAACACCGACTGATCGAACAGCCCCTTGATCGTCATGCCCTTTGGGGCGGCCGCTCGAACGGCAGGAAGGATATTGTTCTTGATCTGATTGATGATCGAGAGTGTCGATACGGAACCACTCCGGTAGATGGGTAGCAGTACCGATGGTTTGCCATTGGCACGGACGACGTTCTGCTGCACCATCCAGCCATCACGTACATGCGCAACATCACGCATAAAGATTACCGAGTTGCCGACGACCTTGACCGGAACATTATTCAAGTCCAACGCATCGGTTGGGCTATTATTCAGACTCGAACCATACTCGCGCCCTCCGATTTTGATCGTGCCGGTGGGCATGGTCACGTCCTGCGCCGAGAGGGCTTCTTCCACATCCATCGGCGTTAGATCCTTCGCCAGCAACTCCTGCTGGTTCAGGTCCACCATGATCTGCCGTACCACGCCGCCATGAGGCGCTTCGAGCATTGTGCCTGGAACGACCGATATTTTTTGCCGCACCCGGAAGATGCCATAGTCGTATAACGCCGACTGCGACAGAGAGTCGCTGGAGAGTGCAAGTTGATAGATCGGCACCGTCGAGGCGCTGAAGCGAAGCACCCACGGCGGGTTCACGCCGGGAGGAAAGCGAAAGCGGATCGACTGCGTGGCCGCGCCCACCTGCGCGATGGCAGCATCGATATGCACCTGCGGCTGAAAGTAAATCATCAGGACGGCATAGCCGCGAACAGTCTGCGAATCGATCGACTTCACATCACTCACCGTCGACATGATGAATTCATTGAAGGTCGTAATGCGCTGTTCCATCTCCTGCGCCTGCAGGCCACGGTAATCGTAGACAACCGTGATGACAGGGATGTCGATGTTCGGCAGAATGTCGGTCGGCATGGTCGCAATGGATGAGGCACCCAACAGCAGAATCAGGATGGCGGCGACTACAAAGGTGTAGGGACGATTTAGTGCAAGTTTGACAATCCACATAGCCGAGTTCCTTCTGTCACGTAATGAGGTGCTGCATCAATCGTCTTCGCCGGTCGCTCCGCCGAAGAGCATCTGAGGGGCGATCGGGATGGGTGGGGTCAGGGACTGCATGTCGACGTGCGGTCCTGGTCTATGCCTTCTCTTGACTGTGGTCCTACGTCTTACGCCATACGCGAATGGGCAACGCCTGACGCTTTTGCTGGTGCCAGACCGGCAGTTGTCTGCAACGGGACCTCAGGACCTGGAACGAGCCGCTAGACTATAGATTATTGATAATCCTAAACGTCGCAGATTATTTATAATCGGCTCTCATGGCAAGTAAAGAGCGCTCTCTGCACCGCGACTCCATGGCTGACCGAGTCAAGCAGGACCTTCTACGAAGGATCATGAGCGGTGAACTCCCCCCCGGGACGCGCCTTATCGAACTGCACATTGCACGGGAGTTGAATACGAGTCAGGGGCCTGTCCGCGAGGCCCTTTGTGAACTGGAAGGGCTCGAATTAGTAGTGACGGAGCCCTATAAGGGAACACGTGTTCGAGAGGTCACCCCGCAGGACATCCGTGAGGCGTATATGGTCCGCGCCATGCTCGAGGATCTTGCCGGCCAACTCGCTGCACCATACTTCAAAGGCTCGGTCGCTACTTTAGAGAAGACCGCTTCGGCTATCCTCGACGCAGCCCACCGGAAGGACGTGACGGCCTACGCTCGCCACGATGTGAACTTTCATCGCCTGATCGTAGAGGGTGCATCCAACCGTATCCTGCTCCGCACCTGGAACTCGCTGGCCTTTGAAGTCCGGCTCCAGATGTGGTTGAGGAGAAGCAACATCAATTTGACCACTGCGCAGGAAGCCCACTGGAAGATCATCGAAGCACTGGAACAGGGAGACGGCAAGCGAGCGGGCGAGCTTCTCCAAAAGCACATCTTCAATTTTCCTGCGAACCCTTCCTTTCTGCTAACCCATATCGGCAAAATGCCGCAAACGGATTGATCCCCCATAAATCGGCAGAGCTCGACCAATACATGACACTTGGGCGATGAAGGCAGTTCTAGAATCGTTCTAAAGCATTCTCCCCTGCAAGGTTATGGCTGAGCGCCGGCGGCTTCTTCGGGCAGCAGCAGCTTCCGGAACGTGGCTTCCACGTCGTCAATTGCCCTCTGCCGGGTAAGATCGTAGGCCTTTGGGTGGGCAATCAGCAGAGCTGCGGTCCCATGCAGGCAAGCAACTACTTGCCTGAGCCGCATGTTGACCGTCACGTCGTCAACCTCGGCGGGAAGAACTCCCCGGACGATCTCGCGAACTTTGCGAAGAAATTCTGCTCCCAACCGCTCACGATCCGCTACCACTTCGGGATTGGAGTGCCGCACCAGAAAGACTAGGGAGTAGTGGTCCGGATAGCGAGTCGCAAATCGAATCAACGCGACGATAAAGAGCCTCAGCTTCTCCCAGGGATCTTCGGCGATCTCCATCTCACGGCTTACTCTAACGACAAAATCTGTATAGAGCATCGAGCACAGATGCTGGGTCAGTGCTTCCTTATTGGCGAAGTGCCTGTAGACCGCCATCTGCGAGCAGCCGGCTTCCTGTGCGACACGGCGCATCGAGAGTGCTTCATAGCCTTCGCTGGTCAGCAGTTTGCCTGCCACCTCGATAAGGCGCGCCCGTAATACACCGCGTTCGACTGTATGAGATGGCATGCCCTTTATCCCGGTCACATTTAAGTATACGCCGACTACATTTCAGTTTACACTGTATACGTTGTCTATTGCGTGAATGATAATGGACCTTCCAAGCAGCAAGATCTTCGCGACTGTTCTAGGGCTGGTTTGCTCTGCTTCCCTATCTGCGCAGCAACCGATGCAGGATTGCAGCGCAGCGTTGACTGCCCATGCCGTAGCGCATTGCATGAATGCGTCGCGCAACCAGGCTTCGGCTCCAGTGATCGATCTTGCGCATACCTATACGCTTCCGGAACTGATCGACATTGCCGAAGCATCGAGTCCGGCTAGCCGCATTGCGTGGACCGAGGCAAAGCGCGCCATGGAGCTGGCAGGAGTTGATCGCGCGCTCTACCTTCCGCTGTTGAGCCTGGAGTTACAGGGAAGCGATGCCCGGACCATTGTTCCCTTCCCAAAGCCGATTGCTCCGCGCGGTTATGTGACGGCAGAGCTGCCTGCCGCGGTTGGACAGCTCGAACTCGGATACACGCTGCTGGACTTCAGCCGTGCGTCGACGGTGTCCGCCAGCAAGGCGCGTGAGATTGGATCGACGCTGCGCTTCGGCCGGGTCCAACAGGATCTCGCCTATACGACCGCCGCGCGCTACTACGATGCGCAGCAGGCTATGGGCCAGTTGGACGCAGCGAAGACAGTTTTGCTGACGGCACAGACCTTGCTCTCAAACGCCCAGTCCCAGTTTGATAATGGAAGAGCGACGATTCCGGACCTGCAAAATGCCCAGGCCGGAGCCGCTGAAGCGCAGTACAACGTGGCTTCGGCAGAGGGCGACGCACGGAAGGCAAAGCTTGCGCTGACGGAAGCGATTGGAGTCGAGCCTTCTCCTGCAATTCAGATCCCGTCGGAAGACCAGGCGCATTCTGCTGAAGAACTTAATGCTTCGATCGAGGATCTGCTGCAGACCGCATGGAAGTCGCGGCCTGATCTTCTCGCCCGGGCGCAGGACCTGCGTAGCGCGAAGGAGGACGTCCGAAGTGCGCACGCAGCTTATCTTCCAAAGGTGAAACTGCAACTTGCCGGCGGAGAGACCGCCACGTGGCCCACGGCCGACTTCGGGCAGCTGGGATACGCCAACGTCTCGACATGGTCCGCGTCCGCTGGCCTGCGGTGGGACATCTTCAACGGCGCGAGAGGCCATGAGTTGGCCTCGGCAGTAGCAGCGCAGAAGGCCGCGACCGAGGAGCAGCGGGCCGCTCACGATGCGGTGACCCGGCAGGTATGGGACGCCTATGTGGACTTTCAGACTGCGGTCGAGCAGGAGCGATCGTCTCGTGCTTTTCTGGCGGCCGCGCAAACCTCCTACGATTCTTCCCTTGATGCCTATAAGTATGGAGTTCGTTCGCTCGTCGATGTGGTGCAGGCCGAGCAGCAACTCGCCCAGGCACGCTTCACCTCGGTTCGCGCTTATGTGCGCCTTATGCAATCCGGCGTTGCGCTCCGTTACGCCACCGGGGAGTTAGTACAGCCTCCATCTCCTGAAGGAAACCGCCCGTGAGATATCCTTTGCGCCTCGCCCCCTCCTTCGTCGCGGCCCTGCTGCTGACCGGATGCAGCCGTAACCCCAACGTCGAAATCGTTGGCTCCTACTTTCCCGGATGGATGATCTCACTCGTTGCCGGAGTGGCTCTGACAGGCATATCGCATGTTTTTCTCCGCCGGCGACGCCTGCTGCATACCATCGGCCATCCAGCCGTTATCTACCCAGCCATGGTGGTGCTCTTCACCTGCCTGCTTTGGCTCTGCTTCTTCGCCTGAAAGGACCATCAAAGTGTCCCAACACAAACCAAGGCTTGGCCGTTATCTCGGAATCGGAATCGTGATGGCAGCGCTCCTGCTGCTTGCGGTCGCCGTGTTTCAGGTCGACAGCCACCCCAGGACCGACGATGCCACGGTCCGCGCCAACTCCATTGCCTTCGCTCCCGAGGTCGAAGGTAGACTCGTCAGCCTGCAGGTGCAGGATAACCAGGCGGTCCACAAGGGCGATCTTCTATTTGTCATCGATCCGCGGCCCTATGAATACGCGCTACAGCAGGCCAGGGCCGACCAGGCAACGCTGGAGGGAGAGATAGACGATGAGCGGCGGCGAATCGCCGCAGAACAAAGTGCGGTTGGCGCGGCACGCGCAGGCGTCACCGGCTCCCGCAGCGGCATCAGTGCGGCTGAAGGAAGTTTTCTGGCGGCCAAAGCAGCCGTCGAGCGCGCTGCAGCAGCCCGGTCCGAGGCCGAGGCGCAACTGGCCTATGCCAGGAACGACTACAACCGGCTCGCTCCGCTGCTCACCAAGCACTACGTCACGGTGCAGCAGATTGACCAGGCACGAACTGCCGTCCGCGTTGCCGAAGATGCCTCGCGCCAGGCGGCCTCAGAGCTGCTGCAGGCTCAGGCACAGCAATCGATGGCGCTGGCCGCGAAGGAGTCGGCGACGGCCAATCTTCAGGCATCACAGTCTCACCTTGGAGAAGCAGAGCATACTGTCGATGACCTGGAGACGCTGATGGCTCAGCGTCCCCTGCGTGCGGCCAAGGAGCAACAGGCCGAGCTTAACCTGAAGTGGTGCTATGTGCGCGCGCCCTTCGACGGCTATGTGGCCAACATGAATATCTCTCAGGGTGCCTATGCTCATGTGGGCACGCCCATGTTTACGCTGATCGATACGAGCACATGGTGGGTCCTATCCAACTACCGCGAGTCGAAGCTCAAATACATTCATCCTGGGATGCACGTCGAGGTTTATCTGATGGAGCATCCGGACCACCGCTTCAACGGAGTGGTAGATAGCGTCGGCCGCGGCGTCTTTCCCGAGGACGGTGGTGTTGCCGGAGGCCTCCCGGACGTCGACCGAACGCTGAACTGGGTTCACCTCTCGGCGCGTTTTCCTGTTCGCATTCGGGTCGTCGATCCCGATCCCAGTATCTTCCGCGTTGGAGCAACGGCCATCACGGTCGTCCGTTAGAGAAACCCCTATGCCTGCGACCTTCTCCCGGAAATCGCTCTTCGCCAGCCTGCTCGGTGGAGAGCTCGCGCCCTATCCCGGGCGCCTCGCAGGCAGTCTTCGCGACACCCTGGCCATCTGCATAGCGCTCGTGATCAGCATGGCGCTACAGGTGCCAGGGCTGGCTCTCTCGCTGGCCCTGCTTTTCCTTCTACAGCGAGAGCGGCCAGGGCTAACTCTAAAGATTTCCTTGCAGGTCTTTTCCGCGGCTGCTCTTTCTCTGGCAGCGTCCTTGCTATGGGTGCAGATCACGGATGGAACTGAAACAGCTCGCTTCCTCGGAGTCGTCCTTGGCATCTTCGTCTCAGCATTCTGTATGGCCGGAACCACGGAGCCGCTCTTCTTTACGATCTTCGGCTTCTATGGCTTCGTCTTCCTCTCGGCCTGGGATGCGCATCGGTCGGCCTCGGCGATCGTGGCGACTTCCCTGTTCGACTTGGCCTCCCTTGGACTGGTCATTCTCTGCGCCAACGCAGTTGAGTACACCTTTGGAACACGTCATCCCGCAGATGAACTTCGGTGGGAGATGTTGCAGCGGCTTCAGCTGCTATCGAAATTCTTTCGAGCTCTATCCCAGGGGTCCGCAGACATCAGTCCCGGAGAGCTGCGCCTGCTGCAGAATGCCCTGATGCAATATGGAAACGCCAGCGACGTGCGCATGAACGAACTCTATGATCGCCTGAGAAATACTCGCGAAGGCCTGGCGCGTGTCCCCATCGGAACCCATTACCGCATTGGCCTGCTGACGCGCGCAATTCAGAAGAGCATATTGATCGGCTTCGGCTTTCTGCATGGCAGTCAGCGTGAAGACCGAGCTTCCTACAGAATTCTTGCGGAGTTGTGCGATCACTTGAGCTCTTCAGAGTCTGGAGCTTTTCATGATCGCTTGCCAGCCGGAGCCGCGAGCAATCTGCAGGGAGTTTTTCTTGAGCTTAGACAGTATGCCGAGAGCCGCGATACGGTCGCTGTTTCCCGCCAGCAAACGGCAAAGGTTTACGGCGGCACTCTTCGTTCGCTCCAGATCTTTCTCCCGAATACATTTCAATCACCGGACGCCGCCGTCTACGCGCTCAAACTGACTCTAGCGGCTACAAGCTGCTATGTGCTCTTTAACGCCTTTGCGTGGCCGGGCATCGTCACCTGTGTCGTGACCGTTCTCTTTACGGGCCTCAGTTCAACCGGGGCCATGAAGCAGAAACAGCTCTACCGGTTTTCGGGCGCAGCGGTGGGCGGTTTTCTGGGAATCGCAACGGTGTCTCTTCTCTATCCAAATATGGATTCCATTACCTCGCTGACACTTGTCGTCGCTGCGGTATCGATGCTCTCTGCCTGGGTGATGCGCAGTCCGCGCATCAGTTACGTCGGGCTACAGATTGCGTTTGGATTTTTTCTCACCGCACTGCCGGGATTCAAGCCAGCAATGCATCTTGAACCTGCGCGGGACAGGATCGCAGGGATTGCCCTGGGAATTCTGGTGATGTGGTTTATCTTCGATCAACTGTGGCCCATGCGTACCGCGGCAGCACTGGAAAGCATTCTCCATCGCGTTCGAAAGACCTGCGAGCAAGTGAAGCGCGCCGCACAGAAAGATGTTGCCGGAAGCGGAAGCGAACTGATCCATCTGCGAAACGTGGTTTCTCTCGACCTGGTCAGCGTTCAGCAACTCGACTCGGCCGTCTACTTCGACATTGGACGGCATCAGAAACGAGAGCTCGCGTGCAGTCGGCGTCTAATCCGCCAGATTGAGGTTGCTGCCGCCGAATTTTATGCCGATGCGCTACAACTTACCCATGATGAAGCAGATGCTGAAGATATTCCTGGTTGAGCTACAAGGCGTCACCCTCGCATCAAAACAGCGTGGCCGCGGCCAACAGAGGCCACGCTGATCGGTAAAGATACCAGCGCGAATCAATGGTCGAGACGTGCGGCGGTTCGATCCCGTCTCTGGCCACTACCACCGTTACACACCTTTTTACATCCCTATTAGCGGTCTCACGCTTCAACCAGCGGCGTAGACTGCTTCCGCTTTTCCTAAGCATGCCCGATCCAAGCCGTTGAAAGACCGCTTTGTTCCTTTCTTGGATCACATGCAAAGCGGATGCTCCACCTGGGCGTGCCTGCCCTGGTGAGTCCATCTGGCGAACGCATTGAACTTCCCCATACGGTTTATGAAGTGCTCAGCAGGGTGGTGGGGTTTATGGCGCACGGCCAGTCCATTACCCTCATCCCCGACAAGCAGTGGTTACGACCCAGCGGGCTGCCGATCTCCTCGGGATGTCGCGTCCCTTTTTCATTAAGCTTCTTGAGGCCGGAGTCATGGCCCACCATCGGGTTGGGAAGGCAAGACATAATCTCCTACTTCTGTGCTGGATTTGAGGACGATTCAGTCTGTGTTGTCGCCAGTACCCAATTCGCAATTCGCTTGTCGGGCAGGAGACCTTGTGAGGACATCCTGTACGTCAGGTCATTCAACCGATCACGCAGACCGCCTTCGATGCCGCCGTAAGAGAGCAGCAATGGCACGATGAGAGCCGTGTTGCCCGATTGCGTGATTTTTTCCACCTTACCGCGGAGTTGTTGGGTGGCGGCGTCTCGCACCGACTTGTCGGCGTCGTCGCGTAACGTCATGAATTCGATACCGGCGTAATGGCTCTGCGAACGCATCTCATCGGCCAGGATGCTCATGTCATGTAGCCACAGGTTGTTTTCCTCGTCTTCTACCGGCCCATGCGCTACAAGGACGACGACCTCATGCGTCGGGTCATGGCTGATGGAAGCAGCGCGGTCGTTCAGAATGTCGGCTACGATGCGATGATGATCGAGCGCCGAGGCCATACGGATTGGCACGGCAGACGTGACAGGCTTCATCGCTTCGGAGGGATCATGTTTCATGGCGCTATGGTCCATCGCCATGCCGCCAGCCCCGTTATCCATCATGGCAAACATCTTCAAGTCTTCAGGCTGTTGTGAACGCAATCCGAGCAGATAGGAGATGCTGTCAATCAGGGAACTATGAGAGTTGATGAAAAGGGGTACAGCCACGATAGCCGTGACCTTACGGGCGACCAGGCGGTTGACCGCCGCCTGCATTGAGGAGCGCGTTGCCATACCGAAGGCCACTTCGGTAGGCACGCTCAGGTCTACCTGATCGGCGACGTGGCGCACGTCCTCATCCCATGTTTGAACGCTTCCACCATGAGCAAGCAGCAGGATACCGATACGCGGTTGGGCGTGTGTAGCCGATGGCGGGGCAGCCGTCTGAGCGTGCATCGTGCTTAGGCCGATGAGACAGGACAAGGTTGCAAATATGATCTTTTTCAATGCGAACTCCGATCTTGCTTAGTTGGGCATCGCGCTTTGGGGCTGGTCGATTTCGCCAGCGGCAACGATGACAGACAGAGATTCCATAGCGTCTTTCACGAGGAGAGCAGCCTGAGCGAACATCTCTGGGGCCATGTTGATCGTGACCGGCCCGATGCTGAGATGAACACAGTTGCATCCACAAAGCCGGATTGCGCCTGTACCGAGACGTTCTGCGAGAATCACGTTGATGTCGCTCATGTCTGATGTCTCCTATTCGTGTGGGAAGGTGTAACGTAGGCCGATTCTGAAGAGTCGGCCATAATCGGTGCGGTCGTAGGTTGGCGGATTCTGGGACAACATGCTGTCGCGGCTATTAGAGAGATTGTCGATAGAGCCGTATGCCTGAAGGCCATGCGAGATGTCCTTTGAGGCGTAGAGATTCCAGAGAGCGTAATCGTGCTCATAGCCGCCACTCGCCAGCAGCCACTTGCCAAAGAAGTTTCCTCGAATGTTGGTTACGATTCCCAGCTTGCGGGAGACATACTCGGCGCGAACATATCCTGAATTGCGGCTCACTTCGGGAAGCATCTGTTGTTCCACTACGCGGTAGTAGGGATCAACATAGGCATAGAAGCCGTCCACCTTCAGATTACGGCTGAGGAGCACGCTACCTTTGAGATTGACTCCCTGCGTGTGGGCATGATCGATGTTGGTGTAGACGAAGGTTTCGACAAATGGAATCGCTCCGAAAGTCGGGGGGATGCCATATTGGGCGAGCAGGGCCTGAAGCTCTGCTTCCGTCATCGGAAAACCAGCATCCAGATAGTCGATAAGGTGATTCAGATTGTTGCGGTAGAGCGTGACATCCAGACTGAAGCGGTTCGCCTGATAGCCGCCGCCCACCGACCAGCTCTCACTGCTCTCCGGTTTCAGCGTGGGATTGCCGATGACCTGATAGAAGTATTCTGGATGGAGCAGGAGATAGTACAGTTCGCCGATGGTTGGAGAGCGGAAGCCCTTGCCATAGGCGCTGCGCACCGTCCAGTGGTCATTCACCTTGTAGACGAGACCGACCTTCGGAACGACGTGGTTCCCATAGAGCGAATGATGATTGTAGCGGCCGCCAAGGTCGATGATGAGTTTCTTCCACGGCTGGATACGATCCTGCAACCAGACATCGTTCGTGGTGATCTGCTGTCCGTCGTCATTGCCGACGATGCGGTTCAGGCCGCGATAGGAGTCCTGTACCCATTCGTCGCCGCCTTGCAGGAAGTTCCACGAGCCGATCTGCTGAGAGACGGTCGCATCGGCACGGTGATACCGCTCGTATAAATTGCCGTAATCGAATTGTGCGCCCGCAGTATTGTTCGCATCGAGCGGATTCGACCAGGAGTTCGAGTCATACCGGGCTTCGTACAAACGTGCCTGCACCGCAGTGGTCGAGGTTGGCGCAAAGTCGCCGACCAGCGCATGTGTCTGTGTGCTGTCAGTGCTGGTAGACGAGTCATAGCCGGAAGCCGCAGCGCCAGTAATGTCCGTGTTCTTGCCCGTGGCGTTGTCGTGATAAGCGTTGACGGTGTAGCCGATGGCTGCTTTGGGACTGAAGCTGTAGCGCAGCTTCACCATACCGTCATAGCGTTGGTCGTTGGCTCCAATCGTGCTCTCGTTATCAGGGATCAGTGTGTAGGAGTTGATGTGGTGCAGTTCCAGATCGGTGAAGGCATCAAGCTTCTTGTAGTGCGTTCCAAGGTCAAGGTCCCCATCGAATGCGCCCAGCGTACCTCCTGAGATTCGCAGACCCCCCTCAAATGGATGTGTAGGCTCATGAGTGATGAGATTGATGACGCCGCCAACGGCATCTGTTCCATAGAGCGCGGAGGCGGCACCGCGAACGACCTCGATACGATCCAGCCTGCTGATGTTCTGTTGTCCGAGATCGATGATGCCGCTGTTGATGCCGCGTGCGCCGACAAGCGGCAGGCCATCCTGCAACACCAGCACGTCCGCCGAGGGCACGCCATCGATCAGTTCTTCCGAGGAACCGGAGTAGGAGCTGTTATTGCGTGTCACCACGCCCGGCAACTCGCCGAGAACGTCAGCGACGTTCTCGAATCCGGTACGCTGAATGCGTTGTTGGGTGATGACATCGACTGGCAGCGGGGTGTCCTGCTGCAATTCTTCGACGCGCGAGGCGGAAACCACCGTGACATTCTGCTCGACGCTTGCAACGGACAAGGTAATGTCCGCCGCCACAGGGACAACCTCGGATTTCACCTGTATCGAACGCGTGGCAGTTGCGAGACCCGGCGCAGCAGTAGTTAGTACATATTCGCCCGAAGCGACGTTATGGAAGGCGTACTCTCCCTGGTTATTGGTTTGTGTTTGTTGGGACGCGCCATTCAGCGCATTGCGAAGGGTCACGGTTGCGTGCGGTATCGCGGCTCTCTTTGGATCGAAGACGTGACCGGCCACAGATTGCGATACAATTTGTGCCGTCGCATAAAATGCCATACATAGAAACAGAAAGACAGCAAAGACAAATTTGCGCATCGCCTCACCTTTCATGGTTACGGCGGCCGCTTGTGAGCGAGCTGCCTGGGTTGTCGATCTCCAATCCTCCAGGGGCGCTTCGCCAAAAGACTCCCCCATCGGATTGCCTACACCTGCTGTGGCTGGATCAGACGCCACGCTTGGCGTAATACTCAGCAACTTGATTGGTATTGAACTCAAATGGAATATGGCGCGAATCGGGGATGGAAAGCAGCACGCCTCGTTCCATCGACTCCGCACTCTCGAATTGTAGGAAAGATGGCAGGGACAGCCGAGGGGATCGCCGCGCAGCCTGCGTCGTCTCTAATAGATTTGCTCTTTCGCTGAGTTGCACGACCGCGCCGGGAGGGAGCACCATCGAGCCGATGGTCTCTCTTCGACCGTTGACGAGGACGTGTCCGTGCGAGACCAACTGACGTGCGGCCGCCATGCTGCGGGCGAAGCCCAGGCGGAAGACAACATTGTCGAGACGACGTTCGAGCAGTCCAATCAGCGCCTCTATCCAATTCTTGGGCTGGAGGCTCTTGGCCTTGCGCACAAACCGGCGCAGCTGCTCCTCTCGAATGCCATAGTGGAAGATGAGCTTCTGTTTTTCCCGGAGCTGTGCGCCGAATTGAGAGACCTTCGGCTTGCGCGCCTTACCGTGCTGCCCAGGCGGATAGTTTCGTTTTTCAAGAGCGCCCGGTTTGCCCAGACCAGGCAGTTCCATACCCAGCGCACGCTGGATCTTCCATTTCTTTCGTTGACTCATATCGTCGTCTCATCCTTCGGGACGATGTGCATAAGGCACATCGTCGTGTCGATCTCCAGAGGGCTGTGGCGCTTCGCCAAGAGACTCCGCATCTCCCCCTGCTTGAATTGAAGACTAATTTGGTCCTATATTTAGGTCAAGTAGGAATCGGCAAACTGTCGTGGGCCATGTCTGGTCGCACAGCGTCTGAGCGCATTCGTTTCGCCCTGCTTAGACCGACTGATTTTCTTCATGGGAAGGGTTCACCACACATGTGCTTCAAAAGATCGCAAAACAAAAGCCGTCGTCGGTACACACTGCAAATTTCATTCCTGGTCCTTCTTTTTACATGGTGGGCGCCATTCTCTACTGCATCGGCGAGTGCCCAAGCCGCGCAGATCACCAGCATAGTGGCGGACAGTTGCGCCAAGGAGAGCGCAGCCGCTTCGGTCCCTGTGGCGATCGAGGTGAAGGACGCCTCTGGAGGGGTTCTTCCACGGGCGGCGGTCGAGTTGCATTGCGGAGCCACAGTCCACAACGCCATCACAGCCGAAGATGGCCGTTTATCGCTCGACCTTCGCCCCGGCGAGTACCAGTTGCTGGTGCGTACTCCGGGTTTCGCCAATGCCTCGCAGACCGTCGAAGTTCCTGCCCCGAGCGGAACGGTGGAGGTCGTAATGGTCATCTCGGCCGCGACAGACACGGTCAATGTCACTGCCGATACGGGATTTGTTCCCTATGAGTCCAATGCGGGGTCGAAGACCAACTCATTGCTGGTGGAGGTTCCACAGTCGATCTCGATCGTGAACGAGCATGAGATGGAAGCGCGTAATGTCATAACTGTGAATGAGGCTTTGCGGTACACCCCTGGGGTACAGACGGACGAGTATGGTGTTGAACCCCGGTTTGACTGGCTTAAAATCCGCGGCTTTGATGCGCAGACCTTTGGCATCTTTCGCGATGGCATGCGGTTCAACTCACTCGCTGGCAAGCTCGACCCATTTGAACTCGAGTCGGTCGAGATTCTGAAGGGACCCAGCTCAGTGCTCTACGGTGAGATCCCGCCGGGCGGTCTTATCAACCAGGTCACGAAACGTCCGCTTGCTGGGCGCTCCACCCAGATCGAAGGCCAGTTCGGAGCGTATGACCGGCGTCAGGGTTCCTTCGATACGACAGGCTCTTTCGACCGCACTGAGGTCTTCCGTTATCGCTTGCTCGGACTTATCCGCAACAGCAGCACACAGACGAACTTCACCCCAGACGACCGCCGTCTGATTGCTCCGGCACTGACCTGGCATCCGAGCGATCGCACCCACTTCACTGTGCTCGCGGACTACCAACACGACGGCAGCAAGTGGAGCCAGTTTCTTCCGGCCAACGGTACTCTCTATAACACCAATCCCAACGGCATCATTCCCGTCAGCACCTTCTTGGGTGAGCCTGACTACGATCGCGTCACGCGTGACCAGGGCTCCGTAGCGTACACGGGCGACCATCTGTTCAGCGACGGCTGGAACCTGCATTCCAACTATCGCTACCAGTACATCGACTTGAAAGCACAGACCATCGCAGGTAATGGCTTCGACGGTACGAGTCAGACTGAGGTTTCGCGCTACCTCTTTGCAACACCGAACACCAACCGCTTCAATACGGTCGACACGCGCGCTCTACGACGCTTCAAGACCGGCAACTGGGAGCAGACGGTCTTGTTCGGTTATGACTACCAGCACATCGACCAGCGTGCTACTAGTTACTATCTCTTCGGCGTCGGCGACCTCAACATCTACCATCCGGTATATGGGCAGACCACGATCCCAACGGGCGCGCCTTATCTTGACGACAACAGCCTGCTGCAGCAGCACGGCCTTTACGCGCAAGACCAGATCAAATATCGCGACCACCTGATCTTTACTCTGGGCGGCCGCCAGGATTTCGCGAAGAACGACATCACCAACTTCCTTCCAGGTGGAGCGAACTTCTCGCACCTCGACGAGCGGTTTACGGGTCGCGTCGGCGTCACTTATCTCACGGACTCCGGCATCGCTCCCTACTTCGCTTATTCGACCAGCTTCCTTCCCAACGCGGGAACCTTCGTCTATAACGCAACGACCGGGCTTTCCACGACGCCCGCCATTCCGTCCGATGCCCGCCAGGTCGAAGGCGGCGTGAAGTTTCAGCCTCGCACCTGGAACAGCTTTATTACCGCCTCGGTCTTCCAGATCAATGAGACCAATGTTCTCGTCGCGGACAGCAGCTTCAACGAACATCAGGACGGAGAGGTACGCTCACGCGGTGTGGAATTGGAAGGCGTAGCCAGCCTTTCCCACGGACTTAATCTTCACGGCGGCTATACGTTCACCGCAACGGACAATGTCAACGACGTCACGGCGGCGAACATTGGAAAGTGGCTGCCTCAGACACCCCGCGAACAGTTCAGCGCTTTAGCGGACTACACCCAGGCGGGTGGCCATTTCGCCGGTCTGGGTGGCAACTTAGGAGTTCGCTTCGTCGGTAAAAACGCTGCCGACGCGGTCAACTCCTTCTTTGTTCCGAACTACGCGCTTCTCGATGCCGGTTTACGTTTTGGGTATCGCCACACTCTCTTCAGCCTCAACGCTACCAATCTGACTGACCGGCGATACGTCGCTACATGCACCGGACTCACTGCTTGCTACTACGGATATGCACGCAATGTGATTGGAACGGCGGCATATCGGTTCTAATTGGGCAAGCATGTCTTTTCTGGCGACACTTCGCGATCATCCTCGCAAGCTCTGGATACGGAGGGCGCTGTTCCAGATCCATCTCTGGGCGGGTGTGGTATTGTCGCTCTACCTGATCGTCATTTCTCTCTCAGGGTCTGTGCTCGTGTTCGAAGATGAGCTCACGGGCACAACCCTCCCACATGGCCTCTCCGCCTTCGATGCGAACCACGTAGCAACGATCCCGCAGGTGGTCGCGGCATTTCACAAACAACACCATGACGCTGACATTGACCTGATTACCGTACCTACGAAGACGGTCCCGGCGTTCCAACTGAATGTTCACTTCCCAGGTGGCCAGGCTATCCATTTCGTTGCTGATCCTCTCACCGGACAGAGTTATAAGCAAGGACGAACCTGGGTGCAGTGGGTCCACGATCTGCATGTCTCTTTGCTGCTAAACGAGAACTACGGTATGCAAGTCAATGCCGTTGGTGCGGCCGTACTGCTCCTGCTGGTCCTTACAGGCGTCGTGTTATGGTGGCCGGGCCTTCGCGCCTGGACTCGCGGTCTGCGCGTGAACTTTCAAGCCAACTGGCGGCGCATCAATTTTGACCTTCACAACGCCATCGGCTTCTGGACGCTGACGCTCGTCTTCTGGTGGGCATTCTCGGGAGTGTACTTCGGCTTCTACAGGCAGGTCGCGGCTGTCGTAAACGCCGTTGCGCCACTCCGCAATATGCGCCCTCCGATTGCCCTCGCAGCTTCCGGAAGCACGGTTCGCTTGCCGCTCGAACAGATCGTCGGTGTGGCGCAATCCGCATCACTGAGTGGCCGCCTCTACAGCCTCAGCAACCCCTCGTTAGTTGAGCCCGTCGTCTATGCATCGATGGATCTTCGTGGTCCGGGAAATTTCCTGTACCGGGATATAGTGCAGATCGATGCCTCAGACGGTCGCGTTTTGAGCATCTGGCACTATAGCTATAAGCACGGTTTCGGTGACTGGATTCTCTGGCTGATGCAGCCGCTCCACTTTGGAACCATGTGGGGCACCACAATCAAAGTTATCTGGGCTGCTTCGGGTTTAGCTCTTGCGCTTCTGACCATCACTGGTTTGCTTATGTACTGGAACAGGGTGCTTCGGCGATCGCTCTCGCGTTAACGACTATTGGAGTGCCGCTCGAAGGTGCACCGTTGCGACTTGACGGGTGATCATACTGGCAGGTCTATACCGATGCCTTGTGACGAAGATTCATCATCGGGCTTTTCAAGCTTCACACCGCTGCACGATTTAGCCATTTATGGCTAAAATTCAGCGTTCGCGTATCTTTACCCTTGATATAGGACCAAAGATGTCGTAATTTAGGGGGACCACAAAAGTGGGGAACATCGATTCCGTCAAAAGGTGTCGAGGAAGCCCCCGCGACTGTCTTTTTGGCGAAGCGTCGCGAGGGCCTTGAGACCGACAACCCTAAGGCTGACGATTAGTCCCTGAGTATAAGATGCGCCGGCCAAAGTGGCAAGAAGGACTGTTCGATGGCTGGACGTGTGCTTTCTCTTGAAGTGGCTCCTTCCACCGCCTGCGCGGATGGACGCTCTCACTTGAGCGCAGTTCCGGTATTGGAAGATGCGCCCGCCAGCTCTGATGTCTGCCTGCTCGAACTTGAAACCACCACTCTCTCCGCCGTCCTGAAGTGGTCCGCTTCCTCGTGCAGAATAGCTTCGATCTGGTCGAAGCGGAAGACGTGACTCATGAGGTCTTTCTCAACGTCCTGAGGACACCGGAGCGGAAACGGCTTACCGAGTATTTCTTCCGCTGGGTGCTCGTCTGCGCGAAGAACCTGGCGATCGTGACCTGGTCTACAAAAAGCTCGAGTCGGTTAAGACGGATCTGGATACGTGGCGTGAGACCACCCTTGGTGCGGATTTCCCGGAAGACCAAAGAACAGGCGGCCAGGATGCAATAATGCGGCCATGACTCCTGATGGGAAGGCCTCTCTGCTGGACGCCACGCGTCGCCGTTTTCTTGCTGTCTCCACCGCCGCCGGGCTCGGCGGGACGCTCTTTCCCGGCGTCCTCTTCGCTCTCGCAGCAGAGCCGTCCGTAGCGCAAACGCCGGGCGCGCCCGCAGAGCCACCTACATTCAAACCCATCACACCGGAGATGATCGAGCAGGCCGCCGCCATCTCCGGCCTCACGTTCACTGAAGAACAGCGCAGGCTAATGGTCGACGGCCTCACCTCGCTGCGCAACGGCATCGAGACCGTCCGCAAGCTCGACATCCCGAACTCCGTCGCACCCTCGCTGGTCTTCGACCCCGTGCCGCCGGGCGCTGTGCTCGACACCGTGCGAAAGCCCATCAAGCTCGGTCCCGCGCCCAAAGTCTCCGTCGAGGTCAACGCCTCCTCCGAGACCGCAAGCGAGTCGCTAGCATTCCTCACCGTGCGCGAACTCAGCGAGCTGCTGCGCACGCGCAAGGTCACCTCCACGGTGCTCACAAAGATGTACCTCGCCCGCCTCCGCCGCTACGACCCGCAGCTGCACTTCGTCATCACGTTCACTGAGGACCGCGCGCTCAAGCAAGCCGCAGATGCAGACCGCGAGATCGCCACCGGCAAATACCGCGGCCCGCTGCACGGCATCCCCTGGGGCGCAAAAGATCTCCTCGCGGTCAAAGGCTATCCCACAACCTGGGGAGCCGGCCCCTACATGGATCAGCACTTCGACTATGACGCCGAGGTGGTCAAGCGGCTGGACGCAGCAGGCGCAGTGCTCGTCGCAAAGCTCACGCTCGGGGCCCTCGCGCAAGGCGACCTCTGGGGTTCTGAGGCTCGCTTCGCGCGCACGCGAAACCCATGGAACCCGCGTCAGGGTTCCAGCGGAAGCTCCGCCGGCAGCGCCAGCGCGGTCTCCGCGGGCTGCGTAGGTTTTGCCATCGGCACAGAGACGCAAGGCTCTATCTCCTCACCCAGCACGCGCTGCGGCGTCAGCGGGCTTCGGCCGAGCTTCGGCCTCGTCCCGCGCACCGGCGCCATGGCGCTCTCTTGGTCCATGGACAAGATCGGCGCCATCACGCGCTCCGTCGAAGACTGCGCCATCGTGCTGCACACCATCTACGGGCCCGATCAGCACGACCTCAGCGTGCAGAACGCGGCCTTCAACCCGGACTTCACCCTCGACGTCCGCAAGCTCCGTGTGGGATATATCAAGTCCGCCTTCGATACTCCCGAACTCAAGCTCCCGGAGAAGCCTGCGGATGCTAAAGAGCTCGACGGCTACAATCGTCGCGTCGAGCGCATCAAGGCAAACCATCAGCGCGAGCTCTATGACTTGCAGTATGCAACCAAAACCCTCGATGTCCTTCGCTCGATGGGCATCACGCTGATACCGATGGAGCTGCCGAAGTTCCCCTTCGGCTCCATCACAGGCATGCTCACGGCCGAGGCTGCTGCTGCGTTCGATGACCTCACCCGCACAGGCAAGGACGAACTGCTCATCGGCCAAAGCCCCGGCGACTGGCCAAACTCCTTCCGAACCCTGCGTTTCTACTCAGCTGTCGACTACATCAACGCCTCGCGCGCCCGCACCCTCGCACTCGCGCAGATGACCGAAGCCTTCGCTCCCTTTGATGTCATCGTCACGCCCAGCAGCGGCATCCAGCTCTCCGCAACGAACCTCTGCGGCCAGCCGGCCGTCATTATTCCAAACGGTGTGCGTGGCGACGACGCTCCCGCAGCGCCCGAGGGGCCGGACGGAGCTCCCAATATCTCCGGCGGCCCGGGAACGCCGGTGTCAATCACCTTCCTCGCCCCGCTCTATCAGGATGCGAAGGCCTGTGCATTGGCCCACGCGTACCAGCTGAAGACCGGCTTCCAGAAGCTGCACCCGAAATTAAGCTGACCGAGGTGTAATGGGTTCGCCACCGCTGCGTCTCTAGGTATGATCGCGCATCTTCGCGATCAGAACGTCATCTGAAGGGATGAAGGGAGACGAACGATGAAGAACCATTGTGCCTGCTCATGCTGTCCTGAGTGCAACTGCCCCGAGTGCGAGGGGCCCGGCTGTCCGTGCTGCTAAAACAGGAGACGACGGGGCGCGGTAAGCGCCTCGCCGCCGCACACGCCATGAGCACACAGAGCCTCACAACCCTGCTGGAGCGCCGCGCGAGCTTTCTCGGCTTCGTGCAGCGGCGCGTCGGCGACCGCGCGCTTGCAGAAGACATTCTGCAGGCGGCGTACATGCGCGCATTGGAGCATATGGGTTCGCTCCGTGAGGAACAGTCTGCAACAGCGTGGTTCTACAGCGTGCTGCGCAACGCGGTCATCGACCACCACCGCCGCAGCACCACGGAGAGCGGCGCGCTGAGCAGGCTCGCAGTGGAGCTCGGCAGCGAGGAGCCCTCAACTGCAGACCCTTCCACGCAGAAGTTCGTCTGCGGGTGCATCGCACACGTGCTGCCCATGCTGCGCCCGGCCTATGCCGAGGTGCTGCGCGAGGTGGACCTCGATGAAGCGTCACTCGGTGAGTACGCGCGTCGGCACGGGCTATCTACGGGCAACGCGGCCGTACGCGCACATCGCGCAAGGGCAGCGCTGCGCAAGGAGCTGGCGCGCTTCTGCGGTGCGTGTTCTGTGCATGCGTGTCTCGATTGCATATGCAAACGGCCTGACGTAAGTCAGGTCTAACAAAATGTTGTACGGGCCACGGAAGGTGTGAGTGCATGAAGGTTTCAAGGTGGGTTGTGTGTCTATTGGCGGTTGCGCCAACGCTGCTGCATGCGCAGATGTCGATGAGCGCGAAGACATTGATCGAAGCCGAAGAGCAGCACGGCAGCTCGGGCACAAGCATCGAGCCAGCGAGCACATCGGTGCCGATGATGATGACCGACCGCAACGGCTGGCGGCTGATGCTGCACGGCAACGGCTTCGCAGCGAACACGCAGCAGCAGGCCAACTCGCCGCGCAACCGTGATGCGTTCTTCTCCACCAACTGGATCATGCCAATGGCGCAGCACAAACTCGGCGCTGGCGTGCTCACGGTGCGCACCATGCTCTCACTCGAACCCGCCACCGTCGGCCGCCGCAACTTCCCGGAGCTCTTCCAGCAGGGCGAAACAGCCTACGGAACACCCATCGTCGACGGCCAACATCCCCACGACTTCTTCATGGAGGTCGCTGCGCTCTACGATCTCCCGCTCGGCAAGAACGCGCTGCTGAGTCTGTACGCTGCGCCCGTCGGCGACCCGGCTGTGGGCCCAACGGCCTACCCACATCGTCAGTCGGCCAGCGAAGACCCCATCGCCGCGCTCGGTCATCATCAGGAAGACTCAACTCACATCGCCTTCAACGTCGTCACCGGCGGCTTCACCTACAAGTGGGTGCGCGCGGAGCTCTCGGGCTTCCACGGCGGCGAGCCCGACGAACACCGCTGGGCGTTTCAACCCTCTCCCAACGGACACAACATCGACTCCGCGGCGGGTCGTCTCACCGTCTCGCCAACTGCCGACTGGACCGCGCAGTACTCGGCGGCGCACATTCACTCGCCAGAGGCCTTGTATCCCGGCGAAGACCAACAGCGACAGACCGCGAGCGTGATGTACCACCACACCTTCTCGCGCCAAAGTATGAAGATGGACGGCATGAGCAGAATGGACATGGCATCCATGCCCGGCATGTCCTCTGGCGCAAAAGACCTGCCAGCAATGTCCATGGAAGCCGAGCCGCGCACCGATCTCTCCGCCACCGCTGTCTGGGGACGCACAAAATCCCTCGCCGACCAGAGCAAAGAGAACAGCTATCTTCTCGAAGCACTGCTGCACTTCGCTGCAAAGAACTACATCTGGACGCGCATGGAGAACGCAGGCCGCTCCAACGAGCTGCTGCTCACACCCGGCCAAGCTCTCCCCGCGGGCTTCGCCGAGTCGCCCATCGGGCACGTGGCCGCCTATAGCTTCGGTTACGACCGCGACTTCGCGTTAGGCCCACACGTCCTCGCCGCGCCTGGAGCACAGTTCACGCTCTACCGCACACCACAGGTACTGCAGGCGGCGTACGGCACCACGCCCACAGGAGAAGTTCTGTTCGTGCGCTTCAGACTGCGGTAACTACTTCACCAGCTCGGCTTTCACGATCTCGCTCACCAGCCTGCCATCGGCGCGGATGCCGCTCGCCAGAATATGCTGTTGGGCAACCTTCATCACTGCGCCCATATCGCGCTGGCTGGGGCGCGTGCCGCCGTTGTTGGCGGCTACCTGATCGACCGCAGCAGTAATGATGGCGCGAATCTCGTCTTCACCCGCAGCCTGGGGCATGTAGGAGTCGATCAGTGCGATCTCCACCTGCTCCTTCGCTGCAAGCTCGGGCCGGCCTCCCTTGGTGAACTGCTCCACCGACTCACGCCGCTGCTTCAACATGGTGGTCACAATGGCCTGCTCCTCCGCATCGGTCAGCGGCTCGCGCTTGTCGATCTCCTTGCTCTTGAACGCGGCCTTCACCATGCGCAGGGTCGTGAGCTTGTCGCCCTCCTTGGCTTTCATTGCCGTGATGATGTCCTTGCCAAGCTGATCGCCGATCGTTGCCATCGTTTCTCTCCTGTTCATCTTCCAGAGTAAACGAAGAGGGAAGCGCTATAACGGAACCCGCAGCCCCCACGCACACAAAGTATGCCTGCGGTGCGCGTGCGCTGCAGACCGGCGCTAAAACTTGTAACCCACGCCGATAGAGACGATGGGATAGAAGCGCAGCTCGTAAATATCGCTGTTGATGATGTTCTGTTGCGCCAGGACGTTAGCCTGCGTCGTGGGATCGCTCTGCACATCGCCGCAGCCATCGGAGCTGCATGCCGTGCCGGTGAGGTTCAGCAGCACTTTAGGAGGAGAGATGTACTGAAAACCGATCTCGAACGGAACGCTCCAGTGGCTGCCTCGTGCGCGCGGCACAATGTTGCCCCAACCTGTTGTAATGCTCGGCGCCACCGCATTGCCAAAGCGGTTGTTCTGGTTGCTGAAGGCCGCGACGAGCGGGTCAGTGGGCGAACTGGTGTAGTCGGTATCGTTCAGGGTAATGGTGTCACCGGGGGGAACGAAGGCGTTGCCGCTGAAGCGATTGCCGTTGTACAGCGTGACTCCTGGGCTGATGCGGAAGCCATTGTGGAATGGATACCAATCCAGGCTGGCATTGACGGAGCGGAAGGTGAGGGTGCCGTCGATGTTGAAGCCGTCCTCACTCAGGTTATTGACTGTATAGGAGAAGAAGCTGGCGCCACCGCGCAGATTGAGCTTCGCCACCAGCGGCGTAGCGACGTCGAACCCGATGCCGCCAACACCGAACTTCACATCGACCCCAAGCGCAGAGAAGGGACGCATCGCAGTTTCTCGGTCGGGCCCAGCCTGTTCCTGGCCGCGGCTGTCGGCAACGGAGGGCCCCTCGGGCAGAACGTTCGATGAGCTGAAGTTGGAGGCCGTTGCGGGCGCAGGGCCTGACGCGGGTGAGGTCGAATCTTGTGCTGCCGCGTGGTTTACAGAGAAGACAACGATCGCGATAAACGACACTACAGCGAAGGGTTGGATTTTCAAGATCGCATTCCTTAGGAAGAAAACGGGATTCGCGTCCTCACATTGGGATGCACAGGTCGTGAGGCAAGTCGCCCGCCTATTTTCTTCGCTGTTCCGCAATGGGATGAACTCTTCGTGAAGAGGCCGCAAGCGGAGCGCTGCCAGCAGCGATACAAGCGCCGCCGACAGCCGATACAATGGAGACATATGATTCGGAAGACACGCCTCTTTACGCCGGGACCCACACCTCTTCTTCCTGCAGCGCAGTTCGCGATGGCTGCGGCCGATATTCACCACCGCACGCCGGAGTTTCGCGCGCTGTACACCCGCGTGCTCGCACAGCTCAAAGAGTTTGTCGGCACAAAGAACGATGTGATCATCCTCTCGTCGTCGGGCTCGGGCGCCATGGAGGCTTCGGTCTCGAACCTCACCTCGCCGGGCGACCGCGTGCTCGTGCTCAGCGCCGGCAAGTTCGGCGAGCGCTGGAGCGGCCTGTGCAAGGCCTTCGGCTGCGAGGTCGACTTGGTCAGCAAGCCCTACGGCCAGACCTTCGACCTTGATGAAGTCAAGGCCGCACTCAAGCCCGAGACCCGCTGCGTCTTCCTGCAGGCGAACGAGACCTCCACCGGCGCGCGCCACGATGTAGAGGCGATCTCCAAGCTGCTCAAGGACCAGAAGAGCGAAGCCCTGCTGATCGTCGACGGCATCACCGGCCTCGGCACCAGCACGCTGGACATGGACGCCTGGGGCGTCGATGTGCTGATCGGCGGCTCGCAGAAGGCAGTCATGATCCCGCCTGGCCTCAGCTACCTCGCCGTCAGCGACCGCGCCTGGGACCGCATGGAAGCCACGCACAACCCGCGCTACTACTTCGACCTCCGCAAGGAGCGCAAGAACGCGAAGAACGGCGAGAGCGCCTACACACCGGCAGTCGCATTGATCGCTGCTCTCGGCGCGGCACTAGACTGGATCGCAGCGCAAGCGGACGGCAATCTGGTAGAGGGCCGCAAGAAGTTGGTGGACAACGCCGAAACGATCGCCGCGATGACGCGCGCAGCCGTGGAAGCGATGGGCTTCAAGCTCTTCACCAACTCGCCCGGTGCAGCCGCAACGGCAGTCCTCGCGCCGGAAGGTGTGGACTCGGGCCTGATCGTGAAGGAGCTGAAGTCGCGCTTTGCAGCCATCATCACCAACGGTCAGGGCGAGATGAAGGGCCAGATCTTCCGCATCGCCCACCTCGGCTTCTTCGACTACATGGACACCATCGCCCTCATCGGCGCTCTGGAGCAGGTTGTCGTCAAGTCACTCCCTCAGCTCGGCGCTAAGTTCGGCGACGGCCTCATCGCAGCGCAAAAGGTCTACGCGGAGCGGACAGCGGCGAAGTAGCTCAGAGACTTAGCAGAAGAATGGCGGCGGCCTTCGGGTCGCCGCTGTAGTTTTAGTGCTTGTTTTCCTCTCTTTTTCCAACAAGCTCACAGGGGCTTTTCCTCAGCCTTTGTGGTAGGTCGGAAACTTAGAGAGCCCGTCTATTAGGAGTAATTCAGTTGTCAGCCCTCCACGCAATGCCCGACCCGATGGACAACGGACTGCCCGCATCCGTGCAGACCGAAATCACCGTCCTCGGCGCGATGCTGCTCGACGCGGTCGCGATCACCGATGCTACCGCGAAGCTGCATGCTGAAGATTTCATGCTCGACTCGCACCAGCGCATCTACCGTGTGATGGTGGACCTCATGGCCATCGGCCATGCCGTCGATCTCATCACCGTCATGGATGCTCTCTCCAAGCGTCGCGAGCTCGACTCCATCGGCGGCGCGGCCTACCTCTCATTCCTCACCGAGGGCATCCCACGCAATCCCAACATCGAGAGCTACGTCCGCATCGTCAAGGACAAGAGCCTCCTCCGCCAGCTTCTCGGCATCTTCAACGAAGGCATGGTCGCCGCCAGCGACCAGAGCGAAGACGCCACCGTCGTTCTCTCGAACGTCGAAGCCAAGCTCGCTGAGGTCGCGGACTCCGCTATCCAGCGCGGCTTCTCCGGCATTCCCGAGATCGTCGCCAACTCCTTCGGCTCCATCGACGCTCTCTACGAGCAGGGCCGCGAGGTCACCGGTCTCGCCACGCACTACATTGAGTTCGACAAGATGACCTCGGGCCTCCAGAACTCCGAGCTCATCATCATCGCCGCGCGCCCTTCCATGGGCAAAACAGCGTGGGCCATCAACATCGCCCAGAACTGCGCCGTCCGCGATCAGAAGGTCGTTGCGGTCTTCTCACTCGAAATGTCGAAGGAGTCGCTCCTCCGACGCATGCTCGCCTCAGAAGCGATGGTCGGCAGCCGCAAGTTGCAGACCGGCTTCATCCCGCGCGAAGACAAGGGCAAGCTCATCGCCGCGCTTGACCGCCTCATGAGCTCCAAGATGTTCGTCGACGACACCCCCGGCATCACGCTCGCGGAGATGCGCGCGAAGGCCCGCCGCCTGCGCCAGCAGGAGGGCGCACTAGACCTCATCGTCATCGACTATCTCCAACTGATGACCGGCCCTAAGTCTGGCGGCAAGGGCTCTGAAAACCGCACGCAGGAGGTCAGCGCCATCTCGCGCGGGCTCAAGGCGCTGGCGAAGGAACTCGGTGTGCCCGTCATCGCGCTCTCGCAGCTCTCGCGTGGCAGTGAACAGCGCACCGGCGACAAGAAGCCGCTCCTCAGCGATCTCCGCGAATCCGGCTCCATCGAGCAGGATGCCGACGTCGTCGCCTTCATCCACCGCGAGGAGTACTACGACCGCGAGAACGAAGACATCAAGGGGCAGGCCGAGATCATCATCGCCAAGCAGCGTAACGGCCCCACCGGCACGGTTAAGCTCGCCTATCTCTCAGACTTCACCCGCTTCGAAAACCTCGACACCACCCACGCTGACACTGGCGGCGACGCCTACTAAAAAACTTGCCCTCCTGACAACCTCCTGACACTATGCTGTCAGGAGGAGTTTTCTACTCTGCCTGTGTAGTTGTCGCACACATCGCAGAAGGAGAGACACCCATGAGCAAGTTTGAGAGCAACGCCGTCACGTGGTTTGAGATTCCAACCTCCAATTTCAAGCGGGCCACCGAGTTTTACGAGTCGCTGCTGGACGTCAAGCTGCGCGCGTTTCCCGGCCCCGAGCCCTGCAACATGTTCCCCATTGAGCAGGGCGGCGTAGGCGGCTGCATTGTGCAGCGCGAAGGCCACAAGCCCTCGAACGCCGGGGCACTCGTCTACCTCAACGCCGAGGGCAAGCTCGACGCCTCTCTCAAGCGCGCAGAAAAGCTCGGCGTCAAGGTCCTCGTGCCGCGCACCGAGATCCCCGGCGGCTTCGGCTTCTACGCCTGCGTGCAGGACTCCGAGGGCAACCACGTCGGCCTGCACAGCAGCCTATTCTAAGCTGGTCCCAATCACAAAGGAGCCTAATGCGGCGAGCCGACCGTCTGTTTCGCATCGTCCAGATGCTGCGCTCCGGACGCCTGAAGACTGCCCGCGCGCTGGCGGAGCGGCTCCAGGTCTCCGAGCGCACCATCTACCGCGACGTGCGCGATCTCCAGCTCGCCGGTCAGCCCATCGAAGGCGAGGCCGGCGTCGGCTACACGCTGCGCCGCGACTTCGACCTGCCCCCGCTCATGTTCACACCCGAAGAACTCACGGCCCTCGTGCTCGGCGCTCGCCTCGTCAAAGCCTGGGGAGGCGCGGAAAACGTCGCCGCCGCCAACTCCGCGCTCGCCCGCATCGAAGCTGTTTTGCCGCCAGAGCTAGCCTCGCGCCTCGACGCCATCGCGCTCTACGCCCCAGGCTTCAAGATGACCATGTCGCAGCGCAAGCTGCTCGACGCACTGCACAAAGGCTGCCTCAACCGCACCGTTCTCGCCTTCCGCTACACACGCCTCGGCGAGGACGAGTCCCGCGGCGAGCACCGCACCGTGCGCCCACTCGCGCTCACCTTCTGGTCCGGCGTCTGGACGCTCGCCGCCTGGTGCGAGATGCGCAACGACTTCCGCACCTTCCGCATCGACCGCATCGCGGAGTTCGTCGCAACCGACCGCATCTTCACGTCACAGCGCGGCCAGCGCCTCGAAGACCTCATGAAGAAACTCCGCGCCGAACCCAAGTGGCAGGAGGCTACTCGGTCTCGCCTGGAGTAAGCTTCGGGTTGATCTTCACCGTGCCTTGCGGATATGGCCGTCCCTTCGCCAGCGCCGTCTCAAGGTCTTTGTCATAGCCATAGATGTCGTTGAAGAAGTGCATGTTGCCATCTTCATCCGCCAGCGCGGTCATATACGCAAGCACCACAGGCAGCGGTGTGCGCAGACCAACCGTCTTGTTGTTCTTGTCCTCGTCGTTCATCGCATCGTGCACGGAGTCGGCGTCCCAAGTCGTCTGGTTCTCGGGGTCCTTCTGGTCGCCGCCGAGCACCCACAGCGCCATCTGGTCCGCATGTTGCAGCCGTACGCAGCCATGCGACTTGTCACGCCGCGAAAGCCCAAACAGCGCCAGCTCCGGCGTCGAGTGCATGTACACGTCATACTCATTCGGGAACAAAAACTTCACCAGCCCCAGCGAGTTCTGCGGCCCCGGCTTCTGCCGCACGGTGTAACGCAGGTGCGCGATGTCGGAGAGCGTCGCGTTCGGCACCACAGTCCCATTGCGTGTCGTGACCTCATAGCCATGCGCAGCCAGATAGCCCATGCCATTCTTCTGCAGATGCGGCACAATCTCCTTCTTGATGATCGACGGCGGCAGGTTCCAGTACGGCCGGAACACCACATAGCGCATCAGCCGCACGAACATCGGCGTGTCATGGAAGCCCTTGGCCTCGCCATCCACCACGCGCATCGTGAAGGCCAGCGTGTGGTCCGGCCCATAGGCGCGCAGCATAAACTCAGGCAGGTTCACAAGAACGCGCGGCTGCTGATAGTTGTCCGGTAGCCACCGAAACCGCTCCAGTGTGTCGTCCATCTTCTGCACGTCCTGCGCCATCGTCACGTTCAGCGCGGTGATCGTGCCTTGGCCCAGCTTGCCATCCACCTCAAGCCCATTGCGCTCCTGAAAATGCTTGACCGCCTCGGAAAGCTCCTTCGTGTAAACAGTGGAGGCCGGCTTGGCAGGCCTTGGAACAGGGGCAGAAGCATCCGCCGCAGGCGGGGATATGTCATCTGCAGGAGCATCACCCTCTAACTGCAGCCGCGCGAGCAGTGCCTCCGCCCCCGCATAGTGGTCGCCGGGCACCAGCGGCTTCACCCCGGCGCTCAGGCTAGGCAGTGGCTCTGGCGGGTCAGCGCTCTGCATCTTCGCCAACGTCAGGTAGCGCGGCAGGGCAGCTTCCGTGGCCTTGTACAGCGAGTTCTGGGGCTCGATCGCAGCCACAGCCGAAGCCACATCGGGGTTGCTCAAGATCTGATCATTGATCAGCTTCACCACGTCGAAGCTCGCGCGCTTCGTCGGCACATCGATATCGAAGTTCAGCGCCTGCGGATTGATGCGCCCGAGATGCAGGTCGTCGAGATAGCGAATCGCCGACACCGTCATCGCAAGGTCGAACTGCGCCACATCGCGTTGCGCGTCGGTCGAGGAGTCCTTCGTCGCGCGGATCTTCGCCAGCCGGTCCAGCCTCTCCTGCCAACGCGGCCCGTCATAGTCGTCCGGGCACAACCCCTTCAGGTCGGCATGGAGGAACAGGTCGATCATCTGCTTCGCCGCAGGCGTGGCTTCCGTGCTGGTAGGGTCATCCCCGCTCACCCACGCCAGGTCGCCGTCGTGGCCGGAGTAAAAACTCTGCACCTGCGGCTGATAGTTGCTGTAGTTCGGCCAGCGCAGCACAGGTAGCTGCGGCGAGGTCATCAGCGCCTCAAGCTGGCCCGGATAATCCGTGCTCGAAAAAATCGAGGTGACCTTGGCATGGTGCTTACAGCCGACAAGCGCCAGTGTGGCAACAGACAGTGCAAGGGCCAGGGAGCGGAGAGACGTGGAGCGGTGCGTAGTCACAGATGAGAAGCCTCGGAAGTGCGGGCCCTGAAAGACGTGGTGCCAGTGCGCGCATGGACTGCGCTGTCGTCGTAGGGTGAAGTACTGCGGCAGAGATTGCGAGAGCCGTGCCATGATCTTGCCACAGCTTTCATATAGGAAGCGCACCAGGCTGGATGCGTTGGCTCAGATCACCCCAGAAGCCCGCCGATAGTCGCCCAGCACAGCGCCGCCTGGGTCGCCACCACGCCAATCGTCAGCAGCAAAAAGATCTTGCGTTGTCGAGACTCAAGCGCGTCCGCGAACACCCCGCCAATAAATGTGAACAGAAACGGCATCGCCCAGAACCACGGCGCGCTTACCACCTGTGTCGTATAAAGAGGCAGCAGTGCGGCCACCATCAGCAACGGAGCGGTATTGCCAAAGTACCGGCTCCGTCGGCTCGTGAAATAAATCAGCAGTGCAACCGCAGCCGAAACAAGGATGCCCGTATTCGCCAGCGTAAACAGCTGGTGCCGCGCCAGCGCCAGCGAGAACCAGAACCGCCCCGCGCCGCCTGTAAAGATGTACAGAAACGCTGTAGGCCGAAAACTGAACGTCGCGAACTCGATCAGCATCGCGCCAATCGCAGCAAAGATCAGGATCTGCGACACATACGACCGCCGCCGCTCTGCAAGGTAGAAGAAGAACAGCGCCCCGGCGAGCAGTCCAACCATCCCGGCCAGCAGGTGCGCCGCTGCGGTCAGCCCCAGCGCGACGGTCAGCAACACAATCCGCGGCTTCCACTTATATCGCGGCCCCTGCAGCGCGTGGGCCACGCCAATCGACGTATAGATCAGCCCATAAAGCCCCCACATCGCCAGGATCTCGTTATTCGGATGCGTGGCATACCGGACCACCGCTGGGCAGAAGATATACAGTGAGAGCGCAAACGCCCCGCCCTCCGGCCCAAACAGCCGTTTCGACACCCACCACAGCCCGCCCCCCAGCCATATCGCAAAGAACACAAACGGCAGCCGCATCAGGTAGATCACATACGATAGCTGGTGCCGCGCCTCCCACGTGCTGCCGTTCAAGCTGCCACCTTCGTACAGGCGGTCTTCGGGCTTGCGCAGGTGGTCCACTCCCAGCAGCACCAGCCGTTGCGCCGTCAGCGGAAAGCCCGCCAGCCGGTACGCAAACGTGCCATCGCCATTCAGGTTGCCGCACGTCGTAAAGTACCCCTGCAGAACGCTCGGCGCCTCCCACATCTCGCGCCCGCAGCGCGCATAGCGGTAGTCGGTCGAATCAAGCTGCTGGTGCTGGATGGTATAGAGGCACTCGCCGAAGAGGACGAGCAACAACAGCGCCGCGACGCGCTGAGGCCTGCCGATGTAAAAGCCACGCAATCTCATTGTCTGTCTTCTAGTGTAGCGGGATTGCTCTTGGGGCGAGTTTTCGGCCCCGGCAGCCGTTCAGGTTAGTCTGGTGAGGTATGGATACGTTGACCTTTACGCCCGGGCTCGCTTTCTTGTCGTCGAACTCGCCCGCTGTGCCCTGGACGGCCGTGTTTGAGGACGAAGGCCCGGCAGGGTACTTCTACGCCTGCGACCGCTCCCACGAAAAGCATGAAGACGCCATCCTCGACTCCATGCTCATCTACAACAAGTCCGCCCTCAAAGAGCCGGACCGCGAGTACCTCGCCGCCATCCAGTGGTCGCGCGACGGCCAGCAGTGCGTCCTCTACATCGACGGCAGCGCGCAGGCCTTCATCGACTTCGCCGCCCGCATCAGCTTCTGCCGGTCCGACTTCCCCAACTTTATGGAGGCGCAGGGCGACACCTGGCGCAAGAGCACCCATGCCTGGGACCCCGCCGCACTCGAGCGCTTTGAAGCAGCTGTCTACGCGGTGGACGTCGATGCCTGAGCCGACGCCTCCGGCCACTCCCGCCGCATCCCCTGCAAAAAAGCCGTTCACCGGTTGGCGGCTGGTCGCCTTGGTGCTGCTCCTCACCGCCGGCGTCGGACGCCTCTTCCTCTACCTGCTCATGCACAACAGCCACCCAAAGCCAGGCGCCATGCCCACTTGGCCCGTGCAGATCGGCGATGTTTTTCCAGTCAAGCCCGGCGACCCCGCCATCGCCAAATGGGCCACCAAGCCTGACAACACCGGCTTCCTCGTCGAGTTGGTCGAGCTGGACACACGGCCGATCCCGCCCAAGGTTTGTGCGCTCGAACCCGACTACATGGCCGCCGCCAACCGCCCCGGCGGCTCGCTCACCATTCTCGCGCAGGCCCGTCCGGGCGAGTGGCGCGTCGGCTGGCAGGGTGGTGACACCCTTCCCGGCGAAGGCAAACCCGAGCAGGTCGCCCTCAACTGCGGCCACGACTCCGTCCTCCTCATGTCCTCCGCCGAGCTCCTCAGCTGGCTCAAGATGCAGACCGGCGAACCCGACGAGTACCCCGTCATGTCCAACGACATGATGTACATGGACCTCACCCCCGACCCCGCCGCCACAACGCCATCGGACACCGGCACGCCACCGCCAGCAACCTCGGCGCATTAAGTCGCCGGAAGACGCTATACTGGGCGGCGCAATCGATTCCGTGGAGGACCACGCTGTGATTTGTAAACGGTTACTTTCCGTCGCCGCCCTCGTCTGCTTCTTGCCCGCTGGCCTCATCGCCCACGCCCAGGCCCCGCTCCCACCCGAGCCCCGCACGCCACCACTCCTCCTCGGCGCCGCCTGGTACCCCGAGCAGTGGCCCGAGTCCCGCTGGGACGCCGACCTCAGCCTTATGGAGGCCGCGCACATCCACTTCGTCCGCGTCGGCGAGTTCGCCTGGTCCACCCTGGAGCCCTCCGAGGGCGACTACCAGCTCGACTGGCTCGACCGCGCCATCCGCCTCGCCGAAAAGCACCACATCGCCGTCGTCCTCGGCACGCCCACCGCCGCGCCGCCCGCCTGGCTCACGCAAAAGTACCCTGAAACCCTGCGCACCCTCGCCGACGGCCGCAAGGACGAGCACGGCAACCGCCAGCAGTTTGACTGGTCCGACCCCAAGTACCGCGAGCTCTGCCGCATCATCGCCACCAAAATGGCCGAGCGCTTCGGCCACGACCCTAACGTCATCGGCTGGCAGATCGACAACGAGTACGCCAACGAGAGCTACGGCCCCGCCGACCGCACCCGCTTCCAGCAGTGGCTCAAGGCCAAGTACAAAACCCTAGACAACCTCAACGCCCGCTGGACCACCGCCTACTGGTCCGAGACCTACCAGTCCTGGGACCAGATCCCCATTCCGCAGTCCGGCAACCCCGGCCTCATGCTCAACTGGCGTCAGTTCATCTCCGACACCTGGCGCAGCTACCAGAAGAACCAGCTCGACGCCATCCGCGCCCACGCCGACCCGCGCCAGCGCATCACCACCAACATGATGGGCTGGTTCGACCGCTACGACCACTACACCGTCTCGCAGGACCTCGACTTCGCCAGCTGGGACGACTACATCGGCTCCGGCCACATAGACCCTGCCCGCAACGGCGCCACCCACGACCTCACCCGCGGCTTCCTCCGCAAAAATTTCTGGGTCATGGAGACCCAGCCCGGCATGGTCAACTGGTCCGCCGACAACAACATGCTCAACAAGGGCGAGGTCCACGCCATGGCCTGGAACGCCATCGGCCACGGCTCCGAGGCCGTCGAGTACTGGCAGTGGCGCTCCGACCTCAACGGCCAGGAGGAGTACCACGGCACCCTCGTCGGCCCCGACGGCACACCCGTCCCCGTCTACTACGAGGTCCAGCAGGTCGGCGCCGACTTCGACAAAGCCGGCCCTGCGCTCGCCGGCACCACCGTCGACTCGCAGGTTGCCATCCTCAACGACTACCCCTCCCGCTGGGCCATCGGCTGGCAGCGCCACAACAAAGCCTTCGACCCCATCGACTCCCTGATGACCTACTACCGCCCGCTGCATTCGCTCACCGGCTCCATCGACATCGTCGCCGACACCGCCCCGCTCAGCCGCTACAAGCTCGTCGTCGCCCCCGCGCTCAACCTGCTCACGCCCGCCGCCGCAAAGAACCTCGAAGCCTACGTCCGCGGCGGCGGCCACCTCGTCCTCGGCCAGCGCTCCGGCATGAAGAACGAAGACAACGGCCTCAACCCCGAGCGTCAGCCCGGCCCGCTGGTTGACATGCTCGGCGCACGCGTCGAGCAGTTCTACGCGCTCCTGCCCAGCGTCCCCGTCCCCGTCAGCGGCGACTGGGGTTCCGGCGAAGACACCCTCTGGGTCGAACAGCTCGGCTCGCTCAAGCCGGACACGCAGGTCCTCATGCGCTACGGCAAAAGCAACGGCTGGCTCGACAACCAGCCCGCCGCCGTCACCCGCAAGGTAGGGCAGGGAAGCATCACCTACATCGGCATGGAGCTCTCCCCCGAAACCGGGGCGAAGGCCGCCCAATGGATGCTCAACCAGGCGGGCATCGAACCCACCATGCCCAACCTGCCCGAAGGCGTTGACCTCGCCGTCCGCACGGGTGAAGGCAAACGCATCCTCATCCTCACCAACTACGCAGCAGAACCCCGCACTATCAAGCTTCCGAAGCCGATGGAAAACATCCTCGAAGGCGGCACCGTGGACTCCATCACACTCCCGCAATACGGTGTCGCCGTACTCAAATAGATAAGCACTGCCTCAACGGAACGGGAGGGAGCCAGCGCAGGCATCATAGCTGACGGGAACTTTCTGGCTCCCATCCGCGTAACGCTCGGCATGTCGAAGTTCTTGCTCGCGCTCACACTTGTTGCCTCTCTCGGTTACGGGCAGAACGGTGTTGCCCAGCAGCCGGCTCCGTCCTTACCCGTTTATGACACCGTTGTAATCAAGCAGAGCGATAGCCTCGTACGGGGTAACCACACGGATGTAGACGACACCACGTTTCAAGCGACCAATGTATCGCTCAAACACCTGCTCGTTAACGCGTATGGAATTCGCGAAGGCCTGATGTTTGGTCTGCCCGGATGGGCCAGTTCATCGCGATTTGACATTACCGCCAAAGTGACCGATCCGGACCTGAAGACCTTGCGCAGTCTCACCCGCGAGCAACGCCAGGCGATGCTCGCAGCCGTCCTTGTCGACCGTTTTCATCTCAAAACTCACACCGAGATCAAGACGCTCCCCGTGTACGAAATGATCGTCGCAAAAGGCGGTCCGAAGCTCAAGGTAAGTGCCGTTCCATCGGACCCCGCGAACCCGGATCGCCCGGGCCTTGGCAACATGAATGTCCACAACACGACCATCATTGCCACCGGGGTAACGCTGTCGGAACTGGCGGGAAATCTGGCCTTTCCGCTCGATCGCACCGTGATCGACAAGACCGGACTGACGGGCCGATACGATTTTCAGCTGCAATGGACCCCGGATAACGCTGCGAACGGCGCGGCCGATAGCGGTGCCGCCGACCTTCCGCCCGATCTCTTTACGGCGATGCAGGAGCAGCTTGGTCTCAGGCTGCAAGCTGCGAAGGGGCCGGTAGAGACACTGGTTGTCGACCACGTCGAACAGCCCACTCAAAATTGAACACATGGATGCCACGCATCCATGCGGGAACTAAAATGGCTACCAGCCCGTATCGTTCCGGCAAGGAGACCTGCGTCCATGTTCCGCATCGCTCGGCCCTACCTCGTTCTGCTCCCGGCTCTTCTCATCCTCGCGCCCGGCCTTTGCACACACGCGCAGACGCCCATCGTGGAAGAGCCCGGCTACAAGCCCACACTCACCTTCGACGTCGCCACCATCCGCCTCTCGCCGCCACCGGACGCCCACTTCCATGTCTCCGTCTCCAGCCCGCCGCACTCCACCCGTTTTGAGGCCACCAACCTCCCCATCAAGGCGCTTCTCCAGATCGCCTACGGCTTCGACGCCCCCGTAGTCGGCGCGCCCGACTGGGTCGCCAACACCTTCTACGACATCAACGCCCGCTCCGACGAAGCCGCCGACGCCCGCCTCGCCAAGCTCACCGACAACGAATCTCGCCTCGAAAAGCGAAACGCCATCCGCGTCCTGCTGGCCGAGCGCTTCGGCCTCAAGACACATCTCGAAACCCGCAACAGCGCCATCTACAACCTCGTCATCGCCAAGGGCGGCATCAAGATGCAGCTTGTCCCTCCACCGCCAGCCAGCGAAGCGCCCGCACCACCCCCGCCCTCCAACGTCCAGGCCCACGGATCGCCCCACGGCCTCGAGTTTGACGGCTCGAACGCTTCGTTGCGCGCCATCTGCGGCGCCCTCAGCTCCATGGTCGAAGCGCCCGTCATCGACAAGACCGGCCTCAACGGAACTTACAACTACACACTCCAGTTTGGCCGCGACTGGTCCGCGCGCGACCCCGACGGCTGGCCCTCCATCTTTACCGCCGTGCAGGAGCAGCTAGGCCTCAAACTCGACTCCGAGCACGAAGACGTTCCCAACCTCGTCGTCGATCACATCACCAAGCCCACGGAGAACTGACGCGCGTTCATCCGAACCCAACCCTCGGAATAGGCTTCAGTGCTGCCAGTTCTTGTAAACGAACTCCAGGCTGTACCCATCCGGGTCAAACACATTGGCCGCATAGTAGCGCGGGTCGTAGTAGTCCCGAAACCCAGGTGCACCGTTATCGCGAGCTCCGGCAGCCATCGCGGCGGCATAGGCGGCATCCACATCGCGCTGGCTGTCCGCCACAAACCCCACATGCACCGCGCGGCTGTCGGCTGCACCTTGCCGCAACCAGAAGAAGATGCGGCCATTCGCCCCAAACCCCTTCAGGTCCGGATGCCCCGGCGGCCCATCGTTGCCGTCGTAATCGTACACGTGCGTGATGCCAAGCGGCGCCAGGGCCGCCGTATAGAACGCAATCGAACGCTCCACATCGCTCACCGAAAGAAAAATATGATCCAGCATCTCAGTCCGATCATAAACGTCTGCGTGGCTTTGCCCTTTGTCATGATTTGTCACGCCGTTCGTGACGAATCATGACAAGGCATTACTCAATATGACCGCAGGGCCCGGCGCAATGAGTTCTTCTGAACATGCTTCAGAAATCAGAAACAGGAGAACAATCATGACCAACAAGACCGCCTCCACGACTCTCGCGCTCGGTATCCTCATGCTCGGCATGTCCGCTGCAGCGCTGGCACAATCCACCAACGGCACCCTTCGCGGAACCGTCCTCGACCCCTCCGGCGCGCTCATCCCGCAGGCCCAGGTCACCGTCACCAGCGCCGCCGGCTACACCCGCACTCTCACCAGCGACGGCACCGGCAACTTTCAGCTCGCGCATCTCGCCCCCGGCAGCTACTCCGTCAGCATCAACGCCATCGGCTTCACCCCCGCGCTTGAGAGCGTCCACGTAACCGGCAACAAGGTCGCCTCCGAGCAGATCAAGCTTGGCATCTCCGTCTCGCAGCAGATCGAAGTCTCCGCGAACGACGCCCTTGCGGAAAACGATGTGAACGCCCCCGCCGACGCTCGCTGAAGAGGGCCCAAAGAGCAACGGATGGTTCGTCGGGTGCCGACATCTCGTTTTGAGATGTCGGCTTGCAAGGGCGCCATCGAGTGCGAAAGATCGGACTGCTTTAGCTACAGGCACTCTTTTCAACCATCAGGATGCTGTCCCTTACGCACCCACCTCCCCCACAGTTCCACACCCTCTTGACACGCCGACTATCATAGAAGCAGCGAGAAAGCTCGCGCTGGACCCGTCAGACAGCTTCCCGTCGCGGTGTTCTCCGTGTAGACAGTACCACCGCTAACTCCAATCGGCTGCGGATCATAGCCCCAAAAACGGGGGGAGGGTGCAGGCAGCTAGTAAACTGGAAGAATGAGACTGATACTTCCTCCAGGTGACTTCAAGGCTTACCTGTTCGACTGCGACGGCACCATCGTCGACTCCATGCCGCTGCACTTCGTGGCCTGGACCAAGGCGCTTGCCGAGTACGGCTGCACCAGCTTCACCGAAGACCTCTTCTACGCCTGGGGAGGCCTCCCCGTCACCGCCGTAGTCGAAGAACTGAACAAACGCGACGGCCTCTCCATCCCGATGGAAGAGTTCGCCCACCGCAAGGAGAGTCTCTACTACGACCTCATCCACGAGCTCAAGGCCGTCCCCGAGGTACTCGAAGAGATCCACCGCACCCACGGCACCATCCCCTTCGCGGTAGTCTCCGGCAGCACCCGCGAATCGGTCGTCAAGTCGTTGGAAGCACTAGGGATACTGGATATGTTTGAGACCCTGGTCTGCGCCGGCGACTACGCCCGCTCCAAACCATCCCCGGACCCCTTCCTGCTGGCCGCCGAGCGCCTCGGTGTCGCCCCGAAGGACTGCCTGGTCTTCGAGGACGCCGACATCGGCATCCAGGCCGCCACCGCCGCCGGCATGAAGTCCATCCGCATTCTCCAGCCACCCGAGCGGGCAGCCCTAGCCATGGCATAGACGCTAATTCGCTGCCGCTGCAGTGAAATCGGCCAGAAAGCTGCTATTCTAATAGCTGTTGTTCAATCGCTGGCTCCCCTCAAGGGAGCCGCAGCAGGAAACCCCAATGCCTAAGTTGAAGACCCACTCCGGCGCCTCCAAGCGCTTCAAGAAGACTGCCAGCGGAAAGTTCAAGCGCGGCCAGTCCAAGATGCGCCACATCCTCACCTCCAAGGAACAGAAGACCAAGTCCAAGCTTGGGAAGATCGTCCTGGTGTCGGTGGCGGATACGCCGAAGGTTGCACGGATGCTCCCCTACGCCTAAGGCGTAAGAGGGCATAGAGTTTTCGGATCAAGCCATCTCGTAAGAGATAAAGGGTCGCAAAAGCGTTCAGGCCCCTGGGATTGCGAAGCAATCCCACTGAGATTCGAAGTTGTAGGCGAGTGAAGAGGCCACCCTTACCTCCAGCCGCTCAAACGAAGTACGCAAAAGGAGACTGACCATGCCCCGTGTAAAACGGAGTACCAAGCGTAACGACCGCCGCAAAAAGATCCTCAAGCGCGCGAGTGGTTACTTCCTCACGAAATCCAAGCTCTACCAGGCCGCTCAAGAAGCTGTTGAGCGCGGTCTGAAGTTTGCCTACATCGGCCGCAAGCAGAAGAAGCGCCAGTTCCGCTCGCTCTGGATCGTGCGTATCAACGCCGCCTGCAAGCTGAACGGCATGAGCTACTCAACGTTCATCAACGGCCTCAAGAAGGCTGGTAACGGTCTGGACCGTAAGATCCTCGCCGACATCGCCGCGAACGACGCTGCCGGTTTCGCCGCGCTCGCTGCGCAGGCGAAGGACGCTCTCGAGGCCGCAAAGAAGACTAGGGACGCCGCGTAAACTGGCTGCCGGAAATCACGAAGGGCGTGGCGCAAGCCATGCCCTTTCGCTTTGCAAGATGCAACGTACTCGATCCCGCGAATACACTCAAGATCATGATGAGCCTTCGTACATGGGTCCTAATCGCGGCGTTTGCGGTCCTTTGTGGAACTGCCGCTGCGCAGCAGCCGCAGGTGGCGTTTACGTTTGACGATCTCCCCGCGCACGGTCCGCTGCCGCCTGGCGAAACTCGACCGGAGCCCGTCAAGTCGATCCTTGCAACCCTCAAGGCGGAGCACATGCCGCCGGTGTACGGTTTCGTCAACGGCTTTCGCTTGATTGGGTATCCCTATCAAATAGAAATCCTCAAGGACTGGCACAATGCAGGCGAACCGCTGGGCAGTCACACGTACTCGCATCTCTCGCTTGATGTGATCTCAGCCGAAAGGTTCGAGCAGGACATTGCGGCGAATGAAGCAGTGCTCGCAAAGGTCGACCCCGATGGCGACTGGCATTGGTTTCGCTACCCGTTTCTCGATGAGGGCGATACGCTGGCCAAGCGCCGCAACGTGCGTGCCTATCTAAAGCAGAATGGCTACAAGATCGCTGAGGTCACAATTGACTTTCAGGATTACCTTTGGAACGAGCCCTACGCGCGTTGCATGGCAAAGCACGACGACGCCAGCGTTGCGTACCTCCAGACCAGCTACCTGGCGACGGCGAGCGAGTTCATCGACGTGTTTCGCGGGCTCTCGAAGCAGCTCTACGGGCGCGATATCCCCTATGTGCTGCTGATGCACGTAGGCGCCTTCGATGCGCGCATGTTGCCACGGCTCATCGCGCTCTTCCGCGCGAAGGGCTTCCAGTTCGTCACCCTGCAGCAGGCTGAAAGCGACCCGGCCTACAGCTTCGATCCGAACATCGGATATCCCGGCGGCGGCACGCTCATGGAGCTTGTAGCACAGGTGAAAAAGGTGAACTTTCCCGACAACACCGAGCCGGATAAGAAGCTGGACGCGGTCTGCCGATAGGGGGACGGTGCATCCTGCGGTGCAGGACATTTTGGTGAAAGATGATTGCACGTCCCGCAGCGAGTGAACCTTAGGATGAGTTTAGGAATCAAACGACTATGCAGATGACAGGCAACACCATCCTGATTACCGGTGGGGGCTCAGGTATTGGCCGCGGTCTTGCGGAAGCGTTACACGCGCTGGGCAACCATGTGATTATCGCAGGACGACGCAAGTCGATCCTGGAAGAGGTCATGGCAGCGAATCCCGGGATGAAGTCGCTGGCGTTGGATATCGAGGATCGGACGGCAATTCGTGCGCTCGCTGGCCGTATCGCCTCGGAGCACCCGCAACTGAATGTGCTGATCAACAACGCCGGCATCATGCGTGCGGAGGATCTGAAGGACCAGCAGGACGACCTTGCCAATGCGGAGTCGATGGTGACAACCAACCTCATGGGGCCGATCCGGCTCACAGCGGCTCTGCTGCCGCTGCTGCGCAAGCATGCGTCGTCAACGATCATCAATGTGTCGTCGGGTCTTGCATTTGTCCCACTAGCATTCACACCGACCTACTGCGCAACAAAGGCGGCGATCCACTCGTACACGCAGTCACTGCGCTACCAGCTCAAAGACACCACCACCGAAGTAATCGAGATCATCCCGCCCTACGTGCAGACCGATTTGCTCCCCGGTGACGGCGATCCACGCGCGATGCCGCTCAAGGATTACATCGCGGAAACAATGGAGATACTGAAGTCTCAGCCCACGCCACAGGAGATTTGCGTGAAGAACGTGCTCGGACGGCGCGACACCGTCGACCAGGGCAAGTTCGATGCGATCTTCTATCCTCTGAACGAAGCCATGGCAAGCCGCTTTCAGTAGTCGCACGCAGCTGCACATACGCCTGACCACACCGGCGTAGGACTGTATCCTTAAACCGATGCCAATGGACCCTGAGACCGCGCCCGTGCGCCCACCCTTTGAATCGTGGGGACGCTACCCCTCGTATGACGCTACCCTGAAGCCACTGTACTGGCAGGGGGACTTTCCCGGTGCGCTGGCTGGCGCGCACTCCGGCGCGTTGCCGGTGGGTATGGGCCGAAGCTATGGCGATGTGTGCCTCTTGAAGGAAGGCACACTCCTGCCGACGACGGCCATGAACCGTCTCTTGGATTTCAATGCAGAGACTGGTCTGTTAACCGCAGAGGCAGGCATCACGCTGGCGCAGATCCTGGACTTCGCCGTGCCGCGTGGATACTTTCTTCCGGTCACACCGGGCACGAAGTACGTCACGTTAGGCGGCGCCATCGCCAACGATGTCCACGGCAAGAACCACGATGTCGCTGGCTCGTTTGGCAATCACGTTCCGTGTTTTGAGCTGGTGCGCTCCGACGGCACACGGATGCTGTGTTCGCAGAAGGAGAACCCTGACTGGTTTGCCGCGACCATCGGCGGCATGGGCCTGACCGGGTTGATCACATGGGCGCAACTGCGGTTGCAGCCTATCGTCTCGCGCATGATCGACTATCAGGGCATTCAGTTCCACGGTATCGACGAGTTTCTCGATCTGAAGAAGCAGTACGAGCAAGTCGCTTATACCGTCAGTTGGGTCGATTGCGTCTCGACAGGCAAAAACTTCGCTCGCGGCATCTTCATGCTGGGCGACCACTCCAAGGTACCGGCGCAGTTGACGACGACGCCCAAACCCAAGTTAGTATTTCCCTTCAACGCACCTGGATTTGCGCTGAACCGCGCCTCGGTCAGCTTGTTCAACACGTTTTTCTTTCACAAGCAGATGAAGCCCCATGTGAGCACATTGCAAGACTATGAGCCATTCTTCTACCCGCTCGACAAGGTGCTTCACTGGAACCGCATGTACGGTAAGCGTGGGCTGCTGCAGTTTCAGTATGCAATTCCGTGGGAGCATGCAAAGGAGGGTACAGAGGCGATCCTGAAGGAGATCGCAAAGTCCGGCCTGGCCAGCTTTCTCGCCGTGCTCAAGACCTTTGGTGATATTCCTTCACTAGGCATGATGAGCTTCCCACAGGCCGGCATCATGTTTGCGCTGGACTTCCCGATCAAACCGAATATCAGCTTTCCGCTGATGCAACGGCTCGGCGATATGACGCTGGAGTTTGGCGGGCGCCTCTACCCAGCTAAGGACGCCTGCATGACGGCGCCGCAGTTTCAGGCGTTTTACCCGAAGTGGCAGCAGTTTACACGCTACAAGGACCCGGCGTTGACCTCCAGTTTCTGGGAGCGTGTGACCGCGAGTGAAGGAGCGGCGCGATGAGCTCCATGGAGCATACACAGACTGCAACGAACGCAGAGCAACAGCTACCGATCCGCTATGCGCCAACGGCTGTGACAGATGATGCAGCTGAGGCGGGCCCGCGACGGATTCTGGTGCTGGGTGCTACATCGGGCATCGCTGAAGCAACCTGCCGCCTGTGGGCCGCACGCGGAGATCATCTGTTTCTGGTGGCGCGCAACGCCGATCGGCTGCATGTAGTCGCAGCCGACATGCGCGTACGCGGAGCAGGCTATGTTGACACGGCAGTAGCAGATCTGGACGACACCACCAAACATGCGGAGCTGCTGGCTCACGCAGTCAACTCGCTGGCTGGACTGGATTTAGTGTTTGTTGCCCTCGGAGTGCTCGGCGACGCTCGTGAGTCGGAACGCGACTTTGCGGAGGCGAACCGAATTCTGCAGACGAACTTTGTCTCGGTGGTGAGCCTGCTTACGTGGCTGGGCAACTACTGTGCACAGCGTCATCATGGAACCCTGGCCGTGCTCTCCTCTGTGGCTGGCGACCGCGGACGCAAGTCCAACTATGTGTATGGCTCTTCAAAGGCTGGCCTCAGCGCGTTCGTTGCCGGCCTGCGCAATCGCATCGACCGCGAAGGCGTGCGCGTCATCACCATTAAGCCCGGCCCCGTAAAAACGGCCATGACAGCGGGCATGGACATCAAGAGCGGCATGGCCGATGTGGACGACGTCGCCGCGACGCTCGTGAAGGTCATCGATAAGGGATCGGACGTCGTCTACGTGCCCGGCAAGTGGCGCATCATTATGGCGATCATCCGCGCGGTCCCGGAGTTCCTCTTCAAGAAGCTGAACCTGTAACTACTGTTGCTGTGACTGCTGCATCTGGCGACGAGTTATGGGTGGCGGCTGCTGCGGCAGCGCCTGCGCTTTCTCCACCAGCATCGACCAGTCTTCCGGCACCGGCAGTTCGCGGTCGAGCGACGGGATACCCTCGCTCGGCTCCACGCGAACGGCCACGGAAAGCTCGCTCTTGGTGCGGCCGCGGAAGATACCGTGCGTGGGCGGCACATCGGCGTAGTCGCGGCCGATAGCTGTGCGGATGTGGCGGTCGGCAGCGACGAGGTTGTTAGTCGGGTCGAAGCCCACCCACCCGAGTTCGGGAAGAAATGCCTCGATCCACGCATGTGTAGCGGAAGCAATCGACCGATCGTGATCGCGCTCGCCATGGTAAAGATAGCCGCTGACATAACGGCACGGCACACGCAAACGCGAACGCACCAGCGCAATCATGATGTGCGAGAAGTCCTGACAGACGCCTGCTTTAGTGTTGAGCGCATCATCGATAGGAGAGTCCGCGTTCGTGGTTTGTGGCTTGTAGTCAAAGTATCTGTAGAGCTGTTCATTCAACCGGTAGAGGACTGAGAGAGGATCATCCGCGCGTTGCAGGCTCAAATGATCTGCGAGTGCTTCCAGAGCAGGTGTGGAGATGGCGAACTCGCTGGGCAGAAGCATCTCCCAGAAGTCGCTCTCATGTACGAGTGCATCCAGTTCGTCCCATGCGGCTGCTGGCAGTGACGTCGGCAGCTCCGGGTGCGGCTGCATTTCAACCAGCGACTCCGCGACAATAACGAGCTGCCCATGCTGGCCCGGAATGTCGAAGTGATGCACATGGTTCGCAAGGTGGTCCCGATAGCTGAACACGCGGCAGCGCGGGCTCACCGAAAGTTGAAACGTGAGGCAGCGTTGCTGCGCGTCGGAGCGCGGATGCATGCGCGTCTCCATAATGCTCTCGCTGACGGGAGTCTTGTAAAGGAACTTCGTCAGATGGCGGATCGAGTAATACATCGGTCCCTCCTCACGCTGCTTCTGCCAGAGTTTGTAACTCACAACGGTCCTTCTTTTGATGCATCGGCGCCGCTAGCCCGCGAGTGCCGCCTGAATGGAGTAGTTGACGTAAAGCTGGTAGATCGTCTCATGGATCGCATTGCACTGTTGTTGAATGCGACGCAGGTAGCCGATCACGTCGCGGTCGAGGATCTCATCCACGCTTGCAAACGCGAGCGACGACGCGAGCTTCCCGGCCAGGCGATGGAGGTCGTCGGCACGGCGCTTGCCGGACTGCCGCTGTATGGCTATCAGTGCCTCTTGCAGGGCATTGATGGAGAAGCGCAGTGAGTGGGGAAACTCAGGATCAAGCAGCAGGAACTCAAAGATGCGCTCCGGCGTCAGGTCTGCAGTGTAGACCTTGCAGTAGGCCTCAAAGGCGGTGGCGCTGCGCAGCAGGCCCATCCACTCCAGGTACTCATTGCCGTCTGTGGCGCGTTCTGGCTGTAACCACAGATCGTCGTTATAGGCCTCCAGCAGCAGCGTAGTCGCGGTGGCGCGCTCGAGAAAGCGGCCAACTTGAATAAAGTGCCAGCCTTCGCCGTGGCTCATGGTAGAGTCGGTTACGCCTTGAAACTGATGCACGGCTTCCATTACCTGCTGTAGAAATGCAATCGGTGCGTCGTTGGAGTTGCTCGTCGCCTCCAGCGTCATCTCCTTCTTAAAACCCGGGCGAGTGACCTCGAGATACAGCGAGTTCACGCGATGCCATTGCTCGGTGGAGATCTGCTCGCGCATGTGACGTGCGTTTTCGCGTGCGGAGATGATGCAGCTCACAACGGAAGACGGGTTCGTCGTATCGAAGGTAAGCGTATGAGCAAGTGTGTAGGGATTGCCCTCCCACTTCAGGCGTCGCGGTCGCCCCAGGCCCTGCAACAGGCGCGGCCACCGCCGATCGGCGCTGCTGGTGCTCTCGTCAAGCATCAGGTTCAGGTTCACATCGAGCAGGCGCGTGGTGTGCTCCGCGCGCTCGAGGTAGCGGCTCATCCAATACAGCGAGTCGGCGACGCGAGAGAGCATAGAGTCGGCTCCTTTCGGCCTAAATGCTAATGGCTGTGCATTCACTGTACACGTTCCGTTGCAATCGGTTCGGACTTCATCAGTCGGATAAACAACTTGTAGAACCGCGCCGTATCCAGGTCTTCCTGCACATGCACCGGCGTGAGTTCGCGCTGCGGCTTGTTGGCTTCAGTCCACGTGAGCGTGTCGCCATAGTTGGGCCCGTGTGTCGTGTCTACATCGACATAGAACATGCGTTCTTTGGTGATGATCTTCGGATCAAGCAGCGCAGCGGCCTCGAGTTCATCCCACAGGTAGTAGAACTCGTGCGTGTACTTTGCAATGTACTGCGCGGCGGGTGCAGGCGAGCTCTTGATCTCGTTGTACATGGCCTCGCTGAAGCGCGTCTTCACGCTGATGTCCACAGTGGTCAGATCAATACGTGGCCACTTCGCGCGAAAGGTGATGTGCGCGGCCTCTGGGTCGAACCAGAAGTTGAACTCATGGCGCGGATGCGTGGCGAACTCGGGATCATCAGTCACCGGTGCCAGACTGCCACCCATGATGACGATGCCTTGCGTCAGCTCCGCGAAGTGCGGATCGATAGAAAGCGCGAGCGCTATGTTCGTCAGCGGCCCGGCCGCGTAGATCGTCACCTGATGCGGATGCGCATGCACTTGGCGGATCAGGAAGTGCGCAGCGTCTTCGTCTAGCGGCTTGGTTGTTGGTTCTCCCTCAGCAAGGGGCGGCACAACGAACGGGCCATGATACTGCTGTGTGCTGGTATGCGCGGCAAGGTCTCCCCATGCACCATACCAGGGAAATGTTCCTACGATCGGCTTCTCAAGGTTCGTCTCCTGCTCCGTCCGCAGCAGGGGAAAGACCGAGCCCGGCACGACAGGAACATCCGTGCGGTGGATAAGCTCGAGCATGCGCAGCGTATGCTCGACCTCTTCCGGCTCCCACGCGTTGCCGCTGACCATCGTGATGCCGAGCACCCGTACCTCAGGCGACTGCAACAGGACCATCATCGACATCTGGTTCGAGCCGCCCGGCCCTGACCCATCTTGATCGATCAGCACAAGGCGCTGAGCACATGCCGCACTCACAAGCGTTCCAAACGTGAGCGCGCAGACCAAGGAACAAAAGATGCGGCGACTAAGCTTCAGGGGCTTCCTCCCGTTGTTGTTCGGCCAGCACCCAGGTGTCCTTGCTGCCGCCGCCTTGCGAACTGTTCACAACCAGCGAGCCGCGCTTCAGCGCAACGCGCGTCAGGCCACCTGGGACGATTGTTACCTTATCGCCATATAGCACATAGGGCCGCAGGTCGACGTGCCGCGGCTCAAGCGCGTCTCCAATCAGGCATGGCGCGCGTGAGAAGCTGATCGTCGGCTGTGCAATGTAGTTGCGCGGGTTGGCGCGAATCTTTTCGGCGAACACCTCGCGCTCCTTGGTGGATGCCTGCGTGCCAATCAACATTCCATAGCCACCGGACTCGCCGACGGCTTTGACGACAAGTTTGTCCAGGTTCGCGAGCACGTAATTCCGCTCCTTCTCGATGGAACACAGGAACGTCTTCACGTTATGCAAAATCGGGTCTTCGCCGAGGTAGTACTTGATGATGCTCGGCACAAAAGCATAAAGCGCCTTGTCGTCTGCAACGCCGGTGCCGAAGGCGTTTGCGAGTGTTACGTTCCCCGCGCGGTACGCGTTGAACAGTCCCGCCACTCCGAGGATTGAATCCGGCCGGAAGGCAAGTGGATCAATGAAGTCGTCGTCGACACGGCGGTAGATCACGTCCACGCGGCGCAGTCCGCTTGTCGTACGCATATAGCAGATGTTGTCGTGCACCACCAGGTCGCGGCCTTCGACGAGTTCGATACCCATCTGGCGCGCAAGATAAGCGTGCTCAAAATACGCCGAGTTGAAGACGCCCGGCGAGAGCAGCACAATGTTCGGCTCCGGTCGGCCTTCCGGCGCCAGCGAGCGCAGCGTGCCCAGCAGCAGTTGGGTGTACTGCTCAATCGGCCGCACATTGTAGTTGCGGAACAGTTGCGGGAAGATACGCTTCATCACCCGCCGGTTGGTGAGCATATAGCTCACACCGGAGGGTACCCGCAGATTATCTTCCAGCACCACAAAGTCGCCATTCTCCAGCCGGATCAGGTCCGTGCCGCACACGGCGACATAGACGTTACGCGGCACCTCGAGCCCGCACATCTGGCGGCGGAACTGCGGACAGCTATAGACCAGCTCGCGTGGCACAATGCCGTCTTTCAGAATGCGGCCGTCGTTGTAGATGTCCTTGAGAAACAGGTTCAGCGCCGTAATGCGCTGGGTCAGCCCGCGCTCCACCCGCTCCCACTCCGCAGCGGTGATGATGCGCGGCAGCAGATCGTATGGAAAGATCTTTTCCGTACCCTCTTCGCGGCCATAGACCGTAAAGGTGATGCCCTGGTTAAGGAAGCTAAGATCGGCAGCCTGCTTGCGGCGCTGCAGCTCATCTGGCGGCAGCGCGGCGAAGTGGTTCAGCAGCGGTCCGTAGTGTTCATGAAGCGAGCCTGGGCCTTGAAACATCTCGTCATAGGCGTGATCCAGCGCATACTCTTGCAGGGCTGCGAGCTCTGTTGGGCCAGGGCGGGCTTCGGGCGAGCGATTTTCCATGAAACTAAAGTATAGGGTATCGCTCCCGGACGCGCGCCTGTACCTATACAGATTGTGCTGCGCTGGCGAAGGTGTGCAGCACGTCCTTGCAGCAAGCGCTGCCCAAATCCGTAACCCAGCAGTAACGCGCCCCGGCCCAACACACTGAACTGGCGCGCGAGTCAGCCCACTCCTGTAGAATAGTGGAGACGCGCACTTCGCCAATTTTCGTATCGCGAAGGCCGGCACGCATCCGCGTGCGTCGGGCAGTCTCCCGCGCGACATAATTAAACCGAACCTAGGCATGGCATTTTTAGCCGAATCTCAGGATTTAGATAGGACACCCCCTCCGCTGTGAGCACCTCGAACACTGCCCAAGTAATCCGCAATATCGCCATCATCGCGCACGTCGACCACGGCAAGACCACGCTGGTCGACGCCATGCTGCGCCAGTCCGGCACCTTCCGCACCAACGAGGCTGTCGTCGACCGCGTCATGGATTCGAACGATCTTGAAAAGGAACGCGGCATCACGATTCTCGCGAAGAACACCGCGATCCATTACAAGGACTCGAAGATCAACATCGTTGACACGCCAGGCCACGCCGACTTCGGTGGCGAAGTCGAGCGCGCCCTCAAGATGGTCGACGGCGTCGTTCTGCTCGTCGACGCCTCGGAAGGCCCGCTGCCGCAAACCCGCTACGTGCTCTCCAAGGCGCTCGAGGCCAAGCTCACGCCCATCGTCGTGGTTAACAAGATCGACCGCCCGGACGCACGTCCGCAGGAAGTGCTTAACGAGGTCTATGACCTCTTCATCGACCTCGATGCAGACGAGTCTATCCTCGACTTCCCGGTCATTTACACCAACGGCAAGGCTGGTACGGCGACGATGGATCTCGCCACGCCGGGCACCGACCTGCAGCCGCTCTTCGAACTCATCTTCCAGACGATCCCTGCCGCTCCCGGCACCGCCGACGGCGATCTCCAGGTGCTCGTCACCAATCTTGATTACTCTGACTATCTCGGCCGTCTCGCGATCGGACGCGTCTTCAACGGCACGCTCCGCACCGGCCAGGAGATCAATCTCTCCCGCACGGACGGCACGCTCCAGACCGTGAAGATCACCAAGCTCTTCACCTACGACGGTCTCAAGCGCATCGACACCGAAGAGACCACCGTAGGCGACATCATTGCCGTCGCCGGTATCGACAACATCACCATCGGCGAAAGCTTCTGCGCCCTGGAGAACCCCAAGCCGCTGCCGGTCATTAAAATCGACGAGCCGACCATCGCGATCATCTTCTCGGTCAACAACGGCCCCTTCGCCGGCCGCGAGGGCAAGCTCGTCACCAGCCGCAATATCAAGGAGCGCCTCGAACGCGAGCTGCTCACCAACGTCTCCATCCGTGTTGAAGACACTGGCACGCCTGATAACTTCAAGGTACTGGGCCGTGGCGAGCTGCAGCTCTCCGTGCTCATCGAGATGATGCGCCGCGAAGGCTTCGAGCTCATGGTCTCGCGTCCGCAGATCGTCACCAGGCGTATCGACGACAAGCTCATGGAGCCCTCGGAAATTCTTACGGTTGACATCCCGGAAGAATTCTCCGGCACCGTCATCCAGAAGCTTGGGCCGCGCAAGGGCGAGATGACCAAGATGGCCAACCACGGCTCCGGCCGCGTGCGCATGGAGTTCAAGGTCCCATCGCGCGGCCTCATCGGTCTGCGCAATGAGATGCTCACCGAGACCCGCGGCACCATCGTCATGAACTCCATCGCAGGCGAGTACATCCCCTATACCGGCGAGATTCCGCAGCGTCCCTCGGGCGCGCTCATCTCTGATCGCCAGGGTGTTACCACCCTGTATGCGCTTGACGGGATCCAAGAGCGCGGCATCCTCTTCCTCTCGGACGGCGTCGAGGTCTACGAAGGCATGATCATCGGCGAGCACTCCCGCGATAATGATCTCGATGTGAACTGCGTCCGCGAGAAGAAGCTCACCAACATGCGTGCCTCCGGTTCTGACGATGCGGTTCGCCTCGTCCCCTTCAAGGTGCTTACATTGGAGCAGTCCATCGAGTTCATCGCCGACGACGAGCTTGTGGAAGTGACGCCGAAATCCCTGCGCATGCGCAAGAAGGTGCTGCAGGCAAATCGTCGCCCCAAGAAGAACCAGACAGTCGAGTAGCAGGCGTTTCACGCATCAGCAAAGGCCCTCCGTCAGGAGGGCCTTTGTCGTGTCTCCATGTGCGCCCAATCTACGGGAGCGTCCCTTTGATCGCGTCATCCAGTTCAACGTGGTTCTTCTCCAGTAGATCTCCAAGCGCATAATCAAGCTGAATGCGCGCCTTGATCCAGTTGGACCGCGCGGCGATCTCCGTCGACTTTGCCTGCGCCACGTAAGCCTCGTTCTGCAGCACGGCCTCCTCTGTCGACTGCCCGACCGTCAGCTTGTCACGCTCGGCATCCAACAACTGCGACTGAAAATTAAGGCTCTCTTCGGCAGCCGTATAGGCGGCCTGCGCCGTTTGTAGCGCCACAACCGCAGTCTCCACATCCTGACGTACGTTCGCGGCCAGCTTCTCCGTCCGGGCCTGCACTTGGCGCAGTTGGACGGCATCACGTGCCGCGTCACTCTCGGCAACCCGGTTGCGGACTGGCAGATTCAACTGTAGCCCTGCCTGATACACCGTCGACACCTTCGCGCCACCGAATCCCAGCTCCTGCGGCGTAACGGGGATACCGGTGCCGGCGGAACCAAGCGTCTCAAAAGGCTGCTCTGCCGAGCCACGCGTCTCTACATTGCCGTACAAATTCAGTTGCGGGCGCGCGTTGTTCCGGCTCGCCTCTGCGTTGATCTTGCCAGTCTCAACCTGCAATTGCGCCTGCGCTAGGTCTGGCCTGCGCGCTAAAGCCTGTTGCACAAGCGACGGCACATCCAGCGTATCCAGCGCCTGCGGCACAGTAATCGAATCCGTCGGAACAATCTCGGTAAAGCTGCCAAGCTCCGCCTCAAACACCGGCGAAGCCTCGCGCAGCAACTGGTTGCGCAGAATGATCTCCTGCTGCCGGTACAGTCCCTGCGCCTGGATAAGATCGAAGCGTCCGGCACTCTCCAACGCCCGCGCTCTGGTTAGCTCAATCGGAGCGAGCGTGCCTTGCTGCTCCTGGTTCTCGTCGTCCTCACGCAGCTTGGTGGCGGCTCGCAGCGACTCCTGCTTCACGCGCACATTCTCTCCCAGCGAAACAAGATCGAAGTACAGTCGCGACGTTCCATAGATGGTGTCCATGACCTGTTGCTCGAACACCAGCCGCGAGATCTTCTTGTCCGTGCTCGCAATACGCAGATAGCGCAGGTTCACGCCGCGTCCGAAGCCTCGCAGAAGCGGTTGTGTCAGCGTGACAGACGTGCTCGGACTGTGGAACGGGTTCAGTTGTGACCCATTCGCGTAGCTCACCTGTGCCGCGTTGTTCACAATGGCCTCAAGCTGCGCACCCGTAGAAAACCCTTGCAGATACGACGCGTTGAACGTTGTGAAGTCCAGGGCTTGAGGAAAAGAGACGTTGACGCCGCCACTCGTAGACCCGCCCAGCAGCACCGCATCCGACCGTCGCAGATAGCCCGCATCCGCGATGATCTGTGGATCGAACAGTGGAACGTTTGGCCCTGTCGAGTAAGCGAATCCCGTGCTCGACTCTGAAAGCGACTGCGTCTGCTGCGTAGTCGAGTTGAGGCTCGTAAGGTCTGTCACCGCAGGCGCAGTTGGATTGGTGTTCGTCGTATCCGCTGTCAGCAGTGGCGAACCCGGTCCGCCGACACCGTTGGGCGGCAGTTGCACACTGTAGTCGAGGCCACGAACATTGCCCCCACCTGCAGCACGCACTGTGTCTGTCTGCGCAAGCACAAGGTTATAGCGCGCGGTCTCTACATCCAGATTGTTTTCGAGTGCAAGATCGATCGCATCCTCGAGCGAGAGATAGAGCTTGCCGTCACGCACCAACCCCTTCAGCCGCGTCGCGTCTCCAGGAAAAAGCTGTGGCACCGTTGCTGCATGGTATGGCCCCGCAAAATGCAGAAACGCAGGTGTAAGACCACTCACCGCTTCACGCAGCGGTAGCGAGTTTGTATCTTCTGCATGCCGTAGCTGCGGCGCAGGCGCGTTTGGCGGAGCCACTTGCCCCGCAAGTCCTGGCACCTCCGGCGCAGCCGCCGGCTTTGGCGCCGACTGCGCGCAGGCCACAGCCGTCAGCAATGCCGTCAGCGCAAGTTCGACCGAAAGTGTGTGTGCGGTCCTCATGGGTTCTTACGCCTCGGCGCAAGGCGCACCTCTGCTCCTTCCACCACATCGTCATTGACCTGCGTCACAACCACATCACCCGCCTTCAACCCGGTCAACACCTCGGAGACATTCCCATAGTCGCGTCCAATGCTGATCGGCACGTAATGCACCTTATTGTTCGCAACCGTTGCGACCACGGTTTGGTCGTGCCGAATAGCAATCGCATCATCACTCACCGTAAGCGGCGCAGCAGCGCCTTTCAATGGCGGAAAGCTCACCGTCGCATACATCCCTGCAATCAGCTTGCCTCCACTGTTGTCGATCTCCAGTTCTGTCAGAAGCGTGCGCGTGTTCGGATCGATCGAATCTGCCGTGCGTGTCACCGTTGCCTGCAGGTCAGCACCTGGCAGCTCTTGAAACGCCACCGGAGCCTGCTCACCAACATGCACCGCCTTGGCATAGCTCTCAGGCACAGAGACGAGAATACGCAGCTTCTTCACCTGAGACACCGCAAACAAAGGCCCACCCTGTCCCGGCGACTGCGCCGAAGTGGCCGATGTGCTCGTGCTGCCAGAGGAACCGGCATTGTTCGCGGAGCCGGCCTGCGCCGTACCGCCGCTGCTGGAGATCTGTCCCTGTGGCGGCGGTCCGTTCAACGCTCCCGAACTCGACCCACTCGCTGAGATGAGCGCTCCAGTATCGACGTTCCGTTGCGTGATGACGCCATCAAACGGCGAGCGTACCTGTTCATACGACTGCAGCGAAACCTCGCGGCTCAGGTTCGCCTTGAACGCATCGACGTTGCGCTGCGCCGCTGCAACATTCGCCACCTGCGAAGAATAATTCGCCTCCTGCGTATCGCCGTCCTGGCGCGAAAAGACACCCTTCGCCACCAGCACGCGATAGCGTTGCACTGTTACCGTCGCCAGCTTCAGTTGCGACTGCTGTTGTGTGAGTTGCTGTTCCGCCTGTGCTACCTGCTCGCGTGCCTGCGACACCTGTGCATCGAGGTCCGGTGCATCGACGGTGGCCAGCAGTTGTCCCTGCTTCACATGCTGCCCAATGTCCACATAGTAGTGCTTCAGGTAGCCGTTAGAGCGAGCATACACGTACGCAACATTGTCGGGGATCGTCGTTCCCGGAACGCTAAGCCCCTGCTCATTATTCGCAGATGGCGTTATCGTCTCGGTCTCGACAAGCGGTTTGCTGTTTCGTTCCTGGTCAGCGAGCTTCTCCGTTTGCTCATCGCGCAGGTGCCGTGGCACCCACCCTGCCAGCAAAACCACGGTAAACAGCACGGCAAAGCAGAGCAGAAACAGCCGCATCTTCCGCGGGTTGGTCGGGTGCTGGTTCTCGTGTTGTATCGGTGCGTCGGCCATATCTCCGTCCTAATTCGCTTCCGGCTCAGGGTTGTTATGGTGCCACTTGGGATCGCCCTCGTGCTCCTCTTCGTCGATCTCCTTCGAGTAGTCGATCGGCGTCTCCTTCCGCAGCAGTGAGTAGATCGTCGGCACCAGGAACAGTGTGCCCACGGTGGCAAACAGAAGTCCGCCGATCACGGCGCGGCCCAGCGGCGCATTCTGTTCGCCGCCTTCACCAAACGCCAGCGCCATCGGCAGCATGCCAAGGATCATCGCCAGCGCCGTCATAATTACTGGCCGCAGTCGTGTGTGCCCGGCATTCAACGCCGCCTGCACACGGTCACGCCCCGCGAGCCGTTCATCATTCGCAAACACCACCATCAGGATAGAGTTCGCCGTCGCCACGCCGATCGTCATAATCGCACCCATCAGCGACGGCACGCTGAACGTCGTCTGCGTCACATACAGCATCCAAAGAATGCCGCAGAACGCGCACGGAATCGCCATCAGAATAATCAGCGGGTCGAGCCAGCTCTGGAAGTTCACCGCCATCAGAAGATACACCAGCCCAATGGCGAACACGATGCCGATCCCGAGCCGCAGGAACGAATCATTCATCGTCTTCACCTCGCCGCGCAGCTGCAGTTGCGTGGTCTTCGGCAGAGTCGGCGTCGTACGGTCCATAATCTTCTGGATCTCTGCGGAGACTCCGCCAAGATCGCGCTGATCGACATTGGCCTCCACGTCATACACCGGCTGAATGTTGTAGTGGTCGGAGATGATCGGCGAAACATCACGCTTGAAGCTTGCCAGGTTCCCGAGCTGTTGCGACGCGTTGCCGGCAGCTGTCGTCACGGGCGTCTGCGCCAGCTCCTCGGGACTGTCAATGCGATAGATCGGCGTCTGTGTCACGATCTGATAATTCACACCTGTTGCTGGATTCAGCCACTCATTCGGCGCGGTCTGTCCCGTTCCCGTTAGCGAGATCAGCGTCGACTGCGCCACATCCTGCTGCGTCAATCCAATCTGCCGCGCCTTCGTGCGGTCCACGTTCACATCCAGCGTCGGGTACGACACCTGCTGATGAATGTGCACATCCACCGCGCCGGGTATCGCCGCGACCTGCTTCTCGAGTTCCTCTGCGAGCTGGTAGTTCGTCTTGCCACCCGGCGCGGGCCGGCCAATCACCTGCAGGTCGATCGGCGCCGTCAATCCAAAATCGAGAATCTGGTTAGTGATATTCGCCGGCGTAAAGAAGAACGTGCCGTCAGGAAACTTCTCATGCAGATCGGCGCGCAGCTTCCGCATATACATCTGTGTGTCTTTCGGCCCCGGCTTCAGTGCAATCAAAATATCGCCGTCGGAGTTCGAGATCGTCGCCTCGCCACCAAAGGCAAGGTTGATGCCATTGTTCGGCAACCCAATGTTGTCGAGGATCAAATCAATGCGGTCCGCGGGGATTTGCGTGCGTATCTCGCGCTCCACCGCAGCAAAGTATTGTTCGGAGTCCTCCAACCGCAGCCCCTGCGGCGGCGCCACATGTAATCGCATCTGGCCGGAGTCGACATACGGGAAGAAGTCCTTGCCGATGAACAACAGCATCGGCAGTGAGATTAGCAGCAGCAGGCCAAACAGCAGCAGCGTCGTCTTCGCATTGCCCAGGCACCACTCCAGCAGCCGCGTGTACTGGTGCTGAAACCGTTCGAACTGGCGGTCGAACTTCGCATGCCAGCGCCAGATGAAGCTCCGTCGCTCTTCTTCCTCGCTGGCCTTCGGGTCCTGATACAGATGGATCTCCTTGCTCAACAGGAAGTGCATCATCGTCGGCAGCAATGTACGCGAGAGGAAGTAGCTCGCGAGCATTGCAAATGCTACAGCCTCAGCCAGCGGCGTAAACAGATATTTCGCCGCGCCCGTCAGCAGCACCACGGGCACAAACACAATGCAGATCGAAAGCGTCGACACAAACGCCGGCGCCGCCACTTGCTGAGCGGAGTGAAGGATGGCGCGCGTCAGCGGCAGCTTCTCCGCCATGTTGCGGTGCGTGTTCTCAATCTCCACCGTTGCATCGTCCACCAGGATGCCGACCGCCAGCGCCAGCCCACCCAGCGTCATCACGTTGATGCTCTCGCCCATCGCCGTCAAAATAACCAGCGATGTCGCAATCGACAGGGGGATTGAGATACAGACGATGATCGTCGACCGCCACGACCCCAGAAACAGCAGGATCATCAAACCCGTCAACAATGCGGCGATCGTCGCCTCGCGCACCACTTCGTTAATCGAGCTGCGCACAAAGATCGACTGGTCGAACAGTGGCGTAATCTTCAGCGTGCCCAGGCCAGCCGTCAATCGCGGAATCATCGACTTCGTCTGCGAGACGATATCCAGTGTCGAAGTCTGGCCGTTCTTCAGCACCGTCAGCAGAGCAGCGCGTTGTCCGTTCTCGCGCACAATGTTCGTCTGTTCGGCGAACCCCATGTGCACCTGCGCGACATCCTTGATATAGACGACAGCACCATTCGACGCCCGGATCGGCAGATCGTTCAGCTGGTTCAGGTCGAGCGGGCTGGAGTTCGTCTTCACGACGTACTCCCTGTCTCCCATGCGCGCCGTGCCTGCCGGCAGAATCAGGCTCTGCTGCGAGATGGCCGTCGAGACGTCGGTCGCCGAAAGGTGATGTGCAAACAGCAGCTGCGGGTCGGTGTCCACCATCACCTGCTTTACTTTGCCGCCGTAGGGTAGCGGAACGCTGGCGCCCTTCACATTGGCCAGCCGAGGCCGCACGAACTGCAGTCCATCGTCATACAGATCGGCCTCGCTCAGTCCTCTCCCGCTCAGCGCCAGCTGAAGAATCGGCACCGACGACGCGTCGTACTTGATCACAAACGGCGGGAACGACCCCGGCGGCAGCACACGCAAAATCGTCTGCACAATCGAGGTCACCTGAGCCACCGCCAGGTCCACCTTCACGCCCGGCTGAAAGTAAACCTTGATCACCGCGATGCCTTGGTAGCTCTCGCTCTCCGTATGCTCGATGTCGTTTACGGTGGTCGTCAGCGCGCGCTCACACACCGTCACGATCCGTCCGTCCATCTCCTGCGGCGTCAGGCCCGAATACGTCCAGACGATGCTGACAACAGGAATGTCGATGTACGGAAAGATGTCCTTCGGCGTCTCAATCGCCGACCCGATGCCCAGAATCGCAATGAGCATCGACAGCACGACGAAGGTGTAAGGGCGGCGTAGCGCTAGCCGTACGATCCACATATTGCCTCAGGAAGTTTGATTGCCGTTCACGAAGTGAGACGCGCGAACTACCTGCTAAGATTCGGGTTCGAACGTCCCTGTGCGGTTAGCGGCGGTCTGTGCGAATCCGCCCCGTGTGGTCTCTCATCTTCTTCGATCCTATCCTTAAGCCTCTACGCTGCATATTTCGCAGGTGCCGCAAGCCACCGCTGTATGCTTGCCGGAAGGTCGACACTCCAGATGACAGTCACTCGAAATTTACACGTTTGTCTCGCAGGCAGACTTCTCACCCTGGCAGCGGGCGCAGCCCTCCTGGTTGGCACGGCGAGCGCACAGATGGGTATGGCAGGCCACGACATGTTGCAGATGACCTCGCCCGCTCCGAGTACGTCAAGTTCCTCGATGCCTGGCGCAACTGCGACCCCGCCAGTCCCGAGCTCGCCCGCGCACACGAGTACCCCAACGACCAGTCGGTCGTAGCCCAACTCCACTAGCTCTCAAGGCAACCAGGAAAACAGCAGAGGCCGCCCCGAAAGGCGGCCTCGTTTCTATCTGCGGAACAAACTACTTCTTCGCAGTAGCGAAGCGCTTGTTCACTTCGTCCCAGTTCACAACATCCCACCATGCAGCCAGGTACTCCGGGCGGCGGTTGTTGTACTTCAGATAGTAGGCGTGCTCCCAAACGTCGTTGCCCAGGATCGGAAAAAGTCCATCCGAGATCGGCGAGTCCTGGTTCGGCTTAGTCACAATCTCCAGCTTGCCGCCCTTGTACACCAGGAAGCCCCAGCCCGAACCAAACTGCTTGGCCGTCGCCTCGTTGAACTTTTTCTTGAAATCATCGAACGAGCCAAAGTCCGTCGTGATCTGCTCGCCGATATCGCCTGTCGGCGTGCCGCCGCCGCCCGGCTTCATGATTTCCCAGAACATCGTGTGGTTTACATGGCCGCCGCCGTTGTTGCGCACCACGCCGCGTACATCTTCAGGAATGGCGCCCAGGTCCGCAACCAACTCTTCAGGCGTCTTCTTGCCAAGGTCCGGGTGCTTCTCCACCGCGCCGTTCAGATTGGTTACATAGGCCTGGTGGTGTTTGTCATGGTGCAGTTTCATCGTCGCTTCGTCGATGGTCGGCTCAAGCGCCGCATAGTCATAGGGAAGGGGAGGTAGTTCGAAGGCCACGGGATTGCTCCTTTATCTGTCGGTTCCGGGTAGTTGCTGCGCATCGCGCAGAAAGAGGTGGGCCCACGCCGGGCCCATACCACTCGTTGGATGCACAAGTGCACCGCAACGGTGTCACAAACATGAGATTAGCACCGGCCGCCGCTCTACGCCTCTTCATCGCTCAGTAACCATTTCATCCGGCGGATGTCTGATGATTGCGAAGGCGGAGAACCCCTCCGCAGGCACGTAAAATATGAAAGTATAGACCATCCGCGAACTCGCGTTTTGTGGTCTCATGGTGCGCATGAGCGAACCGAACGGAAACTATCGTTGGTTGGACGATGATGGCCCAGCCTTTGGCGGCCCTGGCGTACAGCCCCGCTGGACCTCAAGCCGCAAAGACGCTGTCGCGACGGCCTATGCCGCCTCCAGCCGCATCTGGTTTACCACCTCCCACGGTATCCTCAACGAGATCTACTACCCCACCATCGACCGCCCCCAAACGCGCGACATGGAGCTCCTCTTCACCGACGAAGCCACCTTCTTCCACGAAGACAAGCGCGATCTCGACTACGACTTCCACTACATCGACGAGAACGCTCTCGCCATCCGCGCCACCGCTACGGACCGCGGTGGCCGCTACAAGGTCGTCAAGGAGTTCATCACCGACCCGCATCATCCCGTCGTGTTGATGCACGTCAAGATCACCGGCGATCCGGAGATGCTCTCCCGCCTCAAGTGCTACGCTCTGCTCGCTCCGCACCTCGATGTCGGCGGTGCCGGCAACTCCGCCCGCTCACTCGATATCGCCGGCCGGCGTTGCATGTTGGCATGGAAGAACGGGGTCTCTCTCGCCTTTGGGGCCGACTGCGGCTTCTCCCGCAGCAGCTGCGGCTATGTCGGCACCTCCGACGGCTATCAGGACCTGCTGCAGAACATGCGCATGACCTGGAACTTCGGTCAGGCGCTCGACGGCAACATCGCCATGATGGGTGAGATCGACATCGCCCGCCACCCTGAGTTCACCATCGCCATAGCCCCCGGCGAAGGCTTCCACTCCGCGCTCGCGCAGATGATGTCCACGCTCGCTACGCCCTACTCCGAGCACCGCGCGCGCTTCATCAATCAGTGGCACCGCGCTCTGCCGCCTCTGCAGCTTGCCGCGGCATCCGACGACGACGGCCGCCTCCTGCGCGTCTCTCATGCCGTCATCCTCACGCATGAGGACAAGACCTACTCCGGCGCCTTCATCGCCTCGGCCTCCATCCCCTGGGGCGCATCCAAGTCCGACGACGACCTCGGCGGCTACCACCTCGTCTGGACGCGCGACATGGTGCAGTCCGCCACCGCCATGCTCGCCTGCGGCCGCGTGGACACAGCACTCCGCGCACTCGTCTACCTGGCCTGCACGCAGCATCCCGACGGTAGCTTCTCGCAGAACTTCTGGATCGACGGAACACCCTACTGGCAGGGCATGCAGCTCGACGAGGTCGCCTTTCCGGTCATCCTCGCGTGGCGTCTCTGGAAGGCCAACGGTCTCGGCAACTTCGACATCGTGCCCTTCGTCGCCTCCGCCGCAGCGTTCCTCGTGCGCTATGCGCCGGTCACGCAGCAGGAGCGCTGGGAGGAAAACGCAGGCTACTCGCCCTCCACGCTCGCCGCGGTCATCTCCGCGCTGGTCTGCGCTGCAGACATCTGCTCTGCTCATGGTTCCGCCGAGCTTGGCAATTTCATCCTCGAGTACGCCGACTGGATCGAGGCCCATCTCGACGAGTGGACCACGACCAAGCGTGGCATCCTCGATCCTGACGTGCCATATCACTACATGCGCATCCGTCCGCCAGCCATGGGCGAGCCGTTCCATAACCCCGACGTCGCGCCAGGCAGCCTGCATCTCTCCAACCGCGAGCCCGGCGAGAAAACCGACTTCGAGGCGCGCGAGATCATCGACGCCGGCTTCCTCGAGCTGGTGCGTTACGGTATCCGCCGCGCCGACGACCCGCTCATCATCGACTCGCTCAAGGTCGTCGACAAGATCCTCAAGATCGACACCCCATACGGCCCCTGCTGGCGCCGCTACAACCACGATGGCTACGGTCAGCGGAAGGACGGTGGCCCCTACAACGGTTCCGGCCAGGGCCGAGCGTGGCCCATCATGACCGGCGAACGCGCACACTTCGAGCTCGCCTCCGGTAAAGATGTCAGCCTCTACGTCAAGGCGCTGGAGCAGTTCAGCTCCTTCGGTGGCATGTTGCCCGAGCAGGTATGGGACTACGCCGACCTGCCCGAACGCGGTATGTACTTCGGCCGCTCCGCCGGCTCCGCGCAACCCCTCGTCTGGGCCCACGCGGAGTACCTCAAGCTCCTCCGCTCCGTCACCGACGGACAGGTCTTCGACCGCATCTCCGTTGTCGCCGAGCGGTACGCCGTGCCCAAGGACCAGCGCCACTTCCAGAGCCGTCTTGAGGTCTACCAGCTCAGCCGCCCCATCGGCTGCATGGTGCAGGGCGGCACCCTGCGCGTCATGGACGCTGCGCCGTTCCACCTCGTCTACACCACCGACGGCTGGACCACGCAGCACCGCGTGGAGTCGCGTCAGGTCGGCCGCCCCGGCAGTTACGTCGACGTCACCACCAACCCCGCTCAGACCGGTAGCATCGTCTTCACCATCCAGTGGGCGCACGACAACCGCTGGCTCGGTCACAACTGTGAGGTCGAAGTCCTCACAGAAGCCATGGAGCAGGGAACCGCCGCTGAGAAGCCCAAGGCGTAATCCGAAGCCGCTCTAGTGGATTAGGCCCGTCTACGAGCGGTTCCGCGGGTACGTTCTCGCGTCGTCGTTATGCGCACTGCCGATTGCACCATATAAGCTGACCGCGTCATCCCTCGCGCCCGTGCCAGCCGGTCGATCGTCTCGATCTGGCTCTCCCTTGCCGTGATGTTGATGCGCACGGTCTTCTCTGGTGGTTCTGCGCTCACCAGAAAAGCCACGGCTCCTCGCATGGCCGGGTCTTTTGCCAGTTGATCCAGCGTCGAAGGCTCAGGGATAGCCTCTCCGTCCTCCAGCATCCCGGCCATATGGAGCGTCAACGCCTCGACCGCCATCCGGCGGGCCTCCTCAAGTGACTTGCCCGCCGTCACGCAGCCGGGAAAGTCCGGGAAGCTCACGCCGTAGTCGGAACCCTTGTCTTTGTGCAGATACGCGATGTATTCCATTCCGCCCCACTCCATTGGGATTACCGTAATTTCAGTCCGGCCTGCTTCTCGATGCTCTTCAGCGTGCCCAACGGCAGGTCTCGCTTGGGATACGGTACTGTCACTCGCCCAGGCTTCGTCGCGTGTTTGAACTGCTTATGACTGCCAGCGTGCGCAACCTCAAACCAGCCGTCTCGTATCAGTGCTTGAATCAACTCACGGCTGCTCATCGAAAGTTCTCCGCGAGTCCTATAATACACACTCTGTACACACTTAAAACATTGCCATCGACACCCTCAAACAGGAACGGCGGCCTCCGACGAAGGCTGCCGCTTCCCAACTAGCGGTTATCTGCTACATCTGCTGCCCGGGCACACTCAGCATCCATTCCACGCCAAACTTGTCCGTGCACATCCCAAACAGCGGAGACCAGAACGTCTTGCCCAGCGGCATCTGCACACTTCCGCCCTCTTTCAGCTCGTCGAAGATCCGTTCCACCTCATCCGCATTCTCATCGCTCAGCGAGATATGGAAGCCGCCCATCGTGGGGACTCCCATGCTCGGCGGCGCATCGCAGCCCATCAATAGGATGGTTCCCAGTGGCATCGACATATGCATCACCATGTCCTTCGCGTCCTCAGGCACCGGAGCACCCGGAGGCGCCTCACCATAGGTCATCTTGAACTCGACCTTACTCTTGAACGTCTTCTCGTAAAACGCAAACGCCTCTGTACACTTGCCGGAAAACACCAGGTGCAGATCAGTCTTCATCGCTATCTCCTCATCGTTTCTAAAACGTGCTTGTTATACGCCGCTCCGTATGCAGCGCGCTATCGTGTCCCAATAAATTCCGCTAGCTTCTCGAAGCTGCCGCTCCAGCCCTCGCGCATGCCCTTCAAGTACTGCCACGCTGCGGCCTTGGCTTCAACCACGCGCACATGCAGCCTTATCTCTGTCCCGTCTTCTACTTCTTTGAACAGCACGGTGTTGCGGTTCGTAAAGATCGGATCGCCGTCCGCATCCAGGGCCCATGCCAGGAACACCAGCTTCTCCGGCGGCACAACCTCCTCAAACTCGCCACCCATCGGATACACCGTCCCATCCGGCGCACGCATGTCGATATGGATCAGCCCGCCGGGCTGCACATCGGCCTCGCACCTCGGATTGGTGAACTGCTTCGGTCCCCACCACTCCTTCAGCTGCTCCACATCGGTCCACGCGCGCCACACCAGCTCGCGTGGCGCGCGGAAGAACCGTGTCAGCTCCATCTCCATCGGCACAGCGGAGACCGTGGTGCTCATCGCGCCTCCTTTGCGGCAGCGGCCTTGGCCTCAACCAGCTCCACCAGCCGCTCAAACGACGAGCTCCATCCGCCGTTATGCCCATCGCGCTCTGCCGCTGTCGCAAAGAACTCCTGCAGAAAGTGCATCGTCGTCTTGCCGTCATGCTCCTCAAGCCGAACAGTGATCAGCGTCTCTTTGCCTTCCTTCGGCAATCCCACATTGGTGCGCTCCTCCCAGCTGAACGTATAGACCAGCTTCTTCGGTGGGTCGATTTCCTTCATCACTCCGCCCTGCCAAAGCTCCGCGACGATATCGGTCCCGGGCCGTTTGCCCCGCAGCCCAATCCGCCACTTGTCGCCCGGCTTCTCGCCACGCTCAAAATAGAAGGCAGGGAACTGCCGAGGCCCACTCCACTGCAGCGCCATCGCAGGATCGGTCCACGCCTGCCACACCAGCTCACGCGGAGCATTGAACGTCCGCGTGATCCGTAGCTCATGCGTCGCCGCCGGGCCGCCCACCAGCTTCTCCAGCGGGTTTGCCGCGCGCTCTGCCAGGAACGCATCCAGCCGTGCCAGCATCTGCTTGCCACCCTCAACGGCTCCATACTCGCGGCAATTCTTCTCTCTCGCCTCGGCCGTCGGGTACTGGAGCGTGACCGTGAACCGCGTGCCGCCGTCTTCATCGACAAAGGTCATCACCTTGCTCACGCGCACCAACTCAGCGCCCTCGCGCCCGCCCACCAGGTCCAGCGCAATTCGCTCCTGCGGCACCACCTCGGTGAACGTCATCTCGTTCGGATAGTTCGTTCCATCCGGCCCATGCATCACCAGCTTCCACTTGCCGCCGGGTCGCACGTCCATCTCGGTCATGGTCGTGGTAAAGCCCGTCGGCCCCCACCACTGCCCCACCTGCCACGGGTCGGTCACCGCCGCCCACACCATCGCACGCGGAGCCGCAAACACTCGCGACACCACAATCTCACGCTCTTCTGCCGCTGCTGCCTGTGCCATCTCAGTTCTCCCTCTGGTTGGAATGTGTGCTCTTTGCCTGCTTACCGATGCTGCCATTGCGTGTTGCGGGTTTCCGTGTCGCGATCTTGCGTGTCTTGCTCGGCTGTTCGGCCTGCACCCGTTGCAGATACTCCTCCAAGCGGTCAAAGCTTTGCTCCCAGAACCGCCGGTAGAACTCCAGCCAGTCCGACGCCTGCCGAAGCGGCTCGGCCTCCAGCTTGCATGGCCGCCACTGCGCCTCGCGGCCGCGTGAAATCAGCCCCGCATGCTCCAGCACCCGCAAGTGTTTTGAAACTGCCGGCAGGCTCATCTCGAACGGTTCCGCCAGCTCCGTCACCGACGTCTCACCCAGCGCCAGCCGCGCCAGGATCGCGCGCCGCGTTGGGTCCGCCAGGGCGGCAAAGGTGGTGCTGATGGGGTCTGTCATCTGTATTTAGCCTCTCGGTTACATAACCTATGAGTTAAGTAATCCTCGCCTCTCTACCTGTCAAGCGCTGGACTCAAAAAACTCAAAAATTAATCTCCCATGACTCCTGAATCCCGGCGCAGCGCTCGCACATCAATTCGATGGTTGTCGAAATATCAAACGAAGCCCCGCAAGCTTCACAGGAGATACATCATGAGCAAACTCAAGGGCAAAGTCGCCATCGTTACCGGAGCTTCCAAGGGCATCGGCGCAGGCATCGCAAAGCAGCTCGCATCGGACGGCGCGTCCGTCGTCGTCAACTACAGCTCCGATAAGGCCGGCGCGGAGAAGACCGTGGCCGAGATTACTACCGCCGGTGGCAAAGCCATCGCCGTAGGCTCCAGCGTCGCCGACGAAGCTGGCATCGACACCCTCTTTGCGGCCGCCAGCAAGGCCTTCGGCCCCGTCGACATCCTCGTCAACAACGCCGGCGTCTACAAGTTCGCCCCCATTGAAGCCATCACCGTCGACGAGATCGACCTCATGTTCGGCGTCAATGTAAAAGGCCTGCTGCTCACCACCAAGGCGGCGGTCAAGCAGTTCCCGGCCACCGGCGGCAACATTGTCAACATCGGTTCGGTCGCCAGCGAGGGCAGCAGCCCCAATGCCTCTGTGTACAGCGGAACCAAAGGCGCGGTAGACATCATCACCCGCGTCCTCGCTAAAGAGCTCGGCCCGAAGCAGATCCGCGTCAACGCTGTTAACCCCGGCCCCATCGTCACCGAAGGCTTCAAATCCGCCGGCATCGAAGGTTCCGACTTCGAGAAGGGCATGATCGCCGGCACGCCACTCGGCCGCATCGGCCAGCCTGACGACGTTGCGACGGTCGTCTCCTTCCTCGTCTCCGACGACGCCAAGTGGGTCACCGGAGCCCTCCTCCAGGCCGCCGGCGGCCTCCGCTAACACCCTCATCTCCGGGGCCGGATCAACAAATCCGGCCTCGGTTGAAATTCCCCGAAACCTTATTCCCATTCGGGCGTCATATAAACAACGGAAACCCCGCCGCAGGAAGCCGCAGGAACACGATGCGGCCTTGGCCACCGCCCACAAGATCAACAACTTCACCTCAACCGAAACTCGTCTGGAGCGAGCCATGGATATCCTTTTCTTTTTCATCCCCGTAGCCCTGGTCACCGCGGAGTACTTCTTCGCCAAGTCCCGCAAGCGCACCGATGACGCCGCCCCCTGCGGCGACTGTATCTAACCCCTCGGCAAAAGGGGCCGCCCGGCCCCGCTACTGCCCTCGCTGGCGCGTGTCCATGCGAAAATAGTAGTGATGATCTCTGTCTCCAATGTCACCATGCGCTACGGCGCGAAGCTCCTCTTCGAAGACGTCTCCGTGACGTTTACCGATGGCCGTCGCTACGGCCTCACCGGCCCCAACGGCGCCGGCAAGTCCACCTTCATGAAGGTCCTCACCGGCGAGATCGACGCCCAGAAGGGCACCGTCGTCCGCCCCAAAAAGTTCGGCGTCCTCAAGCAGGACCAGTACGAGTTCGACGCCTACCGCGTCCTCGACACCGTCATCATGGGCAACAAGGCCCTCTGGGCGGCCATGGAGGAGCGCGAGGTCATCTACAACAAGCCTGAGATGACCGACGAAGACGGCTCACGCCTCGGCGAGCTTGAAGGCATCGTCGGCGACGAGGACGGCTACGAGGCCGAAGCCAACGCCGCCGTTCTTCTGCAAGGTCTCGACATCCCCGACGAGCTACATGAGCGCAAGATGTCCGAGCTTCAGGGTGGCCAGAAGGTCCGCGTCCTGCTCGCGCAGGCACTCTTCGGCAACCCCGGCGCGCTCTTCCTCGACGAGCCCACGAACTATCTCGATCTCGAATCCATCCACTGGCTGCAGGACTTCCTCAACCGCTACAACGGTACCGTCATCACCATCTCGCACGACCGCCACTTCCTCAACAACGTCTGCACCCACATCGCCGACATCGACTACGAGACCATCATCACCTACACCGGTGGCTACGACGACATGGTCCTGCAGAAGACCGAAGTCCGCACCCGCATCGAGAGCCAGAACGAGCAGCGCGAAAAGAAGATCGCGCAGCTCAACGAGTTCATCGCCCGCTTCTCCGCCGGCACACGCTCCTCGCAGGTCAACTCGCGTAAGAAGGAAGTCGAGCGCCTCGCCACCAGCGAGCTCGCGCGTTCCAACATCGCGCGCCCCTACATCTCCTTCAAGATGGAGCGCCCCAGCGGCAAGAACGTCCTCGAGTTCGAGAACGTCAACAAGACTTACACTCAGCCCGACGGCAAGACCGAGCACGTCATCAAGAACTTCTCCGCACTCGTCAATCGCGGCGACAAGGTCATCCTCATGGGCCGCAACGGACAGGGCAAGACCACGCTGCTCAAGGCGCTGCTCGCCAACGGCCCCGGCATCGAAGAGAAGGACGTCTCCATCGACTCCGGCACCGTCAAATGGGGACATGAGGTCTCCATCGGTTACTTCGCGCAGGACCACAAAGGCTCCATCCAGCTCGGCATGACCGCCCAGGACTGGCTGCATCAGTACGACCCCAAGGCCGCCAAGGAAGACATCCGTGGCATCCTCGGCCAGATGCTCTTCAAGGGCGAAGAAGGTCTCAAGAAGACCGAGGCTCTCTCCGGTGGCGAGGCCGCGCGCCTGCTCTTCTGCAAGATCATGCTGCAGAAGCCCAACGTCCTCGTCCTCGACGAGCCCACAAACCATCTTGACCTCGAGAGCATCAACGCGCTCAACCAGGCCATCCAGAAGTACGAGGGCACCGTCTTCCTCGTCACCCACGACCAGGACCTCATCGAAGAAGCCGGCACCCGCATCTGGCACTTCCAGGGCGGCCCCACGGACTTCCACATCACCGACCACAAGGGCCCCTACGAGGAGTACCAGCAGCAGCTCGCCATGGCAGCCAAATAGTACTTGACGCGTGTATCGTTACACTTTACATTGATTCGGTGATCAAGAGCTTTCGCCACGCCGGACTAGAGCATTTCTACCGGACCGGCTCGAAACGCGGAATCAACCCCGCACATGCGAACAAGCTGCTTCTGCAACTCACTGCGTTGGATACGGCAATCAAACCGGGCGACATGAACATTCCCGGCTGGCATCTCCATCCATTGAGTAAGGGATTGGACGGCCATTGGTCCATAAGGGTCAATGGCAACTGGAGAGTTACGTTTGCATTCGAAGGGGAGGACGCCATCCTCGTCGACTACCTCGACTATCACTAACCGGCTGCTTTGGCTCGGTATTCGCTCCCACTGGAGCTTGAAAGGAAACCCGGAGCTTCTTCCGGAATAGGTAAGCGCATATGCCCATCTACAACCCTGCTCATCCGGGTCTCGTTCTCAAGGACGCACTGGAAGGGGCTAATATGACGGTCACACAATTTGCGGGACACATTGGCGTCTCTCGCGTAACTCTATCGCGGGTCGTCAACTGCCGCGCTGGTGTTACGCCGGAGATGTCCATCAAAATCAGTCAGGCATTTGGTCAGCCGTCAGGAGATCTTTGGTTCAAAATGCAGAATGCCTATGATTTCTGGCAGGCCTCTCACAAGAAGCAGAAGCCGGTGCGTCCGCTCAAGCTCAAGGTGGCCGCCTGACTCTACGGCTGGCAACCCACTCTAGCAGGCCCGCATCCATCTCGATGGAGCCCTTATGAGGAAGAGGGATGTGTACCGGCTCGCGCTTGCGGGGGCGATATTCATTGTTCTGTTGAATACGTTTTTCGCCGCGGCCTCGTTGCGCAAGGTCTTTTACCAGCAGCGCTGGCTTTCGCATTCGCAGAACGTCATCACCGTCACCGAGCAGTTGCTGGCCCGCATCCGTTACGCGGAAAGCTCCGCGCGTGGCTACGTCCTCACCGCCTCGCCTGAGTTCGAGCACGAGTACAACGACGCTGGCCTGCACGTTCAGCAGACCATCGACCAGCTCCAGCAGCTTACCGCCGACAACCCCGTCCAGCAGAAGAACATCATCGAGTTGCGCCGCCGCGTAGCCGCCAAGATGACCGTCCTCGACGACAGCATGGCCGAGCGCCACGGCCATCCCAATGGCGCTATCGACGCCGAGCTCCTCCAGGCCGTCGTCAACGACACACCCAATCGAGTCGAAGACGTGCAGTCCACCATGCGCAACATGCTCAATGAGGAGAACCGCCTGCTGCGAGTGCGCACCGAAGACACCGACCGTGCGCGTCGCGAGGTCTGGGGCACCTTCGTGCTGGCCTTCCTGCTTGACTTCGTTCTGCTCGTCGTCGCCTTTGAATTCCTTATCCGCCTCAGCAAGGAGCGCGAGACCATCGAGGCCAACAACGAGGAGATTGCCATGCTCAACGGCGAGCTCAAACTCGCCAATACCGAGCTTGAAGATCGTGTAGCCCTCCGCACCCGCGAGCTTGAGGTCTCCAATCAGGAGCTCGAAGCCTTCAGCTACTCCGTCTCTCACGATCTCCGCGCACCGCTCCGCACCATCGACGGCTTCTCCCTCGCCCTGCAGGAGGATTTCGCAGACAAGCTCAACGACGAGGGCCTAGACTACATCAGCCGTGTCCGGGCCGGCGTGCAGCGCATGGGCACGCTCATCGACGCTCTTCTGCAGCTCTCCCGAGTCACCCGGTCTGAGGTGCAGGCCGAAGAGGTTGACCTTTCCGGGCTTGCAACGTCCGTTCTTCAGGACCTCCAGGCGGCCGACCCCGGCCGGTCCGTCACCTGCGTCGTCCAGCCCGGTATCCATGTGCGTGGCGATGCTCGCCTGCTGCGCATCGCGCTCGAAAACCTTATGGGCAACGCCTGGAAGTTTACCTCCAAGGTCGCTGACCCTCGCATTGAGTTCGGTACCCGGCGCGGCGACGGCGAAGATATTGGCCGGACCGTATACTTCATCAAGGACAACGGTGCCGGCTTTGACATGCAATACGTCGACCGCCTCTTCACCGCCTTCCAGCGGCTCCACGGGGACCGCGACTTCAAGGGTTCGGGCATCGGCCTGGCCACTGTCTTCCGCATCATCCGCCGCCACCACGGCTCCATCCGTGCACAGGGCGAGATTGGCCGCGGAGCGACGTTTTACTTTTCCCTCGCCGGCTGATCCTCGCCGGTAGCCGGTAGAATGCTGGTGCAGTATGAAATCCTCTACGAGAATGTGACGAATGCCCATGATTCTGCTTGTTGAAGATGATCCGGACCACGAGGCCCTGGCTATTCGCGCTCTGCGCAAGGCCAATGTCGCGAATGAGATCACTGTCGCGCGCGATGGGGCTGAAGCGATCGCGTACATGCAGGAGATCATCTCCGGCACACGTCACCCGCCGCAGCTCGTCCTCCTCGACCTCAAGCTCCCCAAGGTCGACGGTCTTGAGGTACTGCGCAACATCCGCTCCAGCGACAAGACAGCTCTGTTGCCTGTCGTCGTGCTTACCTCATCGGACGAGGAGCGTGATATCGTCTCCAGCTACCGGCTTGGCGTCAACAGCTACATCCGCAAACCCGTCAACTTTACTGACTTCGCTGAGGCCACTCGACAGCTCGGCATGTACTGGCTGCTTCTGAATCAATGCCCACCGGCGATCTAAATCCGAACCTCAGGCCCCTGCGCGTCCTCGTCATCGAAGATTACGAGGAGGACGCAATCCTGCTTCTCCGCCACCTCGCCCGCGCTGGCTACGATGTCGACTCCCGTCGCATCGAGACGGCCGACGAGCTGCGTGCTGCGCTCGATGAGCCCGCTCCCTGGGACCTCGCGCTGGCCGATTACACGCTGCCCAGCTTCGGTGCCCGCGACGCCCTCAGCATCATCCAGAAGCGCGGCGCCGACATCCCCTTCATCATCGTCTCGGGCACCATCGACGAGGTCTCCGCCGTCAGTGCCATGCGCGCCGGCGCGCACGACTATGTCCTCAAGGGCCACATCGATCGCCTTCTACCCGCCATCGAGCGCGAGCTCGCCGACGCCGAGCGTCGCCACGAGCGTGTCCGCACCGAAGCCGAACTTCGTCTCGCCCAGCGGCGCTTCTCCGCCACCTTCAATCAGGCCGCCGTCGGCATGGCCCACACCGCTCCCGACGGCCGCTTTATCCTCGTCAACCAGCGTCTTGCCGAGTGCCTCAACGCCTCTCTTGACGAGTTGCTCACCATGCGCCTGCGCGCCTTCCTTATGCCCGAGGAGGACGCCATCGACGAGGAGCTCTACGCCGAGCTCCTCGCAGGCAAACGCAGCGGCTACCGTGTCGAACGCACCATTGTCTGCTCCGACGGCAGCACGCTCCCCGCGCAGCTTACCGTCTCCATGCTCGTTCACGACGGCGACATCCCCGGCGTCCCCACTACCACCGTCCTATGGGTCGTCGAAGACATCTCCGCCCGCAAGGTCGCCGAGCAGGAAACTGCGGACCTCATGCAGCGGCTCATCAACTCCGAGCGCCTCGCCGCCGCCGGCCGTATGGCCAACACCCTCGCGCACGAGATCAACAACCCGCTCGAGGCCCTCACCAACATCTTCTTCCTCCTGCAGGACCAGCCGCTCACCCCGCAGGCACAGGAGCTGCTCGCCATCGGCGCCCGCGAGCTCGAGCGAGTCGGCCACATCACCCGCTCCACGCTCAGCTTCTACCGCAAGGTCCCCGGCCGCACCCTCAACCTCCGCGCCATGCTCGACGAGGTCGTACAGCTCTTCGCCACCCGCGCCGCCCAACACCACGTCACCCTGCACACCCGCTACGCTCCCGGCATCGAGTCCGTGCACTACGACCCCAGCCTCCGTCAGGTCTTCGCCAACCTCGTCGCCAACGCGCTGGAGGCCATGAGCACCGCCGGCGGCCAGGTCCACATCCGCGCCCGCGTACTCGCCGACACCGTCTCCGTCCTCATCGCCGACAACGGCCACGGCATCGACGCCGCCAACCTCGCCTGCGTCTTCGAGCCTTTCTTCACCACCAAGGGTGAGCGCGGCACCGGCCTCGGCCTCTGGGTTACCCGCGGCATGGTCGAAGAGCAGCGCGGCAGGCTCCAGCTCCGCAGCTCTACCGGCCACGACCGCCACGGCACCGCCATTCGCATCACGCTCCCGGTCGTCTCCGCCCCCGCTGCCGACCCCATCATCTCTTAGCCTCTATCAATCCCTAAGGAAGCTCTGAACAAGTGTCTGGCTTTGGAGGGGCGGGACTTCAGTCCCGCCGTAAAGCCCCTGAAATTAGTGCCGCTTTAGCTGCGGAGGGAATGCTCGCACATTTGTTCATAGCTTCCCTAACGCCTGCACTCCGGGTCTACAATCACTCCATGTCCACCGGTCCGCAGCTCGCCCCTCAGAAGAACGTCCTCGGCCAGCCCCTTGAGCCCTGCGGTTTCGATCCTCTCACCGGCTTCTATCGCGACGGCTGCTGCAACACCGGCCCCGACGACCGCGGCGTCCACACCATCTGCTGCGTCGTCACCGCGGAGTTCCTCACCGTCTCCGCGCAGCTTGGCAATGATCTCTCCACACCCATGCCACAGTTCGGCTTCCCCGGCCTCAGGCCCGGCGACCACTGGTGCGTCTGCGCCAGCCGCTGGCTTCAGGTCGTCCAGGCCGGAGCCGCCTGCCCGGTCATCCTCGAGGCCACCCACGAAGCCACCCTAGAAGTCGTCCCCTTCGAGACGCTTCTCGAGTACGCCGTCATCCCCAAAACCCTTCACTGATTCATCTCCCCAAAGCCCCAGCGCCGCATCGCACTGCGACATGTACTCCCGGTAAGAAATAGCCGGTAGAGTACTGGTTTTTATGAGACTTTCTGCGTTTCCGTTGACACTTCCACCTCCATCGGCGATGCTTAAGTCGCTATCTGAATTTTAGTTTTTATCTCGTCCCGAACTCATAGGTGTGCACGGACCACCATGGGATTCACGAGTTATCCGATTGGGCCCCCTCAATCCGCACCACCCTTCTAGGAGCGCCAACCATGTCTAACATCTTCACTTCACGCCTGCGCAGCCTGTCCATTGGCCTCGCCCTGGCCGCTGCCGCAGCTCTGCCGCTCGCCGCCCAGACGGCTGCCACCGGCAATATCACCGGTACCGTCACCGACCCTACCGGCGCGGCCGTCCCGGGCGCCACGGTCACCATCATCAATAACGACACCAACGTCAAGCGCACCATCCAGACAAACGGTGTCGGCTCCTATTCGGTGCCGTTCCTTATCCCCGGCAACTATGAAGTTCTCGCCACCGGCTCCGGCTTCGGCAAGATCGACCATCAGCACCTCACGCTGACCGTCGGCTCCACGCTGACCGTCGACGCCGCGCTCCCCAACGGCAGCGTCACCACCGCCGTTGAAGTGACCACCGAGCCCGCGATCCTCGATCCTTCCATCACAGCCGTCAACACCACCATCGACGAGCACATCATCGACAACGCGCCCGTCAACTCCCGCAACTGGGACAGCTTCGTGCTCCTCTCGCCCAATACCGCTCCTGACGGTGGTTCGGGCCTCATCGCCTTCCACGGCATCTCCGGTCTCTACAACGGCAACTACGTCGACGGCGCCAACAACAACCAGATGCTCTTCGCCGAAGCCCGCGGCCGCGCCTCCGGCGCACCTTACGTCTACTCCCTCGACTCCATCAAGGAGTTCCAGTCCGAAACAGCGGACTACTCCGCTGAGTTCGGCCAGGCCGCCGGCGGCGTCGTCAACGCCGTCACCAAGTCCGGTACCGACCAGGTTCACGGCGACCTCTTCTACTATCTCCGCTACCCGGCACTGAACGCCCTCGACCCCTATTCCAAGTGGTCGGCGCTTCACAACGGCGGCAATCAGTTCCTGCTCACGCAGCCCATTCACCAGCAGCAGCAGTTCGGTGGTTCGGTCGGCGGCCCCATCATCAAGGACAAGCTCTTCGGCTTCTTCACCTACGACGGTTTCCGCCAGGTCGGCAAGGCGCTCTACTACACCGGCGACACCATTACGCTGACCCCCACGCCCGAAGGCAACTCGTCCACCATCATCTCGCCCACGCAGTGCCCCGCCGGCATCACCGCCACGCAGTGTACCGCTGCTATCAACTTCATCCAGTCGCTCGATGGCAGCACCGCCATCCCGGCCAATCGCTTCGCCAAGGAGAACGTCTTCTTCCCGCGTCTCGACTACCAGCCGACCGAGAAGGACCACATCTTCGCCGACTTCAACTTCGTCGACTTCGACCGTAGCAACGGCTATGCGGCGAACCCCACGTACTCCAACTCCTCGGTCAGCACCAACGGCCCCACCAGCTACCACGAGCGCTTCCTCATAGCCAACGCCACGCATGCCTTCTCGGCCAACGCGGTCAACGAAGCCCGCTTCCAGTGGGGCACCGACCTCGAAACCGCGGGCGCCAACGCTTCCGGACCCAGCGTTACTCTCTCCAGCCTCACCGCCTACGGCATGCCTAATGCTCTACCCCGTATCGCGGAGCCCGACGAGACCCGTTGGCAGGGAACCGATGTCTTCAGCCTCAACAAGGGCCACCACGCCTTCAAGTTCGGCGGCGACATCAACTTCGTTCACGAAATCATGATTAACCTCTACCAGGGTGGAGGTCTCTACAGCTACTCCAACTCGGCGTACCAGAACTTCACCGCATGGGCCGGTGACGCCTTTGCGGGGCAGGCGGGTGATACCGTCGCCAACGCTGGCCACGGCTACTCCAGCTTCGTCCAGACCATCGATGCTATCAACGGTCCCACCGCGGCCGCTGGCGGCGACGATTTCTGGATGCACATGTACGACGTCTTTGCGGAAGATTCCTGGAAGCTCGGCAAGACCGTCACCCTCAACGCCGGTGTTCGTTACGATATTCAGCTCACCCCGAACCCCACACACCCCAACACCTCCAGCCCGCTCGCGGCAGAGTACAACCAGACCATCAAGAACGTCGCGGACCGCATTCAGCCTCGCGTCGGTCTCTCCTGGCAGCCCATGAACGGCACGGTCGTCCGTCTCGGCTACGGCATGTTCTCCGCTCTCAACCAGGGCTCTACCTACTACGCCATGCGCGTGGAAAACGGCGTCTACCAGATCAACGAGACAGTCGGCCCCACGGGTCTGCCCGTCAAGTTCCCAGATGTCCTCTTCCCGCTGCCCACCGTCGATCCCAGCATCACCAACGCGCTCATCCCGGCTGGCGGCGCTGTGCCGGTCGCGGAGTACCCGTTCCCCACCAGCACCACACCCGTGCTGACCTCCGGCTTCCACGGCCTCTCCCCCAACTTCGTTCCTCCCATCTCGCATGAGATGGACCTCTCGGTGGAGCAGCAGCTGCCCGGCCGCTTCACCCTCAAGATCGGCTACGTCGGCACCCGTGCTGAGCACCTCCCCTACTTCGTCGACGCCAACCTCGTCGGTCAGACCCCGAGCGGCCTGCGCACCTATCAGGTCACCAAGGCGAACGGCCAGGTGCAGGCCTACACGCTGCCCTTCTACCAAAAGGCAGATCGCATCAACCCTGCCATCAGCTCGCTGAACACCGGCTTCTCCTCCGCCAACCTCTGGTACAACTCGCTGGCTACGGAGCTGCACCGCTCCTTCCAGAACGGCTTCGAGCTCGAAATCAACGAGACATGGTCGCACTCCCTCGATGATGACCAAGTCTCCGGCGCCTTCGGTACCTTCTACGGCGGCAACCCGCCCCTCGACCCCAACAATATTAAGGCTGAGTACGGCAACAGCGATACCGATCTCCGCAATCGCTTTGTCGCCACTGGCACCTACCAGTCCCACCTCATGCCGGACAACAAGGCGTTCAAGTACGTCATCAACCCCTTCAAGTTCTCCGGAAGCTACATCGCGCAGACCGGTCAGCCGAACGTAGCCGGCACCAGTGGCTATCCCGGCTCCTCCTCGGCGTCCACTGCGCTCGCTGGCGATCTCGGCGGTCCTACCGGCGCTGTCATGAGCTCTGGCAGCGGTACAGCGACCACCGGCCGTCCCTTCTACATCCAGCGCAACTCGCAGTTCGCTCCCGGTCTCCAGGATCTCGATATGCGGGTCTCGCGCGACATCCCCATCTTCCGCAGCATCTATATGCAGCTCTCCGCGGAGGCTTTCAACCTGGCCAACCACCGCATCATCACCGGCGTGAACAGCACCTACGCGACCTACGTGGCGCCCGGTGCGACGTCCTCCGGCTACACCTGCCCGGCATCCGGCGCGGGGCCAACCTCTGGCGGTTCCACCTTCGGTGGCTGCTACGTCCCCTATGTCTCGGCTACCGCAGGCTTCAATACCGCATCCGGCACCAGCAACCTGCTCTACGGCCCGCGCCAGATGCAGTTCATCGCGAAGCTGTTCTTCTAACCCAACAGAACCACCTACGGCCCGGAGAGTTCAACTCTCCGGGCCATTCTCTTTTGCGCTGAACCCCTCGTAGCTCTTATCTCAACGGAAACCCTGTCAACCCCCAAACCCGTCCTGCATCTCACAACTCCAACAAACCAAACCACTAACTCCACAAAACCACAAACATGTTCCTACCTCCAGCCAGCTATACTGGAAGTAGGAAGAAATCTCACAGCTCAGAGCTGACAGCTCAAGTCTCAAATCTGGATGTTTTATCCCCAGGCGAGATAACCCCTTTGCCAGCCATATCATACCCGTAACCATATCCAGAATCAGTCACTTAACCCTGGGATCACCCCGTAAGTCGCTGATTCTGCTGAATACCTCCGCTACATAGGGAGGGGGGAGGGGATACCAACCTATTCCCTACTCCCTGCCTTCTACCTCTAAGCTGTCGGTCCAGTAGGCGCAACCTTCGCATCGGCCAGCGTCACCTTGAACGTCATCTCTTTCCGTCCGCGGTACACCGTCACGCTCACCACGTCACCCGGATGATGTTCCGTCAGCGCATTGCTCAGATCCTGCGGGCTGGCAATCTCCTGCCCCTCGAACCCCACGATCAGGTCGCCGCCCAGCATCACCGGCTCGTTGCCCATATACATCCGCTGCGTCCCGCCGTGGATGCCCGCCTTGTCCGCCGCACCCCCCGGCAGCGTCCGCTCCACCAGAATGCCCGGCATCGCCGGCAGCCCCAGCTGGTCCGCAATATCCGGTCCAATTGGAATTGTCACAATATCCAGTGACGGCCGCCGCACGTGTCCATAGCGTGCAAAGTCGTCCAACACCGCCTTCGCCGTCGCAATCGGGATCGCAAACCCGATGCCCGCCGACTGGTCGGCATTGCCGTTCGGGTTCGTCGCAATCATCGTCGTAATCCCAATCACGTCCCCATGCGAGTTCAGCAGCGGCCCACCCGAGTTCCCCGGGTTCACCGACGCGTCCGTCTGGATCGCGTTATCGATCTTCACCCCGCTCGGCAGCTGCACCGCCCGCAGCGCGCTGATGATTCCGCGCGTCATCGTCCCCGAGAACCCAAACGGGTTCCCGATCGCATACACTCGCTGCCCCACCAGCAGCCCCGTCGAATCCGACAGCGTCGCCGGCTCCAGCGCCGTCGCCCCATGGATCTGCAGCAGCGCCACATCATGCGTCGGGTCCGTGCCCACAATCGACGCCTTGTACTTCTTCCCGTTCCACAGCGTCACCTCAATCTGCTGCGCGCCGTCGATCACGTGATTGTTAGTCAGAATATGCCCATCTTTATCCAGGATGAACCCCGACCCCTGCCCCTGCTGCGGCACCGGCCGATAAAAGAAGTCATACGCCACCTCCGTCGAGGTGATGTTCACCACCGAAGGCATCGCCTTCTTGTACACGCCAATGTTCTGCTCCTCTTCGGAGTCCAGCGCCGGCGCCGCCTTCGCCTCGGTCAGCCCAAAGTGCCCCAGCGGTCCGTTCAGCACGGCGGTATTCGTGTCCGTCACGCCCGCGCGCATCATCTTCGCCAGCGCCCCCGCCGGCATCAGCCGCGTGCTCAGGTAATAAAAACCAACCAGAATCAGCAGGACCAACAGAACAGGGCGCAGTTTCATCGAGCGGAGACCTTCACGAGCGCAGAGGCGCACACCGCCCAATCAGCGGTTACCCCAATTTTAGACGCCATCTGACAGAACTTGTTGCGCTAGCTCGCGCTCTCCATCTCCAATAGCTGCCGCTTGCGCTCCGTCCCCCAGCGATAACCCGTCAGCTTGCCATCGCTTCCCACCACGCGATGACACGGAATCACCATCGCCAGCGGGTTCGCACCGCACGCCGTCCCAACCGCGCGCACCGCCTTCGGAGACCCAATTGCCTCCGCGATCTCCGCATACGTCCGCGTCTCCCCTCGCGGAATCGCCATCAGCGCCTGCCACACCCGCTGCTGGAACGCCGTCGCCCGCACATGGAAGGGAAGCGCCCGCGCTGTTTGGCTCTCGTGCAGCCCGCTCAGCACCGCACGCACCTCATCGCCCAGCCCGGCATCGTCCCGCCGCAGCACCGCCTGCGGAAACCGCTCCCGCAGCTCCACCGCAGCCTCTGCATCCGAGTCCGCAAACAGCACCGCACACAACCCACGCTCGGTCGCACCCACCAGCACGCGGCCCAACGGAGACTCCGCCATCGCATACCGGATCGTCTCACCCGCGCCGCCGGCCTTCATCGCCGTCGGGCTCATCCCCAGCGTGGCGTCTACGTTCTCATACACCCGGCTGCTCGACCCATATCCGGCCTCGTACACCGCATCCGTCACCCGCAGCCGAGGCTCACGGACCTTTTCACGAAACCGCTCCTTGCGCTGCTCACGCGCAAACTCCGCAGGAGTAACGCCGAGCACGCGTTTGAACCCGCGCTGCAACGCAAACCGCCCCAGCCCTGAAGCCGCCGCAAGATCATCCAGCGTCGTCCGCTCACTCGCATGGGCAGTCAGAAACTCCGCAGCCTTTTTCACCGCTCCCGCCTGCGGATCATCCTTCGGGGCCACGAGCGCCGGCTCGCAGCGCAGGCAAGCCCTGAAACCCGCAGCTTCCGCTAGCGCCGGGGAAGGGAAGAAGCTCACATTCTTCCGCTCCGGCCTGCGGCTCGCGCAGCTCGGCTTGCAGTACACACCGGTAGATTTCACGGCATATACAAACTGCCCGTCAGCCGCAGCATCCCGCGCCAGCACCTGCTGCCAGGCCTTGCCCGCAAACACTGGCATCGCGCTTCCGCGTTTGCCGCTGTCTTTGTTGCTGCCTCTTTGTTTGTCATTCCCGAAGGGAATCTGCGTCATCATGGCGCCCATGCTTTCTACCGCCTCCTGCGAGTTCGTCCAACCAGTTAGCGTCGTCATGTAAGTATCCTGCACGCGCCCCCCCCCGCGCCACACTCCGCCAATTGCACCCAAACTTCATCGCTGCAGACCAGCCTCGCGCTAAGCCCCGTTTCGCTTCGCCCGAGCCGCCGCCTTCACCGGCTTGCGCTTCGGGCTCACTGCCTTCGTCTCCACTGGAGCCGGCACCGCCAGCTGTCCCGGCATCATCATCGGCGGCAACGGCAGCGGAGCGGGCTTTCCGGCGGCATCAATCTCGTAAGCGTTCACCACAAATTTCTTCAGGTCGGCATTGCCAAAGCTCGTCGTCATCGCCACATCGGCGGCGTCGCGGCCAACAGCCATCAACGTCCGTCCCAGCCGCGGCTCATTGTGCCGGGAGTCCATGTCCCACCAACGCCCACCCAGCCAAACCTGGTACCACGCGCTAAAGTCCCCCGGCCCGCTGTATGGCACGCGGATGTCGCCCAGATACCCGGTCACATACCGCGCTGGCAGGTTCATCGCCCGCGACAGCGTAATCGCCAGATGCTGATAGTCGCGGCAAACACCCACGCGCTCGGTATAAACATCCATCGCCGTCTTGGTCGCCCGCGCCATCTGGTAGTTGAACGCGACCTTCCAGTGCACCCAGTCGCGGATCTGCGCCGCCAGCGCCCACCCCGGCTCAATGTGTCCAAACAGATCCAGCGCAATCGCGCCAAAGCGGTCCACCTCGCAGTAGCGGCTCGGCACAAGGTAGCGCAGCGTGTCATGCGGCAGCGACTCAATCGGAGTCAGCGGCAGCCCCTCGCCCTGGGGGTCGGGCGTCTCGTCAGCCTTCACCACGGCGCTGCCCCGCAGTTCCAGCACTCCTTCGGGAGCCACAAATCGCGCGCAGCGGTTGCCATAGCTGTCAATGTATTCGTCGAACGCCAGCGGCTCAGCTTCGCCAGCTATCCTGGCGATATGCTGTTCCTGTCCCACCACCCGTTCATCCCAACTCGGGTGCAGCCGCAGCATCGACACGATCGGCGTCGGCTTCTGCAGCTCGAAATGGATCTCGTACTCAGTTTTGATTCGCAATAGAGAGGCTCCAGTCTGAAAAGGCGGAATTGCCCACTACCGCATAGGACCTGAACTCTTGCCTGAACTCTTGCTTGGATGCGCCGAGTCTATCGCAAGCCGCCCTCAACCCGCGAGAGCTTTATGCCGCAACGCCTGATTTTCTGCCGCGTTCGCCATCTCCCAGCCACCGCAGGGCGACCCCCAGCAGCAGGCACGCAGTCAGCCCCAGCACCGCATCGGTTGCATAACTGCCTTGCACTCCATGCCGCGCAAACGCCTGTCCGTCGATCCAGATCATGTACGTCGTCGACACATTCAACGCCGCATACAGCACGCTGAACGCCGTCGCCGCCAGTGGATTGTCCTGCCCCACCGTCTCGAACTGGATCGCAAACGCGCCTGTGATCGCCAGCGCCTGAAAGGTGTTCTCCCCCAGCGTCGCCACTACAAACCCCGCCGACGTATGCGCCACGCGCAGCAGGCACAACGAGAAGCAAGCACCCACAACACCAATCGCCAGGTACAGCGGCCGCAGCGCCATCGCCCGAGTCAATCGCGGATAGACAAGGCTCCCCACCGTCCCCGCAATCACAATCCCCACACCACCCACCAGGCTCACCGTATGCACCGACGCGTGATATAGATCGCCCAACCCACCCACCACATTCGCCAGCGCAAACGACGCCGAAGGCAGCGCAAACATTGCCAGCGCGAACACCACCTTGCGTTGCCCCAGCAACTGCAGCAGCTCCTTGAAGAACCCCGCAAAGCTCTCCTTCGCCAACCGTCGATCAGGCCCCGGTGCAGGAATCCACGGATAGATCAGCGTCGGCAGCATCACCAGCAAGCCCAGCAGCACCGCAGCCACCGTCAGCGGCAGCCGCTGCACGCACTCACCCGCCGCGATCACCATCACCCCGCTCCCGCCGATGTTCGCCACATTCGCCCACGCACTCATCCGCGTGTCTTCCTCCTTCGGCAATACGCTCGACAGCCAGCCAAACAGCGCATTCGACGAAAGGTTCACCATCGCCACACCCGCAATCAGCGCGCCCTCAAACACCGCCAGCTGATGCACATGCAGCACGGCAACGCACAGCGCAATCGCCGCACCCGCAGCCAGCAGCGCAGCATAGCGCCTCCGGCTAAACCGCACATCAAGCATCGGGCTCACCAGAAAGCTCCAGAACAGCGGCGAGAAGCACAACGCCGTCACCCGAGTCACCTGCGCCTCCGGCAGGTGCTGCTCCGCCAGCAGCTGCGGCAGCGAGATCGCCGCGAACCCGATGTACATCCCAAACGTCGCGTTGGTCATGCCCATCAACCACACCGGCGGCATCGTCTTGCGCAGCTTCAAAGCGTCTCCTCACCAGGCTCATGCTCATGGTATGACAGAGACATGCCCAGACCGGCCCATCGCGCCCTAGCCCTCGGCCTTCTCCTGTCGACGCCCGCTCTCTGCCTCGCGCAGGCGCACCACCGCACGGAACCAAAGCCCGTCATCGAGCCCACCGGTCCCACCGTCGTACTCGACACCTCCTCCGGCCGCCTCGTCTGCAAGCTCTTCAGCAAGCAGGCGCCGCGCACCACCGGGAACTTCATCGCTCTCGCCGAAGGCACCAAAGACTGGACCGACGGCTCCGGCGCAACGCAACACGCCAAGCCCTTCTTCGACGGCACCCAGGTCTTCGGCATCACCGACGGCATCTCCGCCGGCGACCGCGCCGCCTCCGGCATGGGCACAGCAGGCCCATCCACACCGCCCGAAAAGACCGGCATCGCCCTCGACCGCAGCGGCCAGCTCGTCGCCCTCGTCACCAACGGTCAACAGAGCAGCTCCAACTTCGCGGTCCTCATCGACCCCGACCTCGAATACGGCAAACGCGCCATCGTCTTCGGCCAGTGCGACGACGCCTCCATCGCCACCGCGCGCATCATCTCGCACGACCTCCTCACCACCGACAACCATCCCGCACACCCTATCGTCCTCCGCGCCGTCAAGATCGTCCCCGAAGGCCAGCCCCTGCCACCGCCCACCGAACCCGCACCCGGCGAAGCCGCGCTCACCGTCCCACCCGCACCAGCGCCGGCCGTCCCACCGCCTGACCCCGCCGGCCCAACCGTCATCATCGACACCACGCAAGGCACCCTCACCTGCAAGCTCTTCAGCAAAGAGGCACCCATCGCCGTCGCCAACTTCATCGGCCTCGCCCAAGGCACCAAACCCTTCCGTAGCCCGGCCACACACGCTGAGGTCCACGGCAAACATTTCTACGACGGCCTGCACTTCAACCGCGTCCTCCCCGACTTCATGGTCCAAAATGCCGACATGCCTGGCGACCCCGAAGGTGGCGGCGACATCGGCATCCACTTCGCCAACGAGGTCGTCCCCGGCCTCACCTTCGATCGCCCAGGCCGCCTCGCCTACGCCAACTCAGGCCCCGGCACCAACGCCAGCGAGTTCTTCATCACCGAGCACCCCAACCGCCGCCTCGACGGCAGCTACACCATCTTCGGCCAGTGTGATGATGCGTCAGTTAAAATAGTCGAATCCATCGCCCGCGTCCCCCGCGACGCACACAATCGACCACTTACTCCCGTTACAATTAAGCGTATTGCGATCACGGCAAACAAGCCCTAGCTCTCCGGTACCATCCGTTGCGATGGGCCTTCATAAGTACAATCAATCTATTCGCTTTGATCGCTAAGGAGAGCTTGGGTAGCTTGGACGCGGTAACCGATCCCCGAAATCCGGCGACTACCCCGGGCTACGTACGGCCAGCGCAACTTCGCGCCCTGACTTCGGTGCGGTTCCTGGCGGCATTGCATGTAGCTCTGTATCACATCGTGCGGCCGTTCAGCCTATGGGGGCCGTTGGCTGGATTCATGGCAGCTGGGCACAGCGCAGTCCCGTTCTTCTTTCTGCTTTCAGGTTTCATCCTCACCTATAGCCACGCGCATGAGTCGCACACCGGCATGGCGTTCAAAAAGCGCTTCTACATCGCCCGGATTGCGCGCATCTATCCGCTCTATCTGCTGAGCCTGCTGTTCGCTGCTGGCTCTGACCTGCACGTTTTTGCTAAGCACATCCATATCCTGGCCTTCCTTGCAGATGTGCTGATGGTGCAGTCGTGGTCGATACGGATCGTAAACTTCTTCAATGTCCCGGCATGGTCTTTGTCGGCAGAGGCATTCTTCTATTTGGTTTTTCCATTTGTCTTCCTGCGGCTGCGTCCCCGCACCCGCGGCTGCGCCGCGGCATGGCTACTGCTCTTTTGGGCGCTCGCGATGGCCGCACCGCTCTTTGCGCTTTACCGCACACCAGCCGCAGCTTGGCACGAGGGTGTCAACGGCCTGCTGGTCTTTCGCATCCGGCGTATGCCGCTCTTGCTGTTGCCGGAGTTCCTGGCGGGGATTCCACTGGCCTGGGTGTTTCTACATCTGCGTCCGAGTCGGCGAGCGTCCCTCTACATGCTCGCCGCGGGAACGACGGTGCTATTCGTCACGCTCTTCTTCGCCAATCACATTCCATGGGTGATGCTCGGAAACGGTCTCTTGCTGCCCGCCTACGCCATGATCGTGCTCGGTTTGAGCGAAGACCATGCTGTGAGCAGCAAACTCTCATCCGCTCCGCTCGTGCTGTTGGGCGAATCGAGCTACGCGCTCTATCTTTTCCACTTCATGTTCAACGACTGGCTGGACGTTCACTTTGGCGCGGGCTCATCGATCCCCGATGCGCTGTGGAAGCTCGCTATTCTGATCCCGCTCTCAATCGCTCTCTATTTGCTGGTTGAAAAGCCCAGTCGCAAAAGACTTGTGCAATGGTGGAACAGTCATCATCAGTATCCGGCCTGAGCGCCCATTTGCATGGGAACGCAGGCCGGATATGTCTGGCCTACTTCGCTGCGAGAGCCGCTTCCGCGCCCGCCTTCAGTGCCGCAGCCTTGTCCGTGGCTTCCCAGGTGAACGTGTCACCCTTGCGGCCAAAGTGGCCATACGCGGCAGTCTTCTTGAAGATCGGCCGGCGCAGGTTCAGGCTCTCGATGATGCCCTTCGGCGTCAGCTTGAAGTTCTCGCGCACCAGCTCGATCAGCTTCGGCTCGCCAACCCTGCCCGTACCGAACGTGTCCACACGGATTGACACCGGTTCAGCCACACCGATCGCATACGCCAGCTGCACCTCGCAGCGGTCGGCCAGGCCGGCAGCCACAACGTTCTTCGCAATGTAGCGCGCCATGTACGCAGCCGAGCGGTCCACCTTGGTCGAGTCCTTGCCGCTGAACGCGCCGCCACCATGCCGGCCCATGCCGCCATAGGTGTCCACGATGATCTTGCGGCCCGTCAGGCCCGTATCGCCCATCGGTCCACCGATGACGAAGCGACCGGTCGGATTGATGTGGTACTTCGTGTTCTCATCCAGCAGAGCTGCAGGGATCACGGCCTCAATCACATGCTCCTGGATCTCCGCGCGCAGCTGGTCATTGGTCAGCGTGCTCTTCGGGTCCTTATCGCTGAACTCGGCATGCTGCGTCGAGATCACAACCGCATCCACGCGAACAGGTTTCTGGTTGGAGTCATACTCCACCGTCACCTGGCTCTTGCCATCAGGACGCAGGTACGGCATCTTGCCGTTCTTGCGCACTTCCGTCAGCTTCTCAGCCAAACGATGCGCCAGCGAGATCGGCGTCGGCATCAGCTCCGGCGTCTCGTTCGTCGCATAGCCGAACATCATGCCCTGGTCGCCCGCGCCACCCGTGTCCACACCCTGCGCAATGTCAGGGCTCTGCGTGTTGATCGTCGAGATCACCGCGCACGTATTGTGGTCGAAACCCTTGGTTGCGTCGTCGTAGCCGATCTCCTTCACGGTGTTGCGCACCAGCGTCTGGAAGTCGACATAGGCCTTCGTGGTGATCTCACCGGCCACTACAACAAGTCCCGTGCAGGTCAGCGTCTCGCACGCCACACGGCTGTAGGGGTCCTCTGCGAGGCAGGCATCCAGAATGGCATCAGAGATCTGGTCCGCGATCTTGTCCGGGTGACCCTCGGTCACAGACTCACTGGTAAACAAAAAACGATCGGTTGTAGACAAAGCTTTGAGCTCCTCAGTTCAAATAGCCGGACCCGCTGATGTCTCGTAAGGCAGGGGAGACACTCGAAGCGCCCGACGACCGGCATACCTGGTGCAAGGCCAAGCCTGCGCTGGCTCCGGTCGTTCCACCCACGCGAGAGGTACCCGGACAGGGGAACCCTACTATTCTACCCTCACACGCTGCCCCGTCCAAACCCCCACAGCCAGCAGCATAAATCCGCCCCTGAGCGGCAACCTCCTTCATCCAACGGCGCTTACCGCACGCGACCAAACAAAACGGCGCCCGCCAAAGCGGACGCCGTCGGTTGAGGTGAGAGACCGAACGTTAGAACTCGTACTTCAGCGAGTACTGGAGCTGACGAGCCGGGGATAGGGTTGACGTGATCTGACCGAAGGTGGAGGTTGTAGTCGCCGTTGAACCCGGAGCCGCATAGGAAGCAATATTGCCCACATTGAACGCATCGATGCGGATCTGGATGAACTGCTCCTTATACGTGCGGAACTGCTTGAACATCGAAGAATCGACAACGCGGTATCCAGGTGCCCGTTCAGTGCCGACGTGCGCCGTTCCGAAGGAAGCGGTGAGCTCAGCGCCATAGGCGCAGGGAGCGCCGTTCGTGTTCACTGGAGGGCCGCCTGACGCAGGGGCTGTGGTTGCGAGGCAGGGCAGTACATCCGGCCCTGTACCAAACCAATGCGCCAGCGAGCGGTTGACGATGTGTAGTTGGTGGTACTGGTTAGCACGTGCGCCACCACCGTTGTTCGACTGCGAGTTGTTGGAGGCGCCGATGGTGATCGGGAAGCCGGAGTACAGAACGGCCTCCGTGGACACCTTCCAGCCACCAATGGCCCAATCGACGAAGCGGTTGGCGTGGGAACCGTAATCACGTCCGTGTCCGAACGGCAGAGCATACGTGCCGACGAAGTTGGCTGCGTTACGGGTATCGAAGGCCGCTACACCGTAATCGCCATGCGGATCATAGATGTTCTGCGGGTACGTGCCTGGACCGTCGACGCCACCGGTACCGAAGTAGCCGGGGTTATTCGTCATGTTCTTCGAGAAGGTGTAGTTGAAGGTGTACTCCAGGCCATGCCACTGGCGCTGGCGCAATTGGACCTGCAACGCGTTGTAGTTCGAGTAGCCTTCCGCCAGTGTCAGGTAGACCTGGCCTCCAACACCGACGAGGGCCTTGAACGGCTGAGTCGCCGTATTGGCCGACCCCGGAATCGTCTGCTGGTTGTACGGTTCAGGAACGACGAGATGCTGTGCCACATTCCCAACATACCCAATCTGGAATGTAAAGTTCCGCCCCATGAGTGTCTGAAGGGTCAGGTTGTACTGCTGAATCAGCTCAGGCTTGATGTTCGGGTCCCAGGCCTCGTACTTGTTCGAAGCGCCAGGAGTAAGTCCGCCAACATTGAAGCCCTGGCTGACACGGACGGGTGTTCCACCGCTCGTCGCCGAAGGCGCCGTGCTGCTGTACGAATACTGCGGGATAAATGGAGGGTTCTGTGTGAGACGCTGCGCAGCGCCCATGCCTTCAAAGTCGTCCGTGATGCCGTAGCCGCCACGGATGACCATCTGGGGGTTCATCTGATAGGCAAACGAGACGCGCGGCATGAACTGCGTATGGTAGGCGTTGTACAGAGCGTTGCTGGCGCCGTTCTTGCCGGCAACGAGCAGGCAGTTGGGGCAGTTCTGTGGGTTCTTGACGTCGACGTTCACTTCCTTGCCGTTGACTTCATACATCGGCTGGTCATAACCATAACGCAGACCGATGTTGAGGGTGAGCTTGGGCGTTACCTTCCACTCATCTTCGCCGAAGTACGCCATACGATACTGGCGTTGACCATCTCGTCCTGCCGTACCGGATACGGCCTGGAGCTCGGACGCATCGATGACGAAGTCCGCAAAGCCGTAGCCGTTCGAACCGTTCGCGCGGGTGAACTCGCCGTTGTAGGCGAACTGGCCCATGTTGCCATTGTTGCTGGCGTAGTAGTAGTTCTCCTGGTAGCGCAGGATCTGTGCGCCACCCTTGATGATGTGTTTTCCGTGCAGCCAGGTCACCGTGTCGCCATAGTCGAAGATGTTGTCGATGGTGTCCTGCACAACACCCAGAGTGCCTATGTTCTTTTCCGCGCTGGAGATGTTCGTTTCCGTGAAGCCAGGGTACGGGCTGGCATAGGGATAGCCAACTTTCGTGTCGCTGCCTGCAGGGAAGTTGCCGAACGGATCGGACGGTATGCCGCTCAGATTAGAGATGCGCGAGTAGCCGGCGCGGAACTCGTTCTGCAAGTTCGGGCTGAAGGTGTGTACCTCGTTGAGGACACCGTTCCAGAAAGGATAGTCATCACCTCCCGGAAACTGGAAGGCAAGGACAGACACGATGGGCTTATCGTACGAACCACCATGAGTGAAGCGCGCCATGATGTTGTCTTTCGAAGTGGCCACATAGTCGACGCGGATGTCGCCTTGGTTATTCACGGTAGCAGTCTTGTTGTACCCGCCATAATTGTTGGTATCAGGCGAGTTGACATTGGTGCTGGGACGGTTCGGTAGCGGATAGAAGCTTGGGGTCGCGAACACAAACTGAGCAACAGGGTTGTTGACCGGAATTTGGTTATTCACATACGGCGTGGCTGCTGTGGTTCCATTCGTGGTGTTGTACAGCTGGATGTATGCTGCCGTACCTATGCCCCCTGTCCCCGTTCCAATAACGTGGCCATACTGATCAGGCGTTCCCAGAAACTCAGAGAAATCGCCCGTGCGCATTCTGGGTGTAGGTAGCGAGATGACGCTGGTTCCGGCCGTGGTCTGGCGAAAGCCCTCATAGTCCGCGAAGAAGAACAGCTTGTTCTTGAACACAGGACCGCCGATGGTTCCGCCAAACAAGTTCTGGTGGAAGACGCCCTTGGCAATTTTGTTGTAGTCGTTGCTCCAGGTGTTTGCGGTGCCGTCCTGGTTCTCGTAGAACGCATAGGCGCTGCCATGGAACTTGTTGGTTCCGGACTTGGTGACGGCAAGGATTTCGCCACCGTTCACGTTGCCGTATTCGGCGTCGGGGTTCCCAGTGATCACGCGCATCTGGCCGATGGCTTCAGGAGCGGGGTTATAGGCGATGGTGTTCTGCAACGGCTCATTAATGTCTGTACCGTCGAAGATGTAGTTGTTGGTCTGCATACGGTTGCCGTTGAAGGACGGCTGCGTCGACGAGGCAAAGGACGTGTCACGCTCTGTACCCTGCGTGCTGCCCAGTGAACCGTAGGTCGGCAGGACCGCGCCGGGGACGAAAACAGTTGCTGCGGAGAAGTTCTGGCCAGGCAGCGGCATGCTCTCCAGCGTATTGGCCGTAATCGTCGTGCCCAACGAAGCATCTTCCGTCTGCAGAATGGTTCCGCTGTCTGCGGCTACATCCACCGTCGTCGATACCTCGCCAACCTGCAGCTTCAGATTGACCTTTGCGATCTGGTCGATCTCAAGTGAGAACGGGTTCGTCGACGAAACCTCGAAACCTTTTCTGGTAGCTGTCACCCGGTACGTGCCGATGGCAAGCGTCTGGATGTTGTAGGTGCCGGTTCGATCGGATGTCGTCGAGGTCTGCACGCCAGTGTTTACGTTCACGGCAGTCACGCGTGCTTCCGGTACTGCGGCACCGCTCTGGTCTGTGACAACTCCACGGACCGTACCCGTGATGGTCTGGCCATATGCGGCACCGGCTGCCAGTAGGGCCGCCGCGCATATCGCCAGCAACCTCGTACAACGTTTGCGCTGATACATCTGAAACCTCCTGAAGGGGTGCAAAGGGTAGGTACGCACGCGGATCGTGCTCGTCGTGCCTATCGCGAACCTGGCTGCCATCTCTTCCGGTCAGCCGGCCCATGGGGCGTCTCACGAATCACTCGGTCCGGGCCACTACTCTGAGCGGGTTGCACCGGCTTTTGTGTACATCGCGTGACAATTTGCTTCCTTGAACACGCTGAACGTCCGAACTTTTCGTGATGAATGTCTATTATGCACTCAGCCAGCGTGAAGAAACAGCCGTAACCTGCCAGTATGTACAAAAAGTCGCTTGGCGATGTAAATCTATTCCGGCATGCGGTGCAGCCAGCTTTATACGGGGATGGCACACATGCAAATGAAGTAGTTGACTACTGATTCGGAGCAGCCACTTGCCCTGCCTGCGGCAGCAGCATCTGCGGTTGCAGCACCATCTGCCATGCAGCCCAACCCAGCGCCACCAGCACCAACAGCATCACCAGCACTCCCAGCCACTGCGTGCCTGTGTTCGACCGCTTGCCTACCCGGCTGCGCCGCACATTTTCAGCGAAAGACTCCCAGTCTTCTTCTGCCTCGACGGGCTTCGCATTCGGAAACCGCGCCAGCCACTCCTGCTCATCCAGACCCACGTAACTGCAGTAGTTCCGCAGAATCCCCTTATTGAAGATGCCACCCGGCAGCTGATCGTAGGCCTCTTGCTCCAGAGCGCGCAGGTGCCGTATCGGCACCTTTGTACCCTCTGCAATCGACTCCAGCGAAATCTGGCGCCTCTGGCGCTCCAGCTGCAACTCTCTACCGAACGACACGTCCTGCTCCGTTGACTTCCGCTTTAGCGGTGTGTGTTCACTGCCGTCAAACGGCCTATCCGTACAGGCCCTGGGTGTGGCTTCTTGCAGACTACAGTAGAGCGCAGACGCGGGCGTCGAGGATTGCTCCGGCAGCGAATTTGTCTCTGTCTGTAGTTCCATCTTGGTCCGTAGGTGCTTCTGCTCCGCTGCGTTCCAGATTGCCACTATTGTAGGCCAAAGCCCCTTGTTGCGAACCTCGTAGGATACCTCCGCCACTGGGCCGCCGTAGCTGTCCTTCCGGAGTGCTCATCCCCGGCGGCAGCCTCCGCGCCAGCACAGCCGGCAGTACCAGCAGCTTCTCCGCCAGCAGACCCCCGCAGTCAGTGCGCGGTATTGAAACGGTATCCGCTCGCGCCCCTGCGTAAACAGCGCCACATCCAGCATCGGCCGAGTACTCAGCGCATACACCAGCGCAAAGTGTGCCGATCCCGCAATCCACAGGAACCGGTTCCACCCTCGGGCCTTGGCTAACTAGCTTATGCCTGGGCCCCCGCCCCAGCCTCCGTTACGCATTGCATCGCCGCCTTCACAATCAGCGGCAGCGTCGCCAGCGCCATCGGCAAAAAGACCCGTACCTCATCCAGCCGTCCCATGCAGATCCACATCACGGCATAAGCCAGCGCGCTCACCAGCACCGCGCCGTCCATCCTCGCAGGCAGCTCTCTGCGCCGCACCCACACGCTGGTCGTCCACAGCAACGGAGCCAAATAGATCAGCGTCGCCGCCCACATCGTCGGCCGCAGAAAATCATGGGCCAGCATAAACGCCGGCACGCCGTCATAGCTCGCCTGCGGATACCGCACCTTCATTAGATACACCTGAACCCCGCCCGCAATCAGCACCCCGAGCGTACTCGTCACAATCGCTGCCCCGCGCCGCAGCGCAAGCTCCGGTGCCACCCGCATCACGCTCACCACCAGCACTCCCACGCACAACACCATCGCGATGTCCGCGCGCACAAAGCTCTGCATCGCCACCAGCGCCAAAATCCCCACGGCCGCACCCACCTCACTCCGCGCGCTTCGCCCACCCTGAGCCGACCACATCCAGACCATCGCAGCCACCAGCGCCGCCGTCGGCAGAGTCCCAATCTTCTGGTACCAGTTCAGCCAGTCCAGCGCATACAGCGCCAGCGCCAAAAAGCTCGCTGAAGCAAACCACCGCATCGCCGCGCCACTCTCTCTATAGCTTTCCGACCGCACCAGCAGCCGATACAGCACCCAGGTCGCAACCCAGCCGCCCACCAGGTCGAAGATCCCGAACACCTGGCTCAACCGCAGCGTATGCCCCGCCCAGCCAACATGCTCTGTCACCCAGTACGCCGCATCCGCCACGCCAATCCGGTACTGCTCCGGCGCACTCGCCCGCCCGGCGATCACGTCCATCCACACCTGCGGTGTATGCAGCAGCACCTGGTTGTAGTACCCATACCCACGCGAGCAGATGCCCACCAGGAACAGCACCAGCAGAGACCGCGTCAGCATCTCAGGCTGCATCGTCTTGCTTCTCATGCGTCGTCACTCTCCATCTAGCAGGTTCTCCCTACTCTAACCGTCGATTTCCCTCCCTCGCCACTGGCTCCTCCGCGCCGCGCCTGTACGTTCCCCATTCGCCTTGCGTAGACTGCACTTGAGTGCGCATCGAACTCCCCACGCGGATCTCCACCGCGAAGACCCTCATCTTCGCCGCAGGGCTCGTCTGCGTCCAGCAGCTGGAGCACACCAGTCTTGTCTTCAGCCTCTTCTTCTTTGCCTTCATCATGCTGGGCAACTTCGCCTTCAACGCCGGCGGAGGTTTCTCCCGCGTCTCGGGGGCTTACGTCTTCCTCTTCACCGTCCTCACAGCCGGCCTCGGTGTCACTTGGAAGGCCGTCCTTGGCGAGCCAGCAGACTCCAATCTGCTCGTCCCGCAGCTTGACATGGCCATCTACGCTGCCAGCAACTTTGCGCTGCTCGTCGTCATCCTCATCAACAAGCGCCTCACCGGCCGCTCCCAGGGCATCGCTCCCGGCAACATCGACTACACCCTCGCGGCACTCGGTTGTCTTGTCCTCGGCTTGCTCCAGTCCTATCTCAACAGCCTCGGCCTGGGCGGCCCCGGCAGCGCGCTCTCCATCGTCAATCAGCTCAGTGAGTTCTTCCCCCTCGCCATCATCCTCGGCACCATCGGCGCCATCCGCGACAGCGGCGGACGCCGTTCCTTCAACTTCGTCAGTCTCGCCTCCATCTCACTGATCTTTATCGGCAGCATGTTGGCCTTCACCAAGCAGGGCATGTTTGAGCCTCTCGCCTGTTGGGTCATGGCTGCGGCCTTTACGCGTTTCAAGCTTCGGCCGCTGCACTATGTCGTGCTCACCGTCGTTGTGGTCGGTTCGTATGTCATCTTCCCCCTTATCGCAGAAGGCCGCACGCGCGTCAGTCCCAATGCCACTGCTTCTGAACGCGCCGCTGTCGTCATCGACATCCTTACCCATCTCGACAAGGCGAAGCGGGACGATGCTGAAACCGCCGCCTATATAGTTGCCTCTGAGGGCAAGAGCGGCTACTACAACACCCCCCAGGGTTTCATCGAGCGCCTCTCCATCCTCTCCGCCGACGACGCCTTCTTCAACTACACCGACAAGGGTCACTACATCGGCTTCCGCCCCATCATTGAAGACTACGAGAACTTCATCCCGCATATCCTGCTCCCCGACAAGCCATTCCCCATCGGCGGTAACTACTATGCCCGTGAGATCGGCGGCATCCTCGCACCCGACGACGACTCCACCGGTATCTCCTTCAGTCCCATGGCTGAGGCTTTCCACGTCGATGGCTGGATCGGCATCTTCTTCGTCATGCCGGCCATCTGGCTCTCGCTCTTAGCCAGCCTCGATTACCTCTGTGGCGACCTTCGCCGCTCTCCATGGGGCCTGCTCATCGTCGTCTACCTTGCTCATTCCGCGGCCGAAAGCCTCCTCGCCTCTCTCATCTGGATGAGCGTCTACGGCAATCTCGGCCTCATCCTCGCGATCTTCTTCTGCACCCACTTCGCACCTGTCGTCGGCGCGTTCTTTTATGGTGGCAGCCGCAACCCTGCCGGAGACGCTGCTCCCGTCCCTTACGACCACCTCTCCCTCAGTCTGCCCCGGCCTCGTTCCTGACCTCTCACCACCTAATTCTTTTGCGACACGCCTCTCCGTCCGGCAAACCTATAGACTGGTCTACAGTCACGTACCGCAACCATGAACAAACTGATCATCGGCAATCTGGTCCACCGTCCTCTGCGCTCCATCATCAGCGCGCTCGCCGTCGCCATTGAGGTCGTCATGATCCTCTCCATCGTCGGTATCTTCTACGGCATCCTCAACAACAGCCGTACCGAGCAGTCAGGCACCGGCTACGACATGATCGTCCGCCCCAGCGCCACCGGCGCTCTGCTCAGCTCCGGCGCCGCCTCGGCCGACGTCCGCATCGCAGACGTCCTCCGCAAGATGCCGCACGTCCAGGTCGTCGCTCCCGGCAACGTCAAGCTCAATCTCAGTTCCTCAGTCGACAACATCGTCGGTATCGACTTCGCCAGCTACGACGCCCTCCGGCCCTTCGTCTTCACCGCCGGCGGTCCCTTCCAGCATCCTTACGACATGATCGTCGACGACCTCCAGGCCGCCGCAGATCCAAAACTTCGCGTCGGCTCCACCATCAAGCTCTTCAACCACAATTTCACCGTCTGCGGCATCGTCGAGCACGGCAAGGGCGCCCGTAAGTTCATCCCGCTCGAAACCATGGATGCCCTCGACGGCACCCCCGGCAAAGCCGCCACCTTCTTCATCCGCACCGACGACGCCCCAACCTCCGTAGCCAAGCAAGCTATCCAAAAGGAGGTCAAAAAAGAAATTCTCGCCACCGACGGCCTCCAGGACTGGTCCGTCCAGACCATTCAGGAGTTCCTCGCCGGGCTCACTCCGGAGCGCATCCCCGGCTTCAAGATCGCCCTCGACGTCGTCATCGGCATCGCCTCCATCATCGGCTTCCTCGTCATCTTTCAGTCCATGTACACCGCCGTAATGGAGCGCACCCGTGAGATCGGCGTCCTCAAATCCATGGGCGCCGGCAAGCTCTCCATCGTCTCCGTTGTTCTGCGCGAAACCACGCTGCTTACCTCCGTCGGTATAGCCCTCGGTGTGCTCTTTGCGTATGCTTTGCGCAACGGCCTTCACGCCCGTTTCCCAACGCTCAGCTTCCAGCTCACTCCCGCGTGGGACATCAACGCCATCATCATTGCCCTCTGCGGTTCCATCCTCGGGGCCCTCTACCCGGCCCTCAAAGCCGCCCGCAAAGACCCCATCGACGCCCTCAGCTACGAATAACTCTCTAGCCGTCTCTCCTTGTTCTTGTTGTCATTCCCAAAGGGAATCTGCTGTTGTCGTTGCTGTTGTCGTTGCTTTTCCGGAGGGAGCAGGGCCTTCAGGCCCCTGAAATCGATACCCAAATGGAGGGGGGCTTTAGCCCCGGCCCATTCCACAGGAGCCAAGCATGCGCCGAGCCACCACCCTCTTCCTGCTCCTGCTCGCCACCACGCACTGCGTCCTCTCCATCTTCTTCGTCAACACCAGCTACCTCTCGCTTGCCTCCTACGCCGCCGGCAACGCCCCGCTCCCATTCCAGCGCCGGCTCCTCCTCGTCCCCTTCGTCCGCTGGGCGCAGTCCTCATCGTTTCTCGCACACGCTGCTGCGCGCTTCACGCTGCATCTCACGCAATATGAGCCCCTCACCGCGGCCAAGCTTGGCTGCATCCTGCTCGGAATCGTCGCCGTCAACGCCCTCGGCCTCTTCTCGCTCGGCTACGCCCGCAAACTAGGCCTCCGTTACGACTGGCTCCTCTGGGCACTGCTCCTCGTCATCCTCTACGCCAGCTACGCCGCCCGTTTTGAGCAAGCTCTCTGGTACCCCTACGACCTCCCGCACTTCGCTCTCTTCGGCGCCGCCACCCTCTGCCTCCTCGCCGACGAGCCTTGGCTCTTCCTCGCCTTCCTCGCCATCGACGTCTTCACCCGCGAGACCTCCATCTTCCTCGTGATCGTCGTTCTCGCCGTCCAATGGAGGTCCTCTCGCCGCAGCCACGCCTGGCTCGCCTCCGCGGGCATCGCCACGCTGCTCTGGCTCGCCTCGCGCACCCTTGGAGTCGTCCTCTACCCGCACAATCTCCCTAAGCTCAATGCCGTCCCCTGGTACCGTATGGCCGCCCCCTGGCACTGGCCGCAGCTCTTCTCCATCGTCGGCTTCCTCTGGATACCCGTCTTCCTGGCCCGGCGCTCCCTCACCCCCACTCAGCAACGGACTCTCTACGCGGCCACTGGCTGCATGGCCGTCACCTTCTTCTTCGCCACCTGGAACGAGACCCGCGTCTGGCTTGAGTGGTCCACCCTCTTCGCCGCTCTCGCCGCCATCGAACTCCAGACCGCCTTCGCCGCATCCTAGGCGTTTCGTCCCGGCATTTGATGGATTGGTTTGAGGGTAAATCTGTCTGTGGTCACGCTAATGCCATTTTGACTATCGCGCCACATGATTGCGATACTCGAAAACCTCCGTTTCCCTATCTGAGTCGTAAGAGATACGGAGCAAACAGAGCCTCATGCCGAGCGTCGCGCTGACCGAGGACTTCATATAGATTCCGACCGCAATATGGGGTGTGCGGGAAGTTTCAGGATGCAGCGAGTCCCCACTGAAACCGTGTGGTCGAAGTAAATCTCTCCACCCGAACGTTCAATCACGAGCTTTGCAATCGAAAGCCCCAGGCCAGTGCCCTTGTTCGGTAAAGTTTCGCGCCGTGTACTGGTATAAAACCGATCAAATACTAACTCGCCCTCAGAGGACTCGATACCTGGTCCTTGGTCGGTCACTGTCATTTCGACAAACGTGCTTTGCGATTGGTTGATCGAATACGTCACTGTCACAATCGAATCCGCCGGGGAGAATTTGATCGCGTTGTGAACGACATTCATGATGGCGCTTCGTATTAAGCTTCTGTCTCCCGTAACGGAGAACGCGTCTGAAGTATCAACCTGCATTATCAATTGGGTCCCATGCTCCTCGGCAAGTACTTCAAGCAGGGTCGATACCTCATTGATGACCTCTACGAGAGAGAAGGTATTCGGGCCTACAGCCTGTGCTGCTTCCGCTTTTGCCAACAAAAGTAAGCCGTTGATCGTCTCTTCGAGCCGGGAAGTTTCTTCGAGGATGCTTGCAATAACTTCTTTGTCGTTGTCGGTACCATTTTGATGCCGAAGTGCAACTTCTCCAAGGGCACGCATCGCTGCCATGGGCGCTCGTAGCTCGTGAGCGGCGTCGGCGGTAAAGCTGCTCAACTGCTGGAATGCACGCTCCAGGCGATTCAATAGGTCGTTGAAGACCACGGCCATGTGTCCCAATTCGTCGTCGGGGTTCTCAATATCCAATCTGTCATGGAGATTCTGCGCGGTGATCCGCTGCGCCTTCTGGGCCATCTCCTCCAATGGCTCCAGCGCACGCTTGGCTATCTGATAGCCCGCGAATCCGGCGAACACGAGAACTACAGGTAACGCAATCAAAAGAATCTCAAAGAACTGAGCCATTCGTTCATGGAACGGAGCAAGACTATAGCCGAGGCGAATAAGAAGCACACGGCCTTGCATCGTGTGTAGATGACTGATCAAGAAGACATGTGTCCCATCGGGCATTTTGATAATGCGTCGATTGAAACCTTCGTTTCCTTCGTCCGGAAGAGAGGCTCCGCCAAGTGGCGCTCCATTGAGCGTTGGCGTCCTGTACAGTACAACGCCCGAAAGATCGCGAACCTCCATCAGCCGATCGATCAGCAAATGTGATTTGGGGTGGCTGAAATAGTTCTGCCGAAGTTTCAAGGTGCCACTTTGATCAAAGTACAAGAGCCCCTCGACTGTCTCAACATCCTGGACTTCATCGTGATAGATCTGATTACTCACGAATTTGTACTGAAATGCGAAGACGAGCACGATGTACACCGCGAGAATCATCGCTAAAACGGCTATGTACCAAACGGTAAGTCGGCTGCGAATCTGTTTTGCGAACAACAAGTTCATGCTTCGGGCTCCCGCAGACTGAAGCCAAGACCGCGAACGGTGTGCAGCAGCTTCACAGAAAAGGAATCGTCTATTTTCTTCCGAAGTCGCGTCATCTGTACGTCAATGACATTATCGAGCGGCGTAAAGCGCGAGTTTTCCTTCCATACATCTTTCGCGAGCATCTCACGCGATACCGTCCGTCCTCCATTCTCGGCAAGATAAAGGAGTAAATCGAATTCTCTTTGCGAAAGATCAATAGATTTCCCTGCACGGGTTGCGGTGCGGGTTCTTATGTTCAGGAAGAGGTCGGCGACACTTAGCAGATCGGAGGTCGGTTCCGGCAGAATGCGACGTAACAGCGCTTCGATTCGTGCAATCAGCTCCGGAAATGAAAACGGCTTGCCTAGATAATCGTCGGCACCTGTCTTCAGACCCTGAACTCGATCCTCGATGGTGTTATGCGAGGTGAGCATCAAGACTCGCACATCGATCCGGTTTCGACGAATCTCTCGGAGGAGATCAAGGCCGTCACGCTGCGGCAGGGTGATATCAAGCAGCAAGAGATCAGGTTTCCGGCTGTGAAGCCGAAAAAATCCTTCTTCTGCCGATGAAGCCCACGTCACATCGTAACCTTCCGCCTCGATCCCTGATACAAGGGCTGTGGCCAGTTTACTGTCATCCTCGATGATGAGGATATGAGATCGCCGGGATGCGTTATGCACGCGTTGCTCCTCCCCCGATAATAGGCGCGGATGGTCCGGAACTTGTAGCTCTGGCGGCATTTGTAAGGAAAATGTAAGGATTCTGTAAGGTGAGTACATGGTTCACTTCTTCTTGAAGCAGGAGGAAGTACCGTGACATTTCTTCGCATCGCCACACTTATTATGGTCGCAGCTAGTGCCTGCCCGGCACAAAGCCACGCGACATCGGCAACGGCAGCCCAGCTCCCAGCTCATGCAACTCTGCCAATCAGCTTCACGAAGACAGTGAGCGCTTCCCACTCCAGGCCAGGCGACACCATTCAGGCCAGAACCACGCAGGCTATTCATTTGGTCGATGGCCGAGTAGTCCCCGCTGGCACTCTGGTGACAGGGCACATACTTGCCGCCAAGGCATTCGCCTACGACGAGACGCCCTACGCAAAGCAGGTCCCTGGCGTTTTAGAGATTCAATTCGACTCTCTTCAGGTGCAAGGGCAATCGATTCCTCTTCATGTTTCTCTGCGGGCTATGGCCGACCCACTCACCGGTTGGCACGCTGCAGACCCGCCCCCCTCGGACATGGACCCGCTTGGCACTTTGACTCAGGTGGGGGGCGATCAATTGGTGCCTTCACAGAAAGAGATTCGCGACCGCAATGGTGACGTGGTTGGTTACAACAAGAAGGGTGGTGCTTATGCTCATCTCATCGCCAATGTCCGTGGTCCTGTGAACTGCGACGCTGGAGATACTGAGCAGCCTATGTCCCAGTTCTCAGCTTCTGCCTGCGGCCTCTACGGGTTTACCAATATGTCGCTGACCAGCTTCGATGATTCACACATCGGACTGGTGTCTACCCACAGCACTCCGCAAATATGGAAGCACAGCATCGCGCTCCTCGAAACGATGCCGGATGCTTCGAGTAAATAAGTAATTTCAAATTCGGAGAATTGCATGCTGCCAGTGGGACCGGCTACAAAAGTCACGATCTATCTCAATCAGGACACCGGCGGCGCGAAGGGCTTCTTGCGTGACGAGATTTTGTCCTTCCTCCGGGAGGGCGGCGTGGGCGTCGGTGGAGCGACCGTGCTTCACCCATACGCAGGATTTGGTTCTAGTGGACATCTACATAAGATCGACGAGGGGGGTGTTGCTGGCCTGCATCTCCCCGTCGTCATTGTCTTCGTGGAGATGACCGAAAAGGTCAATTCGATTCTTCCCGCTCTTCTGGAAATAGTCACAGACGGCCTGGTTGAAGCGCATCCGACTCAAGTTCTAAAGAACATTGTTGGGAAGGAGAAGGTAGTCTCCTAATGGTTTGGACGAGAACTCTTGCCACAGCCTGCGCCCTAGCCTTTCCCATTGCGACATGCAGCGTCATTGCTCAGCCTTCCCAGTCTCAGGTTGCATCTACTCCCTTGGCCTTGTCGCAGGCGGAGACGATAGCTCTTGCGAACCAACCTCGTATGCTTGCGTCTCAAGAGCGGGCGCGAGCTGCTGCAGCCCGAATTCGAGAAGCACGCTCCGCGTATTTTCCGGCCGCGGCATTCAATGCGACGGGAGCCCTCGTCGCGGATGCCGGAACCGCTACAGCCGCTGGAGCATTGACTACCTCATCCATTTCGGATCGATTCGCGTACGGTGGTCAGCTCACGCAACTCGTTACCGATTTCGGGCGAACCAGCGCGCTAGTAGGCAGTAGTCGATCCAGCGCGCTGGCACAAAGCGATCTGGCGACTCTGACGCGCGCGCAGGTGAGGCTAAATGTTCGCGACGCGTATTATCAGGTTCTCGGAGCAGAAGCTGTTCTGCGAGCTGCTCGAGCTGCCCAAACTAACCGTCATCTAGTAGCGAAGCAGCTAAACGCCTTGGCGCAAAGTGAGCTGCGTTCAACGGTTGATGTGAACTTTGCCGAAGTGTTGGCTAGCGAGGCTGACCTCGCCGTCGTACAGGCCCAAAGTGTCGTTGCCCAACAACGAGCGCGGCTGGCAACCGCCATGGGTACTGCACAGGCTGTCACTGCGTCGTTAGTGGAACCCATCGCCCCCGGTGCTCTTCCGCCCGCTCCCGATAGCTTGCAGTCCGAAGCGCAGAATCAACGTGCAGATCTGGGTGCAGCCGAGGCGCAACAACATGCCGCAGAGCAATTTGCCACTGCCGAAAAGCGTTTGAGCTATCCAACTCTTGGTGTCGGTGCGGCTGGCGGAGAGATTCCTTACCACGATCACACCCTACAGAACAGTTACGCAGCGGCAGCTTTCAATCTCAATATTCCGATCTTCAATGGCGGTCTTTTTGCGGCTCGCCGTGCCGAAGCTCAATCTGAAGCGAATGCTCGGGCCAACGACGTGCGAGAGTTGCACCTGGAGGTCACCGAACAGGTGCGGAACAGCTGGCAGCGTGCCAATGAAGCCTTCCAGAGTCTGGCCGTTACCACACGCTTGGTAGCGCAAACGAAGGAGGCGCTCCGTCTTGCGCAAGCACGTTACGATTCCGGGTTGGGTAGCATCGTCGAGTTGAACGAGGCACAAGTGAACGAAACCTCTGCGGAGATTTCGGCGGCTGATGCGAATTACACCTATCTCTCACGGCGCGCGGAACTTGACTTTGCGGCTGGACTCTTGAATTGAAAGGATTTCACGGTATGGCCACAAAGAGACGCGCGCTGGCGATCAGTTTGATGACTGCTTCCTGCGCAAGCATTTTGACATCATGCAAATCGAGCGCACCGTCTGTGGCAGAGGCGCCAATCGTGCCTGTGGCGATTGTCGGACCTGCAACTCTTCAGAACAATGTTGTTCTCTCTGCCGAGTTCGAGCCATTTCAAGACGTTGATGTCATGGCGAAGGTTGCTGGTTATGTTCGCGATATTCGCGTAGATATCGGCTCGCATGTGAAGACCGGCGATGTTCTCGCGGTCCTGGAGGTTCCTGAAATCCAGGACGAACTCGAAAAAGCCAAAGCTGGAGTGGCTGCTGCCGAAGCGAATGTCGTGACAGCGCGAGCTGGCGTGCAGCGTGCAGAAGCCGAGGCTAACATCGCGCACCTTTCATTCCAACGCATCAATGAAGTCGCCACGAAAAACAAGGGTCTTGTGCCGCGGCAGGATGTAGATGTTGCCCAGTCGCGTGATGCGGAGGCGGTTGCCCAGCTCGCCAGCGCGAAATCCGCGCTCCAGGCAGCGCAAGAGTCAAAATTGGCAGCCGATTCGGAGTATGCGCGCGCGGGCGCGATGATGCAATACGCAACGATCCGTGCCCCTTTCAATGGAATCGTGACGAAGCGATACGCCAACACCGGCTCAATGATTCAGGCGGGCATCTCCTCGCAGACGCAAGCAATGCCAGTCGTACGTCTCGCGCAGTATGACGTGCTGCGTCTTACGCTTCCTGTTCCGGTTACGGATGCCGCCGAGATCAAGGATGGCCAGTCCGTCGATGTCAACGTAGCAAATCCATCACGTACGCTTCGCGGCAAGATCGCGCGATATGCCGGTTCCGTGCAGATGGATACACGCACCATGGATACGCAGGTAGATGTGCGCAACGCGGACGGGAGCTTGTTGCCAGGCATGTACGCCGAAGTTCATCTGCATCTTGCAGACCACCCCCATGTGATGAGTGTTCCTATCGACGCTATCGACGGATTGGGAACCAGCGTCGAGCAGGCCTACGTCGTTCGAGATGGTGTAGTTCACGTTGTTCAGGTTACGACTGGCTTACAGACGCCGACCCGGCTGGAGGTTCTCTCCGGGCTCGAGGCAGGAGATCAAGTCGTCGTCGGCCGCCACACCGGTCTCTCCGAAGGTGAGAAGGTTCAACCTCGCCCAGCGACATACGAGAACGGTCCAAGCCACAGCTAACACTGTTTCAAGAAAAAGAGCGAGGAAAGATGTCGGGATTTTCCATTCGAAACCCCTATTTGATCGTTGTCCTCTGTCTGGTCGTGATGATCCTGGGCACGGTCAGCGCCTCAGACATGCCGGTCGACATGTTCCCCGCTGTCAACATGCCTGTGGTCGCGGTGGCTACGTTCTACTCGGGCATGCCGCCCGCTCAGATTGAGACGAATATCACCTATCATCTTGAGCGCCAGTTCACGCTCGCAAGCGGCATCGATCATATGGAATCGCGTTCTTTGCCGGGTGTCAGCCTTATCAGGGTGTATTTCCGCACGGGTACTGATGCGGATGCCGATGCGGCGACCATCTCATCCCTGGCGATGAGCGATTTGCGCGATATGCCTCCGGGGACTTACCCCCCGATCATCCTCAAGCAGGATGCGGCGAGCATTCCAGTGAGTCTCGTTACTCTGTCCGGTTCTGGTCTGGATGAAAGTAAGCTGAAGGACCTCGGACAGAACTTCGTTCGTAACCAGCTCGCCAGTGTAGACGGTGCCTCTGTGCCCCAACCCTTCGGCGGTCGCTGGCGTCAGATCATGCTATATGCCGATCCCTATAAGCTGGAGGCGAATCAGTTGAGTCCGATGGACGTGGTTCGCGCGGTGAATGACGCCAATGTCATCCTTCCTGCGGGCGATGTCGAGATCGGCAGAAACGACTATGACCTTTATACAAATTCAATGCTTGGCGGCGCGAAGGACATCGCCCAGGTGCCGCTCAAGATGGTCGGTCAATCGCCTGTGCGCGTCGGCGATGTCGCCGTTCCGCTGGACTCGTTCAGTCGTCAATTCAATGTAGTTCGAGTGAATGGACAACGTGCCGTCTATCTGCCGATCTTCAAAGCGGGCGCGGACGCGAACACGATCTCCATCGTGAACGGTGTACGGGCCACTCTGAAGAAGCTTTACGACGTACCTGCGTCTCTCAAGACCGAGGTTGTGTTCGACCAATCGAGGTTTGTGAAAACAGCTATCGAAACCTTGCTCCATGAAGGTGGCGTCGGCCTCTTTCTTACCTGCCTCATGATCCTGATCTTCCTCGGCAGCATGCGAGCAACGATTGCAGTCTTCTTTTCCATCCCCCTTTCGCTCCTGGCAACATTCTTCGTCTTGAAGCTCGCCGGAAGCTCAATCAACAGCATGGTGCTTGGTGGTCTGGCGCTAGCTCTTTCTCGACTGATCGACAACTCTGTCGTTGTACTCGAAAACATTTTCCGCCATTTGGAAGGGGGTGAGCCTCCCTCCGTTGCAGCGGAAAAAGGTGGCCAAGAAGTCGCTCTCCCTGTTCTCGCTGGAACACTCACGACGGTCGTGGTATTTTTCCCGGTCACGATGCTCTACGGTGTCAGCCGCTTCCTGTTCTCGGCTTTGGCACTCGCGGTTGTCATCTCGCTGTTCGCTTCATATTTTGTCGCCCTCACGGTTGTGCCACTTTTCTGCGCTCGTTTTATCAAGAGCCCGCACGGCGACGTGGTACATGAGTCTGCCGAAGGCGAATACACAATTGACGCTGCTGCTCCTTCGTCGAAAAAGCTTGGCTTCGGCGCGCGATTCAATGCGGCCTTCGCGCGCGGTTTCGACAAGATGCTGCACCGCTACGATACGTTGGTGCAAAAGGTGCTCAAGGCTCCGAAATTGGTCCTCGGCGTGTCTGGCATAGTTTTCGTACTCAGCCTCTTCCTCTTTCCGCTTCTCGGACTATCGTTCTTCCCCCGCACGGACGCCGGACAGTTCGTTATCAACTTCAAGGCTCCTTCGGGTACGAAGTTGACGGACACGGAAGCAGAAGCAGCAAAGATCGAGAGCATCGTACGGCACATCGTCTCGAAGCACGATATGGCGCTGACGGTAACCAACATTGGCGTCGACCCCGGCTTTTCAGCTCTCTTCACCCCCAATTCGGCCATGCACACCGGTTTTACTCAGGTCGCGCTTTCCGAAGACCATAAGGTCAGCAGCTACACCTACATTGATGAAGTCAAGAAGGCGCTGGCAACCCAGATGCCGGAACTACAAACGTTCTTCTCCAGCGGTAGTCTCGTGGACGGTGTTCTCAATATGGGCGCACCGGCACCCATCGACATCCGGGTTGCAGGCAACGACATAACCGCGGATTACAATACCGCGCAGAGCATCGCGGGGAAGGTTCGCCAGATTAACGGTGTAGCCGATGTATATATCCCACAAGACATCGACTATCCATCGTTGCGCATCTCTGTCGATCGCACCCGCGCCGATGAACTGGGTCTGACAGAGAAGGAAATCGTCTCCAACATCATCACCGCAGTGACCTCGAATCAGATGATCGCGCCGAGTATCTGGATCGACCCCAAGACTGGCAATAATTACTTCCTCACCGTTCAATATAAGGAAGGACAAATCAAGTCGCTTGAGGATTTGAAGGCAATCCCGCTACACGGAACCAATATCAAATCCCCAACTCGTTTGGACATGGTTGCCGATATCCAGCAGTTTAAAGCGCCCACGGAGTTGGACCACACGCAGATTCGTCGCTTCGTAGACATTTATGTGCGCCCCCAGAAAGAAAGCCTGAATCGCATTGCAGATCAGATCAATAAGATCGTCGCATCGACTCATCCTCCCCAAGGCATCGACGTGAAGTTGACCGGCAGCGTCAACTCGATGAACGAATCGTTCAAGAGTTTTGCTATCGGCTTGACGCTGTCTGTCTTGCTTTTGTTTCTCATACTGGTGGCGCAATTCCGCTCTTTTATGGATCCGTTCATCATCCTCTTGGCTTTGCCTCCAGGAATTACAGGTGTGATCGTGGCATTGCTTCTCTGGGGCACAACACTCAACGTCATGTCACTTATGGGTGTAGTCATGCTGGCCGGAATCGCCCTGTCGAACAGCATTCTGATCGTCGAGTTCGCACACCATCTGATGAAGGAAGGCATGGGTGTGCGTGAATCGATCACAACTTCCTGCCGTGTACGACTCCGCCCAATTCTAATGACGTCGCTCGCCACACTTATCGGCTTGTTGCCGATGGCGCTCAAACTTGGGGAAGGCAGCGAGGCTTATGCCCCCTTGGCTCAGGCGCTAATCGGGGGATTGACGGTATCCGTTATCTTGACCGTCTTCCTGGTTCCCGCTGGCTTTTTCCTCGTCTATCAGAATCGGAAGGTAGGCAACGAACAACACGCATAATACTTGGATGGAAGAGAAAGCCGGTGTCGTTCAGACACCGGCTTTCTCTTCCAGGGTGATAATCTCTACCCACCCGCTTCATAGGACGCATCCGTCACACCATGTACCTCGTCCACGTCATGCGTCTCGTCCAGTTCAACCGCTTCATCCGCTTTCGATACCTCTGCCTTCCCGGATTGGCCGCCACCGTTCTCTAGGCCCCCTCTCCTGGTACCTCCTTGAGCGCCTGCTGCTCCGCTTTGGCGCCAGTTCTACCTTTCCCGTCGCGCTCCGCCACTGAGTCTCCCCGCCGCGCCGCGTTAGCTTCTATAATCTGTACACCGCAATAAAATCTTTTCGACTGTGCCATTCCTTGCCGATAGCACACGCCTCAACCCGCATCAAACTGTCGTACATGCCTCTAGACTCAAAGCAGGTCACAGTCCCTGCCACTCGCGAACCCGTATCTATCTCCGCAGAGCTCACCCGCTGGCTCGGCTGGCTGCTGCTCGCTGCCGCGGCCATCTTCTTCGCGCTTCACTTCCTCCACCTCACCGCCGACTTCCCCAACAACTCCCCCTGGGAGGACTGGTCCAAATACACCGACGAAGGCTGGTACGGCGACGCCGCCATCCGTCACACCCTCTTCGGCACCTGGAACTTTTCCGGCGACTTCAACCCCGCCGCCGCCCTCCCCGTCTGGCCCTTCCTCGAGCTCATCCTCTTCAAATTCACCGGAGTCTCCCTCGCCGCCGCCCGGGCTCTCACGCTCGCCGTCTTCGCCGTCACCCTCATCGCCTTCTATCGCCTCATCACGCGCCACACCCACCCCAGCAGCCGGCGTTCCGGCCAATCTCTCGCCGCTCCCATCTGTGTGCTCCTTCTCTGCACCAGCCCCTTCCTCTTCGTCTTCGAGCGCATGGCGATCCTCGAGCCTCTGCTCATCGCCCTCACCGCCCTCGGCCTCCTCGCCGCCTCCCACCTCCACCCTCTTCACTGGCCTTTTGCAAAAAGTTCGTCATCTCGACCGGAGGCGCAACGCGCCGCAGCGGAAAGACCCCTGTATTTGTCTTTTCTGTCCCAGGCAAAGCTCTTTCTCCCCACCCTCGCGCTCGCCCTCATCATCCCCGCCGCCATCCTCACCAAGACCACCGCCATCTGCCTGTTTCCGGCGATCTTCTACCTGGTCTGGGCGCGTGCCGGCTACCGTCTTCTGCCCGCGCTCAAGCTAGGTCTGCCGCCTCTCGCCGTCGGCCTCGCGCTCTGGGCTGCCTACTACGGCTTCATCGTCCGCCCGCACTACCTCGCTGACTACCAGTACCTCTTCTCCGCCAACGCCTACACCGGCTTCGAACTCGACCCCCTCGCCGACGTCGTCCTCAACACCCTCTCCGACGGCCTCTGGATGGGCGCCGTCCTCTACATCTCCTTCTTCGCCACCGTCCTGCTCACGCTCTTCTGGCGTCCGCGCCTGCTCTCCAACCCGCTCGTCCCCGCCCTCTGGCTGTGGATCGGCGGCTACTTCGTCTTCCTCGCGTACCACAACAACCTGCAGCCGCGGTACTACATCGTCGTCGCCGTCCCCATCACGGCCTTCGTCGCCATCGCCATCGACGCCTTCCGCCGCCCACCGCACGCCGAAACCTACTCCATCTCCGCGCGAGTCCTCTCCGGCCTCATCGCTGCCGCCGTCGTCCTCGCCATCGCCATCCCCGACGCCGTCCGCCAGATCGAGTTCCTCCGTCGCCCCACCTACGGCTTTGAGGCCGCCGCGCAATCCATCAAGCGCCTCGTCCTCGCCGACAAGACACACCCCCACCTCATCCTCTCCATCTCCGGCTCCGATCTCACCCTCATGACCGGCCTGCCCTCCATCTGCGACGACTTCGGCACCGATGACCTCGATGTCCGCGTCAAAAAATACCGTCCCGGCTGGTACATCGCCTGGAACGACGTCGAAGACGACAAGGCCGACGCCATCACCCCGCTCTACACCATGCACCGCGTCGCGGCCTACCCCGCCATGGACGACCCCGAGCGCAACCTGCTCATCGTCTACCGCCTCGACCCCAAGGTCCCCACTCCCGAGGTGCACCGCGAGCGCCGCCGCACCCCCAAGCCCCTCATCACCAAAGAAGGCCAGCAGCCCAGCGTCCCCCAGCTCCAGCACTAGGCCCTGCGCTCGCACTTGTTCTTGCTGTTGCCTTTGCCGTTCTTGCTGTCATTCCGAGCAACGCGAGGAACCTGCTTCTCGCGCGCAGCGCGCGATCTCTCCTGGCGGCGTACGATCGCCGCACCGCGTTCGTTGTCGGCCGTCACTCCGGCTTCGAAACCGCCAGCCGAGTCCTCCCCACCAGGTACTCACCCTCGTCCTCATCCACATACTCAAAGAACGCAATGCTGTGCGAGTCCTTCAGAAACACCCCGTGGTAGCGGATGTAGTAGGTCTTGTCAGCCTCCGCATCCAGCCGCAGCAACAGCACACGCCCTTCAGCATCCATGCCCGCAGCTTTACCCTGGTACTCCGCACATAGATGGTGCACACCGGCGCCACGAAGAAGGTCATGTGTGTCTGCGCGGTCGTAGCTCCCAACTCCCTCTCTTCTCTGAACAGAAATCTGTCAACCCCCAATTCCGGTGTTTCGATCGCAACCCTAACAAACTAAACCGCTAACGCCACAAAACGAAAAAGCACATTCATAGTTTCGGCAACCTATACTGGGAGTAGGAAGAAATCTCACAGCTCAGAGCTGACAGCTCACAGCTCAAATCTGTGTGTTTTTATCCCAGGCGAGATAACCCCTTTGTTAGCCATATCATACCCGTAACTATATACAAAATCAGTCACTTACCCCCGGGATCACCTCGTAAGTCGCTGATTCCGCTGGATAGCTCCGCTACATAGGGAGGGGAAGGGGGATCCCTCCATTCGCAGATTTCCGCCTCTAAGCGCATCATGGAAGGCGAGACCCGCATGAGCGCCAGCCCGCAACCGCCCAGCTCGACGACCAAGCCCGCAACGCCGCTGCTCGCCTGGATCTTCCTCGCGGCCAGCCTCGTCATCGTTGTCCTCTGGTTCCTGGCCGCCCGCGGCTACTGGGAGGACGACGCCTACATCCACCTCGAGTTCGCCCGCTCCCTCGCCACCGGCCACGGCTTCACCTTCAACCACCACCTCGTCTACGGAGATACCTCCCCGCTCTGGGTCTGGCTCCTTGTCGCCGCACACTTTATCGTGCCCGCTTCTCCAGCATCCGGTTCCGACGCCGCCAGCTGGCTCGTCGCCGGCAAGTTCCTCACCGTCATCGCAGCAGCCTTCGCGCTCACCGGAGTCTTCTTCTACGCCCGCTCGCTCGTCCGCCGCCAGCACTTCGCCATCCAGTGGCATCCCGCTGCGGCTAACGTCTTCGCCGCGACCATGCTCCTCGTCTTCGTCCTCAACCCTTACTTCGGCTACTGGGCCTTCTCCGGCATGGAAGCCCTCGCCGCCGCCGGCCTCGCCTGCTGGACTTGCCTGCTCCTCGCGCCGCGCCACCTCAGCTGGCAGCGAGTCCTGCTCGCCGCGCTGCTCTCCGGCCTCGCCCCACTGTTGCGCCCGGAGATGGCCTTCTTCACCGTCCTCGTCGGCTGCGTGCTTCTCCAGCGCATCCGCAACATGCACCACGCCTCACTCACCACGCGGGTCGATGTCCTGCTTGCGGGCTTCGTCCTCGCCGCCGCTCCGGCAGTCTCCTGGGCGCTGTACGCGCACCACACCTTCGGCAGCATCCTGCCCAACACCAACGCCGCCAAGCGTGTCGGCCCTGCGGACTCCGTACTCCGGCGCCTCATCCACCTCTACGGATACGGCTATCCGGTTACGTTGCTCGCCTGCCTGCTGCTCGCAGTCTGGATCGTGGTCTACTACACGCGCCACCGCCCCACAGACCCGCCGCACCGCTCGCCCTTCGCCGCGCTCCACGCCGGCGGCTGGCTCCTCTTCGTCTGGACAGCTCTCAACACCGTCTTCTACCTCGCCAACCACACCCTCGTGCAGACGCGCTACATCTTCGTCACCGCCCCGGTGCTCACCATCGCCGTCCTCGCACTGGCCGCCATCCGCTGGCCCCACATCTACCGAGTCCTCCTCGCCCTCACAGTCCTCTACTCAGCGACCCTCAGCCTGCTCGCTACCCGCCCCCTGGTCCACAACAAGGTCCTCGGCGACGCCACCTACGCTGCACTCTCCAGCTACATCCAGGCTCTGCCGCCGCAAGCGCCCGTCGCCCTCTACGCCATCGGCGAACCCGCCTTCCTCACCCAGCACCCCATCATCGACACCGGTGGCATCACCAGCCCCGGCGTCATCCCCTACATCCACGACTCCGACGACCACCGCCTCACCGCCTGGATCTACGCCGAAGGCGCCCGCTACGAGGTCGTCGACCATCCCCCCGTTCCCGGTGCCCACCTCCTCTGGTCCCACGACACCCCCGCCACCGGCTGGTACTTCTCGCCCAACCGCTACGCGGCCACAGAGCGCCTCCAGCTCTGGCAGCTCCCCCTGCCGCCGCCAGATGAAGCGACAGGCAATCAATAACCTGATGACGAAAATCTATCCAAAACCCGATAGTGCGATCAAATCACTATCAACTTTTGGATATCATCCTGTAACCAATACTTAATCGAATCTCAGACTCGTAACACCGTTCCAGTCTTCAGGCGGCCTTCATGTTCCACTCTAGGCGAGCACGCTGCGCAGTTCTGCTCTCCTTTTCCAGTATCTTCGCCCTTTCGCAACCCGGCTGTTCGGCGCAGTCGCAGTCTCCCATTGGCGTTGCAACCGGCCTCGTTACGGGCACGGTTCTCGACCCTTCCGGCGCACGCATCCCTCACGCCACGCTCACCATCCACAGCGACAGCCTCGACCGCACCGCCTCCACCGACTCCGAAGGCCACTTCTCGCTCTCGCTCCCGGTTGGGACATACCAGCTCACCGTCACCGCGCGCGGCTTCTCGGCATCCGCCACCGCCATCACGGTAGACGCGAGTACACCTCTGCGGCTGAGCCTGCCACTCGCCATCGCCGTCCGTTCTGAAGAGGTCGCCGTCCCCATCGAAGACGAGTCCGCCGCTCCCAGCAACGCCGGTGCTATCGTCTTCTCCGGCGCTGACCTCAGCTCCTTCTCCAGCGACGACGCCACCTTCCAGAAGGAGTTCCTCGCCCTCGCCGGCTCCAACGGCAGGCCCGCCGAGATCTACGTCAACGGCCTGCTCGCCACTCGCGTTCCGCCGCGCCAGACCATTCGTCAGGTCAGCATCAATACCAATCCGTACTCCGCGGCGTACGACAAGATCGGCTTCGGCCGCATCGACATCACCACCCGTCCCGGCGGCAGCGCGCTCCACGGCCAGCTCCAGCTCTCCGGCAACGACAGCGCGCTCAACGCCCGCAACCCCTACGCTCCCACCCAGCCCGCCAACGACACCTTCGACATCCTCGGCAACATCAACGGCCCCCTCGGCCGCAAGAGCTCTTTCTTCCTCTACGCCGACGACACCCTCCAGAACTTCAACGCCACCATTAACGCCTACACCCTCGGCGCAAACCCGCAACCCCTTTCGGAAGCCGTCGCCGCGCCCCAGCGCCATCTCCAATGGGACACCCGCGCTGACCGCCAGTTCTCTGCCTCCAACACCTTCACCGCGCACTACGTCTTCGACCAGGCCTCGCAGCAGAACGGCGGCCTCACCGGCCAGGTTCTCCCCGAGGCCGCCTACAACAGCGGCACCACCACCCAGACCCTGCAGTTGCTCGACAGCCAGGTGCTCGGCCCGCGCTTCGCCTCGGAGTCGCGCCTCCAGTACATGCGCACCCGCCTCAACCAGAACCCACTCTCCAGCGCGCCTTCCATCCTGATCGAAGGCCTCACCACCGGCGGCGGCAACGCCCAGCAGTCCCTGCACGACAACCAGGACACCCTCGAGCTCCAGCAGCTCTTCTCCGCCGATCAGGGCAGGCACTTCATCCAGTTTGGTGCCCGCTACCGGCTCCAGCGCGACGCCAACCTCTCCACCGCCTTCTACAACGGCCAGTACATCTTCCCCTCGCTGGCCGCCTATCAGGCCGCCCAACCCACCCAACTCACCTTGGCCGCCGGCCGCTCCAGCGCCACCATCGTCACCAGCACAGCCGCCGCCTTCATGCAGGACGACTGGCATGTCGCCAAGACCCTCTCGCTCGAACCCGGCCTCCGCGTCGAGGCCCAGTCCGCCATCCCCGACCACCTCGACATCGCCCCCCGCCTCGGCTTCGCCTGGTCACCTGACCACAAAGGCAAACCGCTCCTCAACCTCCGCGGCGGAGCCGGCATCTTCTACGACCGCTTCGACGCCGCCAACCTCCTCACCTCCGTCCGCCAGAACGGCACCACGCAGCAGACGTACCTCGTCACCACAAGCATCCAGTACCCCAACGTACCGCCCGCGTCCTCGCTCTCCGCGCAGCCGCCCACCACCTACACCGTCTCCCCCAATCTGCGCTCCGAGCTCTACTACATCGCCGGCATCAGCGCCGACCGCACCTTCCGCCGCCGCCTCCGCATCGGCGCAACCTATCTCTTCACCGACGGCTCCCACCAGTGGCTCTCGCAGGACATCAACGCGCCGCTCCCCGGCTCCGGTGGCCTCCGCCCGCTCGGCACCCCGCAGAACGTCTACCAGTTCACCTCCAACGGCCACCAGGTCGTCCACACCCTCGACATCACCACCCGCTACCGCGCCAGCGCCCGGCTCTACTTCTGGACCGACTTCAACCTCCAGTTCAACCGCACCAACACCCTCGGGCCCACCAGCTTCCTCTCCAACCCCTACAACCTCCAGCAGGACTTCGGCCGCTACAATGGCCCCCTCGCCAGCTTCTTCGGCGGCGCCACCGTGCAACTCCCCCTGCAGCTCAGCGCCGACGCCTACTTAGCCACTCTCGCCGGCACACCCTTCAACATCACTACCGGCACCGACCTCAACGGCGACGGCATCTACAACGACCGCCCCGCCTACGCCACTGCCCCTACCGCCAACTCCGTCCTCTACCCAACCCCCTACGGCACCCTCGACGCCAACCCCCAGCCCGGCGAGCCCATCATCCCCATCAACGCCGGCAACTCCCCTGGTTTCATCTATCTGCAGACGGCCCTCCACCGCGCCTTCGCTATCGGCCCGCGCCCGGAAGCCAGACCCGGAGCCAAATCCTCCTCTGCCCGCCCCTGGAGCCTCACCTTCTCCGTCGAGGCCGCCAACCTGCTCAACCACAACAACCCGTCCCCGCCCATCGGAGTCCTCAACTCCCCCTACTTCGGCCAGTCCATCACCCTCAACGCCCCCTTCGCCACTAACCCTTCGGCCAATCGCACCATCACCCTGCGCGCGGCGTTTAGCTTTTAGGCTATTCTGGCCATTCTCCCGTTGACTCCTGCCTGTACTTTGGCTATCCTGAATGCTCGCGCAGTCTCGCGCCTGCACCTCGCCGTGCCCGTATTCCGTTCTCGGATGCCGGGCAATCATGAGGTCTAGTTGGCCTGAGACACCGAGGTGAGTCCAGGCAGTTCGGCTTCCGTGGCATCTGCCGGAAGTTTCCGCCGCATTCGGCACCCACTCCCCAGCCCAGCAGCTAGTTTCTTTGGCTCTTCAGGCTTTGTGCGCGTCGCGCCGCTCCTCAGGATTGTGTAGCTGCTTCTGCAGGAATCTAGCGCGCTTCAACCGCAACCCCGGCTTTCGGCCTGCGCGGACTTTCGTGTCCGCTCCTCCGCTTGCCGCCCAACAAGGACTGGCTGTACCTCTCTTCGCGCTTCAAGCCGCACAGTCGATTCACGAAGACGGCAGAACCAAGGAGTAACCCTACGATGAACCTCAATCAGACGACCACGATCCCCAGCGGCACGAACATCAAGCGCAACTGGTTCGTCCTCGACGCCTCCGGCCAGACCCTCGGTCGCCTCGCGTCGCACGCAGCCAGCATCCTCGCGGGCAAGCTGAACCCGCTCTACACGCCCTACATCGACATGGGCGATCACGTCATCGTCGTCAACGCTGAGAAGATCCAGGTCACCGGCATGAAGGCCTCGCAGAAGCTCTATCGCCGCTACACCGGCTTCCCCGGCGGTCTGCGTGAGGAAGAGTACACCAAGCTCCTCGCCCGCCGTCCCGAGAAGATCCTCGAAGAGGCCATCAAGGGCATGCTGCCCAAGTCCAAGCTCGGCCGCCAGATGGCCACCAAGCTCAAGGTCTACAAGGGTGCCGACCATCCGCACCACGCCCAGCAGCCCTCCGCCCTCGAAGTCAAGGGCTAAGAGATTCGCCCCGGTCTTCGGGGCAGGCAACAACCGGTAGGTCCGGGCTTCAGCCCGGACGATCTCCGGAACAAAAGATTTCGGGGCTTTAGCCCCTGAGGGATTTTCAAAATGGCAGATCTCATCCAATACTACGGAACCGGCCGCCGCAAGAGCGCGATCGCTCGCGTCTTCCTGCGCCCCGGCTCGGGCAACTTCACCGTCAACGGCAAGCAGTTTGACGAGTACTTCGTCACTCCCGCACAGCGCGCCGCCGCCAAGCTCCCCCTCGGTATCGCCGACATCAACGAGACCTTCGACGTCCTGACCACGGTCAAGGGCGGCGGCGTCAACGGCCAGGCCGACGCGGTCAAGCTTGGCATCGCCCGCGCGCTCATGGAGTTCAACATCGAGCTCCGCAAGGCTCTCAAGTCCGGCGGCATGGTCACCCGTGACGCTCGTGGCAAGGAGCGCAAGAAGTACGGCCAGAAGGGCGCCCGCGCTCGCTTCCAGTTCAGCAAGCGATAAAAAGACAGCGAATCATCACTGTCTTGAAGCCGTTGCTTTTCTGGTTGTCATCCCCGAAGGGGATCTGCTTTTCGCCCGGAGCGCCATAAACGCTCCGGGCAGCACCACCCGCAACACCCTCCGAAGAGCTCGCATCGGAGGCAAGGACCTAAATCTCCCGACGCTTCACCGCCAGGGATCAATCCAGACCAGCCGCAGACCTCAAGCGTGCTCGGCCCGGTCTATAAACAGGAGCTTTTTATGGCTAGCATCACAATGAAGGAACTGCTCGAAGCCGGTGTCCACTTCGGTCACCAGACCAAGCGTTGGAACCCCAAGATGAAGGAGTACATCTTCGGCGAGCGCAACGGCATTTACATCATCGACCTCCAGAAGACCCTCAAGATGTTCAAAGAGGCTTCGAAGTTCGTCACCGACCTCACCTCCACCGGCAAGCTCATCCTCTTCGTCGGCACCAAGCGCCAGGCGCAGGACGCCGTGGCAGAGGAAGCGACCCGCGCGGGCATGCCCTACATCAACAGCCGCTGGCTGGGTGGCCTGCTCACCAACTGGGTCACCGTGCAGAAGTCGGTCAAGCGCCTCGCCGAGCTCGACGAGATGTCCACCGACGGCCGCTACGAGCTGCTCACCAAGAAGGAAGTCATCAAGCTTGAGCGCGAGCGCAAGAGCCTCTCGACCAACCTCTCCGGTATCAAGACCATGAAGCGCCTGCCCGACGCGCTCTTCATCATCGACTCCAACAACGAGGCCATCGCCGTCGCCGAAGCCCGCAAGCTCGGCATCCCGGTCGTCGCCGTCGTCGACACCAATTGCGATCCCACCGTGGTCGACTACGTCATTCCCGGCAACGACGACGCTCTCCGTGCCATCCGCCTCTTCACCACCAAGATCGCCGACTCCGCCTACGAGGGCACGCAGCTGATCTCCGACAAGGCCTTCTCGCAGGAGTACGACGAGGTCACCCCCATCGCTACCGAGTCGCACTTCCTCGGCGAAGACGGTGAGGATGCTGGCATCGACGAAGTCCACGAGTCCGCCGGCATCGCCGCTGCCTCCACTGAGGATGTGGCCGAAGACGAGACCATCGACCTCAACGCCGTTCTGGGCGGCGGCATCCGCAAGGCCCCCGCGGCCGCTGAAGCCGAAGCCGAGGCAACCCCCGCCGAAGTCAGCGCCTAAGAGACCGGCCATCAAACTGGGTGCCCCATGTCTCGCTTCTGAAACATGGGTTTCCACCGAAGTTCAGGGGCGCGGGCTTCATACCCGCGCCCTTTTCACACCCCTCTAACCCAGAGGAGAAAGAATTACATCATGTCTACCACCGAAGCCGTAAAGATCGACGCCAAGCTCGTCAAGGAACTCCGCGAAAAGTCCGGCGCCCCTATGGGCGACTGCCTCAAGGCCCTGCAGGAAGCCAAAGGCGATATGGAAGAGGCCTTCGTCGTGCTGCGCAAGCGCGGCATGGCGTCGGCTGCCAAAAAGGCCAGCCGCTCCACCAACGAGGGCTCGGTCGGCACCTACATCCACGCTGGCGGCAAGATCGGCGTCCTCCTCGAGCTCAACTGCGAGTCCGACTTCGTAGCCCGCACCGAAGATTTCCAGGAGCTCCTCAAGGACATCGCGATGCACATCGCCGCTGTCGACCCGCGCTTCATCGGCAAGGACGAGGTCACGCCTGAGGACATCGAGAAGGAGAAGGAGATCTACCGCGCCCAGGCAGCGGCCTCCGGCAAGCCGGCCAACATCATCGAGAAGATGCTCGAAGGCAAGATGAGCAAGTTCTACGAGGAAGTTTGCCTGCTTGACCAGCCCTTCATCAAGGAGCAGTCCCTCACGGTAGCGCAGCTCATCGCGCAGAAGGTAGCCAAGCTCGGCGAAAACATCAGCATCCGCCGCTTCGCCCGCTTCAAAATCGGCGATCCCAACTACACGGTAGCCTCGGCCAAGGTTGTTGCCACGGAAGAAGCAGCCTAAGCCAAGCAATAACTAGCCAAGCAGCTGGCGAACCACCGGGTGTGCTGGCAAGTCACCCAGCATGTTGGCAGGCACCGAACATGCTGGCGAGGCACGAACGGTAGGCCGGGGCTTCAGCCCCGACAATCACAGCCTCCCCAACCCCAAGGCCCGGGCTTCAGTCCGGGCCTTCGCCTTTGCCCCCGGTTTATTTCCCGGAGGAAATCTGTGTTTTACCTCCGCTCAACCTGTGTCATCTCGACCGGAGGCGCGTTTTGCGCCGTAGCGGAGAGACCCCTGTATTGGCTATTGTTTTTGCTCTTGTTTTTGCTTTTCTTGTTTGTCATTCCCGAAGGGAATCTGCTTCTCGCCTGAGCAGCCTAGATCCTCAATGGAGCCACAAATCGATAGGGCACGGCTTCAACCGTGCCGATAGATGGCTCCTTCCGTTGATGGTGGGACCTCTAAGCCGCGCTCACCACCATCACCTTCGCCTCACCCTTCTTCACCTTCGGCCGAATCTCGATCACTACATCATGCTCCAGCGCCGTGACAAAGTGCATCAGTCGCTCGACCGAGAACCCTTCCAGCTTGTACGCTTTCAGTGCAGACACCTTCGGTTGAGTCACGCCCAGTACCTGAGAGGCCTCCACCTGCGTAAGCCCACGTGCCTCCAGAATCCGGTTCACCACCACGCACAGCCGCAGCTTCGTCCCCAGCTCTTCAGCGTCCGCCAATCCCAGATCGGCAAACACATTTCCGGAACTCGCCTCTACAACCGCTTTACTTGTCTTTGCCATATCGCACCTCATAATCCTGCTGCGCGTCCCTGAGCCGCGCCGCGATCAAGTCCTGGTCAGCCTTGGACGTCTTGATGCCACTCTTCGACTTCTTCTGAAACGTGTGCAGCACATACACAGCACCTTCAAAGCGGACCGTATAGACCGCGCGAAACGTATCACCGCGATGGTCTTCTACAATCTCCAGCACGCCCGGCCCATCGCCCTTCCAGGGCTTCGCATCAGGATGCTTGCCGCCAAACTGTGCCACTCCCAGCGCCACACCGAGATGCGTCTGTACCATCTCAGGGAATTTCATCAGGTCTTTCTTAGAGGAGCCAACCCAATACAGAGGCTTCTCTCCCACAGCGGATACGTTTCTCGTCATGAATATCCCAGTTAAGGGATAAGATAAACCGGGATTGCGATTCTGGCAAGACGCGTTCTCAGTCGGGCGACCCACCCTCTTGACACCCCATTTACAATAGAAGCATGAGCATCCTCCACCCGGCCCAGGCCGGGTTTCGTCGTCTAAGAAGCTCTTTGACAACCCAGCTGCTAGGTAGCAACCAAAGTGCACCCCAAAGGGTATACAAGCTTAACCCCAATCCGCTGCGGATCTTGGCCCGAAAAAGGGGGGCAGGTGCGAGATTCTCAACCCCTTGCCGCAGACGCGCTCTCAATGGAGGAACCCGCATCCCCGCTTAATGAGCGGTATGGTGAAAGTGCTCCAGAGCGCGATGCACGCCCCACGTCACCAGCACCCCACCCGCCGTCGCCACCAGCACGGCCACAAGGAGCCCCCAGTTGTAATTAGCTTCCAGATGCCGCAGTGGGAAGCCCGCCAGCAGCCCCCCAACGGCACCCATCGCCGCGTCGGACCACGGCGAGTGGCTCTGGCACTTCATCGACTTGCCCGTCACCCATCCTGCAACGAAACCCACCAACGCAAACCAGAAGAAGACGTCCATCGCAATTCTTCCTTTCCTCGCGTGAGCCATACATCTCCGCGCACGATAGGCATTGAAGCACCAGACGACAACCCTCGTCTAGGACGGCCATCACACTCGCATAAAAAGCGGGCCCAAAGGTTCGCTTTGGGCCCGCTTCGCGCTTCAAAAGACTACGTTATCCCCGGCTTCCGGTCACAAGCCGATACAGGAAGGTCAGCAGGATCGCTCCCAGCGTTGCGACGATGATCGTCGAAACAATGCCGGCAGGCATAAAGCCCAGGTGGCCGGCGATGAACCCGCCCACCAGCGCACCCAGAATGCCGATGACGATATCGCCGATCACGCCAAAGCCTGAGCCCTTCATGATCTTTCCGGTCAGAAAGCCTGCGATCAACCCGATCAATAGTGTAACGATGATTCCGTGTCCATCCATATTGGCCTCTTTCGTAAAGCAGTCTTTAGATCACCAAGGGATTCCACCACATCCCATAAGCCCTGTCCACCATCGTCGGTGGATAGTTTTGTCCACCCTCATCTTTGGTAACTTCCAAGTCGCCTTACGAACTCCAAGTACACCAGCGCTGCGGGCGAGTACCCACTCGGATCGGCCCGTGTAAACTCCCCGGTCATCGGGTCCATCTGTTGCCGAAACTCCCCCGGCCCACCATCGGTGCCGGATCTCGCAATCGCAGTCACCCATGCGTGCATCAGCTCACGCAACTCTGCCTCTTTACCGTAGTGGGCCATCCAGCGCGGCGTGCGTAGTGCAGTCAGTGCCTGCGTCGCCCCGCCCCAGCTATTGCGCGGAATCGGGCGTACAAAACTCGGGTCGTCAATCGCGATCGAAGGAAACGAATACGGTGTCCAGAACGCCTTCGGATTGTGTAGCTGCTGCACCCACACATCGTCGAAGATCTTGCGGTCGCGGGGTATCTTCAGCTTCAGCACATGCTCGCCCATCACGCGCGTGATCACGTCGCCGCGCACCCGTACAAAGTGGTTCTCCGCGTCCAGGTCATAAAACGCGGCGTCTTCCGGGTCATACAGCTTCTCGATGATCAGTCTTCGGATCGTCTCGGCGTCTTCCGCCCAGCGCGCCGCCTCATCGTGCTTGTGCAGCGCCTTCGCCATCGCGGCCAGCGCCACACGCCCGCCGTACACCGTTGCGGAAAGGTCCGGGCACAGCCGCGGCATCGTCACAATCGGCGGACACTTCCTCGCGTCCGCGTCGGGACAGCGGTTCGGAATGCCCTTCCACCGTGGGCTGTTGTCATGCCCCGTGTCATACGTGCAAAAGCCCTCAACCAACCCTGTCTTCCGCGTGTCCCGATAGCGCCGCAGCCACGCATCCCACTTCCCGCAGGCCTCGTACGCTGTCGTCAGCAGCTCTTCATCATGTGTCAGCTGCACCAGCTCCCAAGCCGTCGCCGCGATCGGCACCACCATCTGGATCTGTCCATATCCCACCTCGCCGCTCACCTTGATGCTCGCCGGCAGCTGGCCGTCCTCGCGCTGCAATGCAAAGAATGCCATGTGATTTGCCCGCGCAACCTCTAGCGGACTCGACTGGCCTTCATGCTGAGGCACAAACCTCCGCAGACCCGCATACACCAATGCCTCCTGCGGCCCACACTCCATCCACACGCCCGGATACACCGCGCCTTCCATCAGCATGGGCCGGTCGTACCTGGGCACCTTCTTCACATTCCCCGCCAGCACCGTCAGTGCCGCATCCCAGGTGCTCCTCCAATGTGGGCCGCTGTCCGGAAACCGAGGATACGGCTCTTTGGCCCAGCTCGTTAGTGTCACGTTGGCCGCTGCTGCAGCTAGACCCGCCATCCGCAAAAACTCTCTCCGTTGCATGGGAACATTCTTCAGCACTTGCTCAACAAAAGCTACTCGGCACAGCGTCACCGGTGATACCTTTTCCTGTTAGACAACGCTTTTATTTAAACTCGCATCGAACCGCTCATCCAATACATGAGTCCGCACGTAGGGGCTCCTGCTGGCAGCGCAAACCTGCCGAGGTTTCTCCCGGATGTCGTCGCCGATATCGCTCATGCCGCATGCCGTCTGCTGGCGAGCAGACCCCCAACTTATCTGGACCATGGTGGTCGCCAACGCGATCACGGCGTTGAGCTATCTCTCCATTTGCATCACTCTTCTCTCTCTCGTCCGCCGCACGCGCCAGGCTCTCGCCCGCGACTGGGCCTACTTCGGTGTCGGTTTTGCGCTCTTCATCGTGGCTTGTGGTTCCACGCACTTCATGGAGGTCGTCACCACCTGGCTACCCTTCTTCTGGATCGACGCGACCGCCAACATCCTTACTGCAGTCCTCTCCGCGTGGATAGCGCTTGCGCTCATCGGCCGTGTCCGTCTCATGGGCGACCGCATTAACGATTACGCCCAGCGCCTCACCACGACCGAGCAGGAGCAGCGCCAGATGCGCGAAAGCCTCATGGCCGCTCAGAAGCTCGAAGAGTGGAGCCGCATGTCCACCCTCGTCGCGCATGAGATCGCCAATCCGCTCGAGGCCATTCAGAATCTGCTCTTCCTCATCGAAACCTCTCACAATGTCACTTCGGATGTTGCCGGCTGGGCCGCCACAGCTGCCGAAGAAGCCACACGCATCCTCACCATCTCCCGCTCCACGCTCGATTTCTTCCGCCAGGGCAAGGACCCCGAACTCGTTGACCTCTTCGCCGCGGCCGAGAGCGTCCGGGCTCTCCTGCTGACCCTGCTGCAGCGCCAGGACATACATCTCGAACTCGTCGCCACCGGCGACACCGCGGTGCAGGCGCTACCTGGCGAACCCCGTCAGGTCCTGCTCAACCTCATCCGCAACGCCTGCGAAGCCATAGCAAAACCACACGCCGCCATCCGCGTCACCTTCACCGGCACGCCCGCTGGTGTCGAAATTCAAGTCTGCGACGAGGGCCAGGGCATCCCCCCTGAAGTCCTCACCCGCCTCTTCACCTTCGGCGTCACCAGCAAAGGCGAGCAGGGAAACGGCCTCGGCCTTTGGGCCACCCGCCACATCCTCGCTCGCCACGGCGGAGACATCCGCGTCGCCTCTACCGGCCCGGAAGGCACCACCTTCATCTTGTGGTGGCCCCGCGCCTTCACTCCCGCAACCAACTGACCACCCCTTACAAAACAAGTCCGCCGAAGCCCCAGGCTTCGGCGGACTTCTCTATGCTCTACATTTTGGCGTTTACACTCTGCCCTTACCGCACGCCACCCAGCAGCTTCACCAGCCTTTGAAATGCCTCGCGTCTCGCCGCCAGGTTAGCCGCGCTCGCATCTGGAGCCTCGCCCGCACGCATAAACCCATGCCCCGCACCGTCATAGATCACCGGCTCATACGTCTTGCCTGCGGCCTTCATGTCCGTCTCGGTCTGCGGCACGGTTGTCGAGATCCGCGCGTCGTTGCCTGCATAAAACCCATACACGGGCGCTGTGATGTTCTTCATCGCATCCACTGGTGGCGGCGTCCCGTAGAACACAAACGCAGCGCTCAGGTCTTTGCGGTGCGTGGCATACAGAAAGCTCTTTCCACCGCCCCAGCAGAAGCCTGCGATAAACAGCCTCCCATTCGCCGAAGGCAGCTTCTTGCCATAGTCCGCCGCGGCATCCAGGTCGCCCATTATCTCGCTGTCGGGCAGGGAAGTCACCGCGTGGACCACCGCACTTTGGTCCGGAAACGCCGAAGTCCCTCCCGGCATCGCCGCCTCGTACGCCGCTCCCGGAGCACCCGGTGCCCTGTGCATGTGGTCATCGCCGCCCATGCCCGCCATTGGCTTGGCGGCAACTGCGTTCGGCCCCCAGCCGCTCAGCAGGTCCGGCGCGACAACGATGTAGCCTGCGCCAGCCAGTTCATCGGCCATCTCCTTGAACCAGTCGCTCTCGCCAAAGATCTCGTGGATCAGAACGATCACCGGCGCCTTGTCCTTTACCTCCGGATACACCACGAACGCCTGCAGCTTCCGTCCGCTCGCCTCTTGGATCGTCACATACTCGCTATGCCTGGGGCTTTTATCCAAGGCTGTCCTTGCCCAGTCCTGCGCCTCCGCGCGTGTGCCACCTATCCCGGCCACACTCGACAAGGCCACCGCCACACATGCCACACCCGACAACAAAACTCGATTCATGCCAGCGAGTCTACGTGGACACACTCTTCGGCGCAACGCCATCCCGTTGCCGCCGTTCATCCCGATAAAAAACATTTGCATGTTGTCCCACTTTGCGTCAGGCGCGCTCGCGTATCACTCCGCCAGACTCTGCGCAACGTGGCTCACCACCGGAATCCACAGCGTCGTCCCCTGCGCTGCCATCACCAGCGCTAGCGCCCACACTGACATCATCCCCATCGTATAAATAAAGCCCACCCACCAGCATCGGCTTAAAGTGCGAGTAGTGCAGCATCACCCGCCCCGCGATCGCCAGCGCCGTCAACACCACGCACTGCATCGCATGGAAGCGCACAAACGGATTGCGCCGGTACGGCGTTACGCCCAGCAACACCAGCGCAGGAATCACTGTCAGATAAGCCACCGCTCCCGCAACATGGGTGCGCCAGTGGGTACTTCGTGGTGCTGTATCTCTCAATGGGGCCGCTCACAGAGCCATCCACGAACAGCGCAATCCCAGCCGCGCCCCTGTGGCTCAACTCTTCTTGTATCACGCCCGCCGTGAGCGGCCAGCTGTGAGAGAAGCCGTCTGCCTACGCCGCGTACCCTGACTGCTCCGAGGCAAACTTCCCAATCACCGGCAGCTTGAACGCTCCCCCCTGCGACGCCTTCAGAATGCAGATGATCCACACCACCAGCATCGTCAGCATCCCGACGATGTAGATGATCCAGCCCAGAATCGGGATCACGGCAATCACGCCCAGGCAGAACCCGCAGATCGCAAGACCCAGGCACTGGATCGAATGGAACTTCACAAACGGCTTGTCCTTGTAAGGATCGATCAGCAGAAAGAGGATCGCCGGAATGATCGTGATGTACGCGAGCGCCCCTGCGGCGGTATCGCTCAACCCACTTGCCTGTGCCGGCGGAATATACTGCGGCGGTGGTGGAACCTGCTGGTAGCCCTGCTGCTGCGCCTCGGGTGGGACGCTTCCCATCTCATCGCTCATGGCACAACTCCTTATCAGGTCGCGCAGTCGTTACGCTGCCGCCGCGACTCGCAATCGTTGTACCACAGCAAAGCTCCGTTGCCGCGCAAATATCTCGCAGTCAACGGAGCCGCCTATAGCGTCGTCTGTCGACGCTTCGCTTTTATCGGTTGTTGTCGAACATGCTGCCCACAATCCCGCCCAGCACTGCGGCGGTTCCCACATTGCGCACACCCTCGCCGCGGTTCTGCGGCAGGTACGGCTCCAACGCATGAGCGAGGTTCGACAGCGGCAGCGTCTGCAGCCATACGCGTCCCGGCCCGGTCAGTGCAGCCAGAAAGATCCCATCGCCGCCGAAGAACATATTGCGAATGCCCTGTATCCGCGTGATCTGGAAGCTCACGCAGCTCTGGAACGCGCCCACATGCCCCGGATGCACTCGCAGCGTCTCGCCCGGCTGCAGGTCGCGGACGACCACTTCGCCGCCCAGCTCCAGCCAGGCCGTGCCCACGCCGCTCACCTTCTGCAGCAGAAACCCATCGCCGCCAAAGATGCCCGCACCCAGCGACTGCTGAAAGCCCACACCTAGCTGGATTTGCGGGGTCGCGCACAGGAACCCATGCCGATGGATCATGATCTCGTGTCCCGGCCCGATCTCCAGCGGCACAACGTGCCCCGGAATCTTCGCCGCAAACGCCACCTCGCCCGGATACCCTTGCGCCGTGTACTCGGTCATAAACAGCGTGCCGCCACCGGCCACGCGCTTGATCGCGCCAAAGAACCCACCACCGCCCGCCATCTGCGTATGCGTCGTCATGGCGATCGTCTGCCCCATCCAGCTCAGCTCGCCGGCCTCGGAGATCACACTCTCACCCGGCTCCAGCAGCAGCTCCAGCACAGGCATCGTGCTTCCAACAATTCTCGATTGCATCGTCGTTGCATCCTCTCGCGGCGAAGTCGGCGTATCAAAACACGCCCATCGCCAAATATCCTACGCCCACCCTCGCCCAAAAGTTCCTTGCTCCCTCTGACGGGTGGCCCATCCTTTCCGGCCTCATCGGAAAGGGTGGGGTATCGCGCAACGCGCGAGAACGGGCTGCCTGGAACCCGTAATACATCGCATCAAAAGAACGAACCACTCTCCTATTCCCGATTCCCTAACCCCTAACCCCTGCATCTCCTAGTAAACTCAACAAGGATATGTACAAGCGCGTTCTTCTCAAGATCTCCGGTGAAGCCCTGGCCGCCGGCCGTGGCTTCGGTGTCGATGCCGTCTTCATCAACGCAGTCGCTCAGGAGATCGCCGATGTCGCTTCCTCTGGCTGTCAGGTCGCCATCGTCGTCGGCGGCGGCAACTTCTTCCGCGGCGTAGCCGAGCAGGCCATCCACATGGACCGCGTCGCCGCCGACCACATGGGCATGCTCTCCACGGTCATCAATGCCATCGCCCTGCAGGACGCCATCGAAAAGACTGGCCACTTCTGCCGCGTCATGTCCGCCATCGCCATGCACCAGGTGGCCGAGCCCTACATCCGCCGCCGCGCCGTCCGCCATCTCGAAAAAGGCCGCATCGTCATCTTCGCCGCCGGCACCGGCAACCCCTACTTCTCCACCGACACCGCCGCCGCCCTCCGCGCCATGGAGATCAACGCCGACGCTCTCCTCAAAGCCACCTCGGTCGACGGCATCTACTCGGCCGACCCCAAGAAGGACCCCACCGCCGTCAAGTTCGAAGAGATCACCTATATGCAGATGATCCAACTCGGCCTCAAGGTCATGGACATCTCTGCCGTGTCGCTCTGCAAGGACAACAACCTGCCCATGGTCGTCTTCTCCATGCGCGAGCGCGGCAACATCCTCAGGGTCATCCAGGGCGAAAAACTAGGCTCCCTCGTCACCGCCTGAGCGTCGCTTATGTGTACTGGCGGGGATACCCTCCCCCCTCCCTATGTAGCAGAGGTATCTAGCGGAATCAGTCACTTACGGGGTGATCCCGGGGTTAGGTGACTGATTCTATTGCGGTTGCGCGTATGATATTGCAGGGTAAAGGGTTATAAGCCTGCGCCGATTTTATCGCCCAGCCTGTGCCGCACGCCGGCGCTTCCACCAGTTGCCGATGGCGATCTGGCACGGATGCTCCACCCACTTCCGCACTGCCAGCGCCAGCAGTACCACAAACACGTAGCTGATCCACGGATCGAAGCGCGCCACATGCAGCTTCTCTGGAACGTGATGCAGGTGCAGCAGGATGAAGACGTTGAAGTGCAGCAGGTACAGGCAGTAGGTTGAAGCCCCGATCGTCACCAACGGACGGATGGAGAACACGCTCGCCAGCGGACTCGGCCCGGAAAGCCCGAGGATCACCGCCGCAAACAGCGGCGTCAACAGGCCGCCATGGATCATGATGTACGGCAGCCGGTCGGTCAGGTGATACGCCGTAAACCACACTGCTGCAAAGCCCGCGACTCCAACAATCATCCGCGACCGTGCCGACAGCTTCGCCGCCTCATGCAGTCGGCCTAGAGTCAGCCCGGCAAGGAACGTACACAGATACGGCAGCGGGGTGTACTTCAGGAAGTCGATCCAGAACCCGCCGCTGTAGCGGTCCGCCGGCCCGGGCAGATGGTCCGGATTGGTGAACACATAGATCGTATGCGGGATGAGTCCGACTGCCCAGAACCCGATCACCAACGCCAGCAGCTTCCATGAGTTCTTCGGCCACTTCAACCGCAGCAGATAAGGGAACATAAGGTACAGCGCAATCTCGCAACTGAGCGTCCAGCTCACCGTGTTCCAGAACGTCGCCAGGTGAGGGAAGAACCCCTGTATGAGGAGGGGCGTGGCAATCGCGCCCATCCAGAACTCCGTATGCGACCGCGCATGCCACTCCACCACCAACATCGGGATCGAGATCAGCATGGTGAGCAGGTACACCGGATAAAGGCGGCTCAGCCTCGCTACCCAGAAGTCCGCCACATTCACGCCGCCCGGTCGGTCCGCATAGTTGTACGACAGAATGAACCCGGAGATCAGGAAGAAGAAGCTGACGAACACATACCCGATGTCCACGATCGGATACAGCGAGAACGGCCCCCACTGCAGCCCGCTCGGTGTGAAGTGGAACAACAGGATCGTCAGTGCGAGCAGTGTGCGCAGGCCTGTCAGTGCAGGCAGCGCCGGCTTCCGCACAAACGGCGCGGGTTGCAGAACGGCGGCGGGTTCTCCGGTGGAGGTGGGTGCGGTAGCGATCGTCATGCGCACTCTATTCGATGAGGATTTCTGTGCGCTGGGTGACAGCCGGAGGCTGAAATGTTGCGGATTCGTACTTTCTTCACTGGACCTCGACGTGCGCGAAGCCAAGTCCCTGCAACATGGCAGCAATTGTCGTCCGCGCATTCTTGGTCGCGACATCGAGAATGCCGTCGCTCAACGCTGCCTGCTGCAACTGGCCCTGGGCCTTCACGCGGGTCTGCGTCTCAAGGTTTGGGTCGGCTTTCACAAACAGCCCGGTCTCGCGCGTATAGACCCGCGAATGACCGTTGTCGATCGTGGTGAGAAACACCTGCGATGGCGGCAGCGTGATCTTGATGTCGCGTTCGCCGCCATGCTCCGTGATCACGACGTTCTCCGGCTTCAACTGGCTCATGTCGATGCCCGCAATCGTCTGCCCTTGGACGATCATCAACAGGTGGTCGCCCGCCAGCGCATCTGGCAGCACGGGGCTCGACTCGTCACTCTCGACGACCGTATCGAGCGTATAAACAGCCGTCTCCAGCCGGTTCAGCCGCTGCACCCGGTCCACCACCGCGCGGTCCGAGATCACATTCATCGGCTCGCCCGTGATGTACGACGCCAGCTTGCCCGCAAGCCCAACCCGTGCACGGTGCACAAACACTCCCAGCAGCGTAGCGCCAAGCGCCAGCGACACGATTACGCTGAACAGCGTCCCCGAACTGCGTCGTCCTGAGTGGTAGTCATACTGCATCGTCATAGTGGGCCCTGCAGACAGAGTACAACCAGTTATGCATTCATCTTGGCGTCAACGGCGTCCTTCGCCGGCTTCTGTCCGCGGTTCGCATAGCTAGCCTTCACGAACGCATGGAACAGCGGATGCGGCTCGAGCGGCTTGGACTTGAACTCCGGATGGAACTGGCAGCCGAGGAAGAACGGGTGCGACGGGATTTCGACGATCTCTACATATGTTGCGTCCGGGGTTGTGCCCGTCAGTCGAAGGCCACCGCCCGTCAGCACTGCCTCGTACTCACGATTGAACTCATACCGATGGCGATGACGCTCGCTGATCTCCGTCGAGCCATATGCCTTCGCCGCGAGGGAGTCCGGTTCCATCACGCAGGTCCATGCACCGAGGCGCATCGTTCCGCCCATCTCTTCCACGCCGGTCAGCTCGCGCAGCTTGTAGATGATGCGGTGCGGCGTCGCCGGATCGAACTCGCCGGAGTTCGCCTTCGTCAGTCCGCAAACATTGCGCGCGTATTCAATGCACGCCGTCTGCATGCCCAGGCAGATGCCGAAGTACGGCACATGCTTCTCTCTCGCATACTTGATCGCGTTCAGCATCCCTTCGATGCCGCGTTTGCCAAATCCGCCGGGAACCAGGATGCCATCAAAGCCCGCCAACTGCGACTCATAGCCCTCGACCTCAAGCCCCTCGGCTTCCACCCAGGTCACCTTCAGCTTCAGGTTCTCCGCCAGCGCGCCATGAACGAGCGACTCCTTCAGCGACTTGTAGCTGTCTTCGTACTCCACATACTTGCCGACGATGCCAATCTCGACCGTGTCCTTCGGGTTGTAGGAGCGGTGCACGATGTCCTGCCACTTCGACAGGTCCGCATCCTTCGCGTCAATGCGCAGATACTTCAGCGCAAGCCCGTCTACGTTCTGAGCAGCGAAGTTCAGCGGCACCTCATAGATGCTCGGCACATCGCGGGCTACGATCACTGCAGCCTGCTCCACATTGCAGAACGCGGCGATTTTCTCGCGCATGTCGCGAGGAACCTCGCGGTCAGCACGGCACAGCAGGATGTCCGGCTGAATACCGATGGAGAGCATCTCCTTCACCGAGTGCTGTGTCGGTTTGGTCTTCAGCTCCTGCGCCGCCGCGATCCACGGCACCAGCGTCACATGCACAAAGCAGGTGTTGTCGCGGCCCAGCTCCTGGCGCATCTGGCGGATGGCCTCGAGGAACGGCAGAGACTCGATATCGCCGACCGTGCCGCCGATCTCCACCAGCGCGACGTCGCAGTCTGCGCCGACCTTGCGCATGGCATTCTTGATCTCGTTGGTGACGTGTGGAATCACCTGCACCGTCTTGCCGAGGTAGTCGCCGCGGCGCTCCTTGGTGATGATCTGCTCGTAGATGCGGCCGGTGGTCAGGTTGTTATCGCGGCTCAGCTTGGCGTGGGTGAACCGCTCGTAGTGGCCGAGATCGAGATCGGTCTCGGCGCCATCGTCGGTGACGAAGACCTCGCCATGCTGGAACGGGCTCATCGTGCCCGGATCGACGTTCAAATACGGGTCGAACTTCATCAGGTTCACGCGCAGACCGCGCGCCTCCAGCAGGCAGCCAATCGAGGCTGCAGCCAGTCCTTTTCCTAACGACGACACAACACCGCCGGTCACAAAGATGTACTTTGCTGACATAGCCGCGACCTCTTGAATGGAATGTTTGGGTTGTGCTCGGTGTGCACAATCAAGTATATCGCAGACGTTGTGGAGATTCACGCTCAAACCGTGTAGCCCGCTGAGGCTGCCCGGGTTATCCTCCGTGCATGGGTCCCGCTGAGCTTACCCTTGCATTGGAACGACGCAGCTACACATGGCTGCGCGCATTGGCCGACCGCCGCAGCCTGCTGCCGCCGCATCTGCTGATGGGTGAGCGCGGGGAAGATGCTGCATTCTTCTACCTGCGCTCGTTGGGCTATACCGTTGTTGGGAGGCGCTGGCGGTCCGAGCGGCTGCCCGGCGATCTCGACCTCATCGCCTGGGACGGCGCGACGCTGGTCATCTTCGAGGTCAAGACTCGCGGCTCGCGTGGCATCGCTCCGGCGGAGATGGCCGTCGACGAGGCCAAGCAGGAGATGCTGCGAAAGATGGCGTCTGCCTACGTCCGCCAGATTCCGGCACTGCATCGCGCTGGCCTACAGGTCCGTTTCGACGTGATTTCGGTCTACTTCGATACGAATAAGCCCGTCTTCGAGCACCGCCGCGACGCGTTTCCACGGTTCGAAGCGGTGTGGCGTAGACGCTAGAAGTGTTATGAGCAGCCAAATCTGCCCTTCGCGGTGTCTATGATAGTGGAAAGAGAGGAACTCACCGCTGTGACCCTGCTGAATGCTCCTGCCTACGATCCGCGCCGCGATAACCGCAACCGCAACATTCTCATCGTCGCCGCTTCCACCATCTTCCTCCTCGTGGTTCTAACGCTGGCTGGCTATATCGCCGGTCATGGGTGGTTGTTCTCCAACCTTGGGTATGAGCATCGTGTGGATGAGTTCTTCAATGCGTTGCAGGCCAAGGACTATGCCAAGGCCTACGGCATCTACAACGCCGACCCCGACTGGCAGCAGCATCCGCAGCGCTACATGGACTATCCACTGCAGCGGTTTACCGAGGACTGGACGACCCATAGCCCGGTCAATGCGCCGATTACCTGGCACCACGTGGACATCTCGCGCACGGACGGCAGCGGCATGTTCGGTAGCGGAGTGATCGTAGCGGTACGAATCAACGGGGACCACCCGGTCTTCATGTACGTCAACCGCAAGGACAAGACTATGACCTGGCCAGCGATCCACGAGCTGCAGTACAAGTACAATCCGGGCAGCTAGCGGCAGGGCCACTCCCTCCCTATGTAGCAGAGGTATCCAGCAGAATCAGCCACTTACCGGGTGATCCCCGGCGTAAGTGGCTGATTCTATTTTGGTTGTGCGCATGATATTGGAAGCAAAGGGGATGCGCCGAACGGCGTGAGATACGTTTGCCTTAACCCGGTGGAAGTTCCCCTATTTCCAGTATAGCGAGCGGCGCAAGGAATCATTCACTTTCTTCGGCTCGTTTAGTTGTTTATTTTGTGTAAGTTGAAGCTTTCTTTGGGCAAATTGGACTTGACAGCATGATGGCCTGTCTGCGGGCTTGCCGAACTGACCCATCCTGGTGCCGGCCATTTGCTATTTAAGTTGGCTGACCGGGCCTCGACTGTGAACAGTTCGTTACAAACTGACCGGTCTGTCATCTTCGTATCAGAAAACCGTAAGGGATTCACAGCAACTAGAGCCGTTCACACTCCTCTCATCCAAATTTCACCGCGCTCTCACGGAGCCTGCGAACCTGCCTGACAAAGTAATAGGCACCGGTGTATCTGCTGAGCCGAAAGTGAGCACGACGAGATCCGATGGGCCGCCTGATTGGGGTCCATCGAAGAAAGGTCTCAAGGTGCCATGCCAGTACTGCGCCCTGAAGAGGGCAGTCCGTGAAGCTCCACTCTGCATACAGGCAACTGAAAACGCAAGCACAAGGAACCCCTAAGAGGGGTCAACAGAAAAGGAATGTCGAAATGATGATTCGAAGTGAAGGCGGCCAGCCAAATCCCCGGACAGCGCTGCAAAAGCTGCTTACCGTTGCGGGCGCAAGTTTGTTCCTGCTCTCCACCACGTTGATGCATGCGGCTCCGGCGGCCGCACAGCCGCATGCAGGCATCGGCCATGCACACGGCGCGCAGAACGCGGGCGTGCTGCAGGGAACCGTCTCTGACGCCAAGGGCGGATTGATCGCCAAGGCGAGCGTGACCGTGCGCGATGCCAACGGGCACAGCAAGACGGTGACGACTGATGCCGAAGGCCACTTTGTGATCAACGGACTCGCGCCGGGCGCGTACACCATAGTCGCGGTGGCACCAGGGTTCAGCGCAGTGATCAAGAACGGCGTGGGAGTCAGCGACAGCGGTGCGCAGGTAGCGTTCACGCTGCCTATCGGCGCCGCGACGACGGACGTTACGGTGGATGCGGATCAGACGCACTCGGTAGCGGCGGCGCTGGCCCCCATGGATGCGCTACTCTCGGAGACCTCGGCGCGCACCGAGATCACCTCGACGATGATCAAGAACTTCATGTCGCCGGTGGCTGACTTCGGTGAGGCCGTGGAGATGGCTCCCGGTACCTTCACCACCAACGGCAACGGCGTCGGCCTCGGTCAGTCGAGCACCTACTTCCGCGGCTTCCCGGATGGCGATTACGACATCGACTTCGATGGCATCCCGTTCTATGACACCAACACGCCGACGCACCACTCCTGGGCGTTCTTCCCGGCGCAGTTCCTAGGCGGCATCGACTTCGATCGCTCGCCCGGCACGGCCTCGACGATCGGGCCCACGCCGTTCGGCGGCTCCATCCACCTGCTCTCCAAAGAGCTCTCGCCGCTGCAGAACGTGCGCGCAACCTTCTCCGGTGGGTCGTTCAACACCTACCTCTATGACGCTGAGTACGACTCGGGTGCTTTTGGCCCGGGCGGCAAGTTCAACACGAGCATCGACGTGCACCACCTGCAGAGCCACGGCTACCAGAGCCTGAACAACCAGACGCGGAACGCCGGCGCGATCAAGCTGCAGTACCAGCTAAGCCCAAGCACCACGCTTACCGGTTTTTCTGGCGTGATCTGGCTGGACGCGAACACGCCGAACTTCAACGCCACGCGCTGCCAGATGTACGGCGTGGGTGCTGGCTATAGCTGTCTTTCCACGGTATCGGGCGCAACGAATGTGCTGCTGCCTTACACGGGCGCGGGCATCAACTTCCTGCTTACCAATAACTCTGACCCGCTGTTGTACCTCGACGACCAGTACAACTTCTACCACGTGCCTACGGACTTCGAGTACGTGCAGGTCCACAGCGACTTGGGCAAAGGCTTCACGTTCGACATCAAGCCCTACACCTACAACTACGACAATTCGGAGTACTACGCGAAGGCGACCACCATCACGGACGCTACCACGATCAACGGCTCCAAGACCTACATGGGGCTGAAGATCGCTCCATGCGACGTCGACGCGGTCAGCACAGTACAGGGCATCAGTGTGGGCATCTATCCATGCGCGGTGGACAAGTACAACAGCTACCGCAAGTACGGCGAGACCTCGCAGCTCTCGCAGGTCTCCAAGTACGGCATCCTGCGGGCCGGTATGTGGTACGAGTGGGCCAATACAAACCGCCGCCAGTATCCCTCTGACCCCACGAACAACCGGGTCGATTCGCCGTTGCCGAACTTCTCTGAGACGTATGTAACGGACTCCTATCAGCCATTCGCTGAGTATGAGTTCCACCTCGGTTCAAAGTTCACGGTTACGCCGGGCATCAAGTTTGCGTACTACACCATTGGCACGAAGCAGTTCGCCGATAACGGCGGCAAGATTGGTCCTCTCAACGGCAATCCATCCACGTTTATCACGAATGGCGGCAGCTACTTCGCCACATTGCCTTCGGGCTCGGTCAACTACCGCATCAAGAACAACTGGTCGGTATATTTTCAGGGCGCGACCGGCAGTGTGGTTCCGCCGTCGGCGGTGTTCGACTTCAACCAGGGCACCGATGGTGTTCCGGTTGCGACGTTGCCACAACAGCAGAAGAACCTTACCTACCAGGGTGGAACTGTTGTGAAGCTGAAGCGCGTTACATTCGATGCGGATGTCTTCCGCATTCACTTCGACAACACGTACTCCTCGTTTACGCCCATCTCGACAGGGGAACCCGTTTACTTCCTTACGCCGAGCACCAACACCACGGGCTTTGAGGCTGAGAGCAACATCTACCTCATCTCCGGCCTCAGCCTTTACCTCAACGGCAGCTACGACAACGCCGTCTACTCGGGCACTCTGAATCAGAGTTGCACCTCCGGCACCGCGGGCTGCGCCTCAACGACAGCGCAGTACACCTTCACCGCACCGTCGGGCCAGCATGTAGCGCAGGCTCCTTCGGATATTGAAACTGAGGGCCTGACCTACCAGCACAAGAGCTGGGACATCGGCATCTTCAACAAGCGCGTCGGTATGGAGTATGAGGACAACGGCCAGTACCACAACCAGTACACGGTGGCCCCGTTTACGCTGACCAACGCGAACATCAACTACACCATCCGCGAAGGCCGCTATGCGAACACCAAACTGGCGGTGAGCTTCAACAACCTCTTCAACAGCAGCAACATCACCAGCGTGGCTCTGGCAGGAAAGCCTGTAACGGAAAACGTTGCGGTGAATGGCATCACTTACACCGACCCGTTCAACACCAACGGTCAGACACCGATCAACGGTCAGGATGCAGTCAGCATTCTGCCAGCACGCAGCATCATGCTGTCGGTGGTCTTCGGGTTCTCTCCGAAGTCGCACTGATTCAAATCTCGATCCTCCACACCCCGTCTTGTCGCTGCAGCACAGCGGCAGGACGGGGATTTTTCTCTTTACGTGGGAGGGGCGAAGAGGGAACTGGTGGGCCCGGAGGGATTTGAACCCCCAACCAAGGGATTATGAGTCCCCTGCTCTAACCGTTGAGCTACAGGCCCTGCAATGACGGGCGTCGGATGGATGAGCCGTTGCATGACCAGGATGTCGCTGTAGCCAGCAACCGCATCAGGTCGAACGCAGACACGCTCGGCTCACCGAACCTGATAAACATTGTATGGTGTAGCGGGTGAAGGACAAAGTCGGAGGCATTGCGTCGGCGTAAGCATAGATCTCGAACTCGGAGAAGTATGCTCTGTAGACCGCCGTGGCCGCGTTTGATAGTTGCGCGAATGGTATCTTCGCCAATACCAATCCCAACTGGGGCTGCACGCAAGAAACAAGCCGGTCTTCCGCTGGAGCCTCAGTTCCCCAGCGGAAGACCGGCTTGGCCTAAAGTGGAAGACAGGGATCCTCCATAGGCATAATCGGAAATCGGAAAGTGCTTCTGACACGTGAAATCCCTGACGTGCAGCAGGCATACATAGAAAGGACCACCGAATAACTCTGCTTCAGAGCGGTTCTTGCAAATACAGGTTAATGGCAGCGCCGCGGCGTGAACAGGAGGGTTTTTATCCACCCACTCTGCGTATGACAGAGCGGGTGGGATGTCTGCATAGGTTCGGCTAAGGAGCTAGCATGGAAGATCCATGACTCATAGGCGGCAACTGGTAAACCGCGGGATAGATCGTTATGGTATTGAGTTATGGATCACCCACTGACGCCTCATTTCTCTAAGCAGCCCGAAGATGTCACGTTAGTAGCAGCCGGACTGACGAGGAGATCGAGAGAGTTTGTCACGCAATCACTGCCTGAGTGCCACATCCTCGAGTCGAAGCCGGATTCATGGCGAACCGTGCGCTTCTGCAAGCTGGTGGGCTCAGTGATACTCATCGTCGACGTTGAATCGCTCGAACAACTGGAATCGGAGCAGGTCCCTGCGGTCGAGTACCTGTCCACGGTAGAAGTTCTTGCGCTGAGCAACAGCTCTCACAACGACGTCTACAGAGTCGCGCTGCTTGCGGGCTGCTCCGGCGTACTCGCCCTCGATGCGCCGCCTCAGCAGTTGCGCGCTGTGATCACTGCAATACAACGCGGAGACCTCTGGTACCCCAGAAACGTTCTGGCGGCTCTGGCCCGCCAATGGATGCTGGACCAGAGCATATCTCGCAAGAAACTTACAGAGCGTGAAGAAGAAATTCTGCGCCTGCTCGGCATGGACAAGAAGAACCAGGCGATCGCCGACGAGTTGTTTATCAGCCGTGAAACGGTGCGCTGGCATCTTCGCACGCTCTACGCGAAGATCGGTGCTAACAATCGTTCGGAGGCGCGTCAATATGCGCTCAAACACCAGCAGAACATGGGTGCTCGCTAAGCTGGGTCCTGAACGCATCGACTCTTCGAGGCCACAACAACCCTGAGTTGTGAGCGTCCTGTCGCTTCGCGGATGTGACGGGGGGTGGGGTAAAACCACCCCTTCCACTCGATTTGAGGCGATGTAAACTTCATGCAGCAATTCGCCGTGCGTTCAAAGCAGAGAGCACATCGCAATAGGGATCTGAAGATCCAGGTGGTATTCGCTGAAGCAGGATCGAGCTGTTCTTCAACTCGGAGTTAATGCCGACCCCTGACGATGCGAACGAGGGGTTGTGCGTCCGATGTACTCAGAAGCTTTTCTGAGTACATCGGTTATCTGCACATCATCGGGTTCAGGGCGCTCGCCGCCTGCGGCAAGCCGAGCGGACTCGCGTGATCGCTTATTGTGAAGGTGCTACTATTTGTCTCTGCCAGCTTGCAATAATATACTGCGATATACCGGTATAGTGTTTATGTAAATGGCTTTAGCAGAAGCTCTTCGAAAGCGGAATAGGAATATATGTCGAAGAGCTTTCGCCTCCTGGAGACTTTCATTTACGAACTTCTCAGTCGCCGTGAGAATACATGTCGACGTAACTTGCATGAGGATCTCCTCACTTAAGAGGGAGAAAAGGATCGGTACTTCGTGATACCGCCCGCAAAAGCCATGGTTGTTCAGAAGAAGATCTGCCTGATCGGTGAGTTCAGCGTAGGTAAAACAAGCTTAGTGTCACAATTTGTCGATAGTATTTTTTCGGAAAAATATCACACAACCGTCGGAGTCAAGATCGATAAGAAGCAGTGTTCTATCGGTGGCTCCCAGGTGAATCTCGTGATATGGGACCTGGCTGGTGAGTCTCCGCTGAAAACTCTGAAGCCTTCTCAGATTCTTGGCGCCTCCGGCTTTCTGCTTGCCGCGGATGGCACTCGTCCCGACACTGTGGACCTGGCCATCGCACTTCAGCAGAAGGTCATCCAGATTCTAGGCCCCGTGCCATTCATCTTTGCCCTGAACAAAGCCGATCTGGTGGCTGAGTGGAGCCCGAGCATGGAGGAGATCACCGAGCGGCTCACTCAACGAGGGTGGGACGTTCGCATCACCAGCGCCAAGACGGGCCAGGGTGTTGAGAAGATGTTTCTCGATCTCGCTCAACGCATGATTGAAACCAGTGGTGATGGCAATGCAGGCCACTGAGCTCGACTCTGAGGAGGGGATTCACGCACTTGATCGTATGCTCTCTTCGATCGAGTATGTCCTTCTGGAAGAAGTAGAGGGAGATCTGTTTTTGGCGAAGGCGACGCCCCCCTGGTTCGATTGTCTTGCAGACCTGGGCCTTGGCCGGTCTGTAATGGCCCGGCTCCCGTTTCTCGAATCGTTCCTGCCAGAAGCCCATGAGTTCTGGCAGCAAGCCGTGAGGGACAGTCACATCCAATCGGACTTCTGGACCCAGAACAATATCTACGGGAAAGAGGTCCATCTGCTTGCTTATGCCTTGTCTATGAATGGGCGCCGATTGTTACTCATCCATCCTGACGAGGAGCTATATAAAGAGCAGGAGTCATACCAGACCTATATTCACGAAAAGACACTACTCTGGAAGGCCGTGAGGCGTTTTACATTTGGTCGGCCGGAGACGCCGCCGAAACTTACTGAAGATTCGGTGTTAGAACATAAGGTGTAGTCAAGTTATTCAGATACCAATATAGGCCCGGCGGTCGATGGAGAGTAGGTCCGTCTTGACGAAGGTTATGCGCATCATAGGAAATATGCCTTAAAATCAGTGAATTTGACAGGACCGGCTGGAGGCTGAGGGGCAAAGTCTTCTACACTTTGATAAAGCAGCTTTGAGTTGAAACGGAAATGGACAGGACTATGTCGGAGTTCAGTACCAGCACGGAGAGCATTCCAGCCGAACACGATGCGGCCACCTCTCAGGAGCATGCTCCTGAGGCGGCGGCGAGTGTCGACAAAATTCGTGACATCATCTTCGGATCGCAGATCAAGAACTACGAGACGCGTTTTCTGCGCCTCGAAGAGAACCTGAATCGAGAGACGGCCGAGTTGAAAGAGACTATGCGCCGGCGCTTCGAGTCGATCGAGGCTTTCTTCAAGAGCGAGTCCGAGGCCCTGGCAGCCCGCCTCAGGGGCGAAAGAGAAGAACGTACCTCCTCGCTCACCGATCTCGAACGAGACATGAAGGAGAGCCACACTAACTTCTCCAAACGCCTGAACGACATTGACGCTAACGCGAGAGATGGCGATAGTGCGCTTCGGAAAGAGTTGATGACCGAGTCGAGGAAGCTGCTCGATGAGATCAGCCAGCACCACGACAGTCTCCGCTCCTTGATGGAGATGCGGGTCTCGGAGCTGCGCACGCAAAAGACGGACCGTGCTTTCATGTCCGATCTTTTACGCGAGATGGCGTCACAATTGGACCATGAAGAAGCTTCCAAATCTGAGTAACGGAAGAGTGCCATAACGGCAAGGGGCAAATTGACTCAGCCTGAAGAGCAGCGGTCATCTCAGAACGAGTTCGTCGAACTCCAGAACCTTCTCCTCGGAGATCAGCTTCGCCAACTGGAGGAGCTGCGCCGGAGGCTGGACGATCCCAACCTGCGATCTCAGGAGACGAGCAAGATCTTCGTGCAGGCCTTGTCGCTTTCTGTGCAGGCCGACCGCCGGCTACAACCCACATTGCAGCCGGTGGTTGAAGAGGCGCTGCGTATCTCTGTCGAGCGGGACCCGCAGCTTCTGGCAAACGCACTCTTTCCCATCGTCGGACAAGCGGTGCGCAAAGCCGTCGCTCACTCGATGCAGCAAATCTTAGACTCCCTGAACTCCGTTCTGGCCAACGGATTCTCCCTCGAGCGTTGGGGCTGGCGCATCGAAGCGCTGCGGTCTGGCAAGAGCTTCGGAGAGATTGCTCTGGCGCGCAGCCTTACCTACCGCGTCGAACATGTCTACCTCATCCATCGAAAGACAGGACTCCTGCTCGCCGAATCCAGCAGAGACCCGGACCTTCTCGGCGACCCAAGCCTCGTCGTCGGCATGCTCACAGCTCTGCAGGACTTCGTTCGCGATTCCTTCACGACGAACAAGCAGGACGATCTCGAAGTCCTGCACATCGGGGAGTTCAAGGTCTGGCTCCTGCACGGGCCGCTCGCGATTCTTGCACTGGTTGTAAGGGGTCAGCTGCCGCCTCAACTGGAGGCAGCTTTTTCCGACCGGATTGAAGCGATCAACGAGACGTTTCGCCCGCAGCTTGCGTCGTTCGAAGCCACAGGGCGGCCAATCGCAGGCATTGATGCTCGGCTGGATGACTTTCTCCTCGGAACGGCCAGCGCCGCGGCCCCGTCGTATACAAAGCCTAAGGTCGCGGCGGGCCTTGTCCTTACTGCTGCGCTTGTCGCTGCGTTCTTCCCTCTGTGCGCCGGCATCCGTTGGCACAACTATCTTCGCGCCCTCAAGGCCGAGCCTGGCGTCGTTGTGATCGACGCGCATCGTGGCTGGTCAACGTTTTCCCTCGCCGGACTGCGCGATCCCATGGCGGCTGATCCATACTCTCTGCTGGCGAAGTATCACCTCTCACCGTCGAAGGTGAACGAGCAGTGGGGTCAGTACCTATCGCTCGATCCGCGGTTCGCGGGTGCGCGCCGGCTGCGGGACGAAGCTGCATCGCTGCATAAGCAAGCCGTCTACTTTGAGGAAGACGCTGCTGACATCCCGATGGGGCAGCTTCCCGTTCTGGATACGATCGGCGACCAGATGCGTGCGCTGATCGCTGATGCGACCGCGCAGGGAAAGCAAATCCAGATACAGGTGGTTGGGCATACCGACAGGACCGGTTCCGAAAGCCGAAATGCCGAAGTCAGCCAGCAGCGTGCGCAAACCATGATTGCGTTGCTGGGTGCTCGCGGTATCGATCCGAAGTATTTTTCGGCCATGGGCCTTGGTCACGCAGCGCCGGATGGACCTGGCGCCGACGCATACGAGGACTATCTTGACAGAAGAGTTACCTTCAACGTTCTTCTGGATGGCAAACAGTAATTCAGTTGCAATAAGAGAACAGTATCGCGCAGCTCCAATTAGCCTTCATCTTGTTGGCTGGCCTTGTGTGCGGTGCTCCATACCTTCAGCTCCAGCTCCGATAAACCTCGCATCTGTGGATTCGGAGGGCTTCCTCTTCCGCACTCCGGACAGAGAACCAGGATGGATGAAGGGCAGAGGGCGCATCGTCTCCACACGCAAACCGTTTTGGTGCTGGACATCGTATCCATGGCTTACATCAGATGAGTTGGCGTGGGCTCGGTGCACGTCTTCAGCAGGCGCAGGAGCGAGCGCCTGTCCGTGCCTTTTTCATAGAAGAAATGGGCTGCGACACCGACTGGTACTTCAATCCCGGAATAGGAGCCGCTCATGGCGATCACCTTGACCGTGGGGAAGCGATGCCGCACCTCTCGAATCAGCTCCTCGCCGGACATCCCAGGCATGCGCAGGTCGGAGAGCAGGACGTCCGGCGTATTCGTCTGCGCTTCGGCAAGAGCTGAAAAGCCCTCCTCCACCGATCGAACTTGGTATCCGCTTTCGATGAGCAGCGCGGAGAGGGACTCTCGGACCAAACTGTCATCGTCAACAATCAGGACGTTAGCCATGGAGTTCAGCAACCTCTCTGTCTTCAAATCACAGCTTCTGGCAGTAGCTGTCCTTACTCTAGGCAGCGCCTGCGTCTGTGAACAGGAGGGTTTTCGTCCACCCCCTGAAGGGAGCAACGTTCAATGGCGATGAAGTTCAGTTGGGCCGCTTCGGCGTTAGCGTGCCGCGTTACGCGTGCGACTGCTCCGCCGCGACACACGTGCGGAAGTAGTCCAGCGAGAGCTCAAGCCCCTCGCGCAGGGAGACCGTTGGTTCCCAGCCGAGCAACTGGCGAGCGAGGGTGATGTCCGGCCGCCTTCGCGCGGGATCATCCTGCGGCAGCGGCTTGAAGACGATCTCCGCCGTGATGCCGAGCAGCGACTGGATCTCGCGGGCGCACTCCAGGATCGTCCACTCGGTCGGGTTGCCGATGTTCACAGGCTCGTGCTCGTTCGACTTCGCAAGCAACAGGATGCCAGCGATCAGGTCCGAGCAGTAACAGAAGCTGCGCGTCTGCGAGCCATCGCCGTAGATGGTCATCGGCTCGCCACGCAGTGCCTGCATCAGCAGGTTGCTGATCACGCGGCCATCGTTGGCCTGCAGGCGCGGGCCATAGGTGTTGAAGATGCGCACCAGGTGCGTGTTCACGCCGTGATAGCGATGGTAGGCACTGACCGCGGCCTCGGAGAAGCGCTTCGCCTCGTCATAGACAGAGCGCGGCCCGATGGGATTTACATTGCCCCAGTAGCTCTCCACCTGCGGATGCACCTCGGGGTCGCCGTAGCACTCTGACGTGGAAGCGTGCAGGTAGCCCGCGTTGTACTTCTTCGCGAGTTCCAGCGTGTTCAGCGTGCCGGCCGAGCCCACACGCAACGTCTCGATCCCGAGCCGCATGTAATCCACCGGGCTGGCCGGCGAAGCGAAGTTATAGATGTAAGCGACGCGGCCCAGGTCGAACGGCGTGCAGATATCGACCTGCTCGAAGCGGAAGCGCGTCTCGTTCTTCAGATGGGCGAGGTTGGCCAGGCTGCCGGTGGCGAGGTTGTCTACGCCCAGCACATGGTGGCCTTCGGCCAGCAGCGCGTCGCAGAGATGAGAGCCGAGAAAGCCCGCTGCGCCCGTAACAAGAATCAGGGGATCAACCATAGTTTATGCACCCACCGCCGTGCTCTCCGGCAGCGGGTTGCGTGCCTCACGCGAGGGTGTTGCGGTGGGCCGGCCGATGCTGAGGTAAGTGAAGCCATGCTGCAGCATCGTCTGCGGGTCATACAGATTGCGGCCGTCGATCACGATGGGATAGCGCAGCATATCGTGCAGGCGCTGCAGGTCCAGCTCACCAAACTCCGTCCAGTCGGTCAGGATCAGCAGCGCGTCAGCGTCTCGGGCTGCATCTTCAACGCTGGTGGCGTAACGCATCTGCGGGCTGGGAGGCAGCTCTGTGGCAGCGCGCTTCATCGCCGCCGGATCGTAGGCCACTACCATGCTGCCCTCGGCCAGCAGCATCTCCACAAGGTCAACCGCCGGGCTCTCGCGGATGTCGTCCGTCTCTCCCTTGAACGCAAGTCCCAACACGGCAAGCCGTTTGCCGCGCAGCGTCCATAACGCCGAGCGCACTTTGGCTAGGAAGCGCTTCTTCTGGTTTGCGTTGATCTTCTCGACCTCGCTCAGCAGGTTGAAGTCCACGCCCATCTGCTCGGCGACCGAGCGGAACGCCGCGACATCCTTCGGAAAACACGAGCCGCCATAGCCGATGCCCGGCCGCAGAAACTTCGGCCCAATGCGCGAGTCCAGCCCAATGCCCCGCGCGACCTGCTCCACGTTGGCATCGGCCGCCTCGCACAGGTTGGAGACCGCATTGATGAAGCTGATCTTCAGCGCCAGGAAGGCATTCGACGCATGCTTGATAATCTCTGCGCTCTTGGTCGAGGTCATCAGCGCCGGCGGCGGATGGTGGTCCGAGCAGTCACCCGGAACGCAACTCGGGTGCGTATAGTAGCTGCCGCTGGTCAGCGGCGCATATACCTCGCTCAAAAGCGCGGCTGCGCGGTCGCTGTCTGCGCCAATCACAATCCGGTCCGGGTGCAGGAAGTCTTCCACCGCCGTGCCCTCGCGCAGAAACTCGGGGTTGGAGACGACATCGAAGTCCTCGCGGCGCACGCCGTTGCGCTCGATCACACGGCGAATCCACTCGTTGGTGTACACCGGCACCGTGCTCTTCTCCACGACCACCTTGTAGCCGTTGATCGAGCGTGCAATCTCACTCGCGACGGCCTCCACGTACGAGAGATCGGCATCGCCGGTCTCGGATTGCGGCGTGCCGACCGCGATGAAGATCACCTGGCAGGTGCGTGTGGCCTCGGCAAGGTCCGTTGTAATCTGCACACGGTTGTTGCGGTAGCGGTCCAGCAGTTCAGGCAGATGCTGTTCATGGATCAGGGTATCGCCGCCGCGTAGCGCCTCTACCTTGCTCTCATCGTTGTCGACGCAGATCACATCGTGACCCATCTCGGCGAAGCACACGGCTGCCACCAGGCCGACGTATCCCGAACCCACCACGGCTATCCGAATTGGTTGACTCATACTTGTCCAGGCAAAATAGATCGGGCCGGAGAGGTCTCCGTACCCGGCATGACACCATCGCAGGCTGTCCGGCGTAAGGCGGCGGTGTTGGTTCGATTATAAATGGGGTTGCTGGCCCAACCCCAGCCAGGAGAGCGCATGAGAATCGCGATGTTTGCCCCGCTGCTGGGGGGAGGCCTAGCTCTAGCGGCGCCTGGCCACGGTCATGGTTCAGAGGTACGATGAAGCGTGTGCGTGTCGGCACTGCTCAAGCGTTCGACTCCGGCCTCTTCCGGGGGCGAACGCCCCTGAGAGAGCATCCTACCTGCCTGCGCGGCAGCACTCCGGGTTGAAGACGCGAACCTACCTGCTGGCCTACATCTTCACCGCTTCAATGTCGAGCTCGATCCGCACCTCATCGCCCAGGGCGGCATCGCCGCTCTTCAGGGTGCCGTTCCAGTTCAAGCCGAAGTCCTTGCGATTGAGCGTGGTATGGGCCGTAAAACCCCGATGCAGGCTCTTGCCGTCCATGCCGGTCTCCTCTTTGCCGGGAGCATCCAGTTGCAGCACGACGCTCCTGGTCACGCCATGCAGGGTCAGGTTGCCAGTCACCGCATAGCCGTCTTCAGCCTTTGCCACGTTGGTGCTCTTGAAGGTCATGGACGGATACTTGGCGACCTCGAAGAAGTCTGGGCTCTTCAGGTGGGTGTCGCGCGCAGCCACGCCGGTATCCACGCTGGCGACGTCGATCGTCGCATTGATGCTGGACTTCGTCACATCCGCCGCGTCAAAGCGGATCACGCCGGAGACCGCGCGAAAGCTGCCATGCACCGTACTGATCGCCATGTGCCGGATCGCGAAGTCGGCCTCCGAGTGTGTGTTGTCGATCTTCCAGTCCGTCGTCTGCGCCCTGGCTCCCGCCACGCCAAGGGCCAGCACCACGGCCGCCGCCACTCCTGCTACACGAATACGAATCATTCTCTTCACTCTCTCCTGGACTGCTCAAGCCGATTGGCTTTGGGTACGATACTCCTTTGGACGGGGCCACCTGGCATCGGTTCCATAAAATCCCTGTCACCCCATGCAACTCCCCGCCCTCCCGAATTGGGCTCATGAGCAGTCAGCCGCGCAACTCTGGGACATCTTCCGTGTTTATCCTCCCACAGATCTTCGGAAGGCGCAGTCGTGTCTGGCTCGTCCAGCAATTGCGCTGTAAACTCAGGCGTTGTAAGCCACGTCTGAAGTAGGTACTTAGTTGTCCAGAGATGCGTGTGCGGTTACCACGGTTGCGCCGTTTCATGCGGTCTCTGTCGTTCCGGGCTCCACTAACCTCGCCGCAGGCCGTTTGTGCCTGCGCCGAACTGCATTCAGGACCAAGTTCCAACCCGAACCCCCTATGACAAACCTCCATCGCATTTCCCAGAGAAACGCGCCCTTGACGACGATCTCCTCCTGCTTGCGCGCCGCCCGCTTTGTGGCGGCGTTTGCCGTCTTTGCGACCCTTGCCGGAGCTAGCTCCACCGCGTTCGCCAAAACGACGCAGAAGGCGCTGCCCGACCGCCTCTCCGGGCCCATCGACAACGGCGCCCGCGCGCAGTTGACTGGCTCCGCACCGCCGCGCGCCATGCACTCGACCGACCTGGGCAACGTCTCGCCGGACATGCCGTTGGAGGGCATCAGCCTGATCTTCAGCCGCACCGCCGCGCAGCAGGCTGACCTCACCCAGCTCCTCGCCGACCAGCAGAACCCGGCCTCGGCGCAGTACCACCAGTGGCTCACGCCCGCGCAGTTCGGCGCCCGCTTCGGCATCTCCGACAACGACCTGGCCACCGTCGAAAGCTGGCTGCAGGCACAGGGTTTCAGCGTCGTCAACGTCTCGCCCAGCCGCAACCGCATCACCTTCTCCGGGCCGGAGTCCGCGGTCGAAGCGGCCTTTGGTGCACCGCTGCACTACTTCCGTGCCACCTCCGGCGGTATGACCGCCACGACCGACACGCGCACCCACATCGCCCCCGCGCACGATCTCACGCTGCCTGCTTCGCTCAGCGGCATGGTGCTTGCCGTCCGCAACCTCTCGGACTATCGTCCGCAGTCGCACACCATCAAGCGCCCCGCTGCTAACTTCACCTCTTCGCAGACCGGCAACTTCTTCCTCACGCCCAAGGACGTCGCGACCATCTACGACATCAACGCGGCTTACAACCTCGGCTACTACGGCTCCGGCCAGACGATCACCGTCGCCGGCGAGTCCGCCGTATCACCCACGGACATCACGAACTTCCAGACGGCCGCGGGCGTTGCCAGCAACATCCCTGTCCTTACGCTCATGCCCAACACCGGTTCCTCCGAAACGTTCACCGGCGATGAAGCCGAGTCGGACCTGGACCTCGAGTATTCCAGCTCCATCGCGACCAAGGCGACCGTAGACTTCCTCTACACGGGCAACAGCCCCTTCTATGCCGTCTTTGACGCGGTCCAGTACGCCATCGACACCGATCTCGGCAACATCATCACGTTGAGCTACGGTGAGTGCGAGCCCGATCTCGGCCAGGCAGCCTTCAACTCCTTCGAGTCCTACCTGCAGCAGGCCGCCGCGCAAGGGCAGACCGTCATCAACTCTGCCGGCGACAGCGGTTCCTCCGGCTGTTACGGAGACGGCAGCTCGACCAGCAATCAGGAGCAGCTTGCCGTCAGCTATCCGGCTTCGAGCGCCTACGTCACAGGCCTCGGCGGCACGGAGTTTCCCACGGCCGATCTCACCAATACCTACTTCACAGCCGCTACCACCACAGACACCATTAGCTCAGCGAAGTCCTACATCCCCGAGGTGGTCTGGAACGATGACGCGGCGATACTCGCCCTGATCAACTCAGGACAGGCCTCATCAGGCACCATCCCCATCTCGTCCGGTGGCGGCGGTGTCAGTATCTACGAACCGCGTCCCGGCTGGCAGAGCGGCACCATCGGCGGCGCGGCACTCCCCGCCGGCTCCAACCGCCTTGTGCCGGATGTCTCTCTCGACTCGTCGCCCAATAATGCGGGTTATCTCTACTGCTCCAGCGATGACGGCTCGGACGGCACAGGCGTCACAGGTAGCTGCTCCACCGGCTTCCGCGGTTCCGACGGCTCGTCGCTTACCGTTGCAGGCGGCACCAGCTTCGCTGCACCCATCTTCGCGGGCATGGTCGCCATCATCAACCAGGCCAAGGGCTACACCGCAGGCCAGGGTCTCATCAACCCCACGCTCTACTTGCTGGCCGCGAATACGACGACCTACGCGTCCGCATTCCACGACATCGTACCCATCACAGGCAATGCAAATAGCAACGCCTGCGTCGCGGGGGCAACCTACTGCGGCTCAGGCGCGCAGACCTCCAGCTACGCCACCGCAACCGGCTATGACGAGGCCACCGGTCTAGGCTCCGTCGATCTGGCGAACCTGATTCAGGCATGGCCAACGGCAACTGGATCGTCGTCTCTGGCTGCATCCATCACGGCGGTTACAGCCAACACTCTCACGCCGTCTACCAACACGGCCGATAACATCACAATCAATGTGTCTTCCAAAGCCGACTCGGGTGCGACTCCTACCGGCACCGTCGCAGTCACCGACAACGGAACGGCCGTTTCGGGTTCGCCGTTCACCCTCTCAGGCGGAACCTACTTGTATTCCTACCAGTCCTCCACGACCGGGCTACACCGGCTGATCTTCACCTATTCCGGTGATGTAACGTATGCGTCCTCTGCCAACACCCAGATCATCAACGTCGGCCCCAGCAGCTTTACGGTAACCGCCTCGTCCCCCACCGTCACCGCGGGCTCATCCGGTACGGTCACGGTCACCGTCACGCCGACGAACGGTTATAGCGGAACGGTCTATCTCCAACTCGGCGGCACGGGTGAAACGTCTGCTGGCGTCAGCATCGAAAACACGTGCGTCTCCGGCTCTGGCGTTGTCACCATTCCGTCCGGCTCCACTTCGCCGCAGCAGACAACCTACACCTTCGATACCAGCAGCTCTGCCTGCAGCGCGGCTGGTATCGGCACCTTCCGTGCCACTCCCGCAGCCCGGCACATCGCGCTGAACGCTCTGCCCGGCAAGCCTGGCCCCGCTCCGTCGAAGGCCCCGTGGCGCACAACGTCGCTGGCAGCGTTGGCGGGTCTTACACTGGTTGGCAGCTTCCGCCGCCGCCTGCGCCTCAACCGTGCAGGACTCATCCTGGTCCTGGTGCTGACCATGGGTTTCTCCGGCTTGGCACTCTCCGGCTGCTCCAACGGGGCGCAGGGCGCGAGTGGGAACGCTGGGGGAACAACTACCACTACTACAAACGCCTCCCCCGGAACGTACAACTTCATCGTCTACGCTTCGGACAGCATCTACCACAACATCAACAACGGAAACGGCGCGGCTTTCACTGTTACGGTCCAGTAGAACCACCTCGCAGCACGCAACGGAAAGGGCATGGCTTCGGCCATGCCCTTTCCGCTGCTCATGTCCCGAGCGGGCTCATTTTCCTGGCTCTGCCTGTCCCGGGATGGGGCACGTTGGGTCAGGCTGTAGGAGCGTCCCTTTTCTCCACATTTCCACCCCGGAAATCGCTCGTTTGCACCGTTCCTGCACCTTGCGTCCGCGACTTGCGCGCCGTACCCTTTCTTCATCGGGCTTTCACAGTACTGAAGCCCGCAATTCACGCGGGTTCCCCGAAGTTTCCACACAAAAACCCCAGAAAAACCGAAGTTCGCGATGCGAATCGCCGCATCTGGGGAGTATCTACTTGTGCACCACAATATCTAGTTGCTTTATACTTGACTCGTACCACTGGTGGCGGTACTTTCAACTTCACCGCTGCTCCGGTGAAGCGCCTGAACTTATGGCTCACACCTCGACAAGGAACCCGAACCGGCCCGGAACGTTCGATCGCAGTCTAGTTTGACCGTCCTCGTCGGGTCGTTAGCAAGCCCTCATCTGCCGTCTCAGTCCGCACGTACCGGGCAGCAATCACCCCCTCCGGAGACGACCCCGGCTGGGTTAGCAGTTTTTTGTCGGGCCCCGTTGTTTGGTTACTGCGTCATCGTCTTGGTTGTTCGTCCAACACGATCCACGTACCAGGGAGCTGCTGGCAACGGCCCGCAGGGTTTTCACGATCAGGCCATCAGTAACAAGCTCCCCAGCGCCCACTCGCTCCGGTGCCCCAAGAATTTCTTCGAGAGGTTTTCGCCCATGTCCGATTACGTCCAGACCGACCCCGTTCAGGCCCCTGCCGCCGAAGGTACGTCCAGCTACGCCCCCGCTAATGGTTCTGCGCCGGGGCTCAGGTTCTCGCGCTACTTCTCGAAGCCTGGCGTCAACCCCTTCGACGAAGTGCAATGGGAGCTGCGTGACGCCGTCATTCAGGACTGGAAGGGCCGCCTCGTCTTCGAACAGAAGAACGTCGAAGTCCCCACCGACTGGTCGGTCACCGCGACCAACATCGTCGCCAGCAAGTACCTCCACGGCCAGGTCGGCACTCCCGAGCGCGAGAAGGGCGTGCGCGACCTCATCAGCCGCGTGGCCGAGTCCATCCGCGACTGGGGTCTGCGCGACGGTTACTTCGCCTCGCACGAAGACGCCGACATCTTCTTCAACGAGCTTACCCACCTGCTGGTCAACCAGAAGGTCGCCTTCAACTCGCCCGTCTGGTTCAACGTCGGCTGCGACCGCCTCGAGCCCAACTCCGACGCGCAGAACTGGCACTGGGACGCCCAGCAGGGCAAGGTGCTCTTCTCCGTCACCGGCTACAGCCGCCCGCAGTGCTCGGCCTGCTTCATCAACTCGGTGAATGACTCGCTCGACAGCATCCTCACGCTCGCCAAGACCGAAGGCATGCTCTTCAAGTGGGGTTCGGGCGCGGGCAGCAACCTCTCCGCCATCCGCGGCAGCATGGAGACCCTCTCCGGCGGCGGCACCGCCAGCGGTCCGCTTAGCTTCATGCGCGGCTTCGACGCTTTTGCTGGCGTTATCAAGTCCGGCGGCAAGACGCGCCGGGCTGCAAAAATGGTCGTGCTCAACATCGAGCACCCGGACATCGAAGACTTCATCGAGTGCAAGGTCAAGGAGGAGCGCAAGGCCTGGACGCTGATGGCGGCCGGTTACGACGGCTCCGGCCCCGACTCCGAAGCCTTCACCAGCATCTTCTTCCAGAACGCCAACAACTCCGTCCGCGTCAACGACGAGTTCATGCAGGCAGTCGTCAACGACGGCATCTTCACCACGCTCACCGTCAAGGACAAAGCCCCGGTCAAGGAGTACAAGGCCCGCGACCTCATGCACAAGCTCGCCGAAGCCACCTGGCAGTGCGGCGACCCCGGCATGCAGTACGACACCACCATCAACCGCTGGCACACCAGCAAGAACACCGCGCGCATCAACGCCAGTAACCCTTGCAGCGAGTACATGTTCCTCGACGATTCCGCCTGCAACCTCGCGTCGTTCAACCTGATGAAGTTCCTCACGCCCGGCGGCCAGTTTGATGTGCCCGCATACCGCCATGGCATCGCCATCGTCACCACCGCCATGGAGATCATCGTCGACGCCGCCGGCTACCCGACGGAGATGATCGCGAAGAACTCGCACGACTACCGTCCGCTTGGCCTCGGCTACGCGAACCTCGGCGCGCTGCTGATGGACCGCGGTCTGCCCTACGACTCCGACGCCGGTCGCGCCTACGCGGCTACACTCACCGCGATCCTCTGTGGTGATGCGTATGCCCAGTCCGCGCGCCTCGCCGCCAGCTCGCCCACGCTTGGCGCAGCCACCCCGCTCACCGTGTCCAACGGTGTGCACGGCGGCGCCTGCCCCGGCTTCTACGTCAACCGCGAGCCTTTCCTCAACGTCATCCGCATGCACCGCGCGGAGGTCAACAACATCGACCGCGAGCTCAAGCCCGCACACGACTCCGCCTACACCGACGCCGCCGGCTTCATCGCCCCGCAGCTCGCCGACCTCAAGGCCGCCAGCCAGGACGCCTGGGACACGGCTTTGGCATTGGGCGAGCAGCACGGCTACCGCAACTCGCAGGTCACCGTCCTCGCACCCACCGGCACCATCGGCTTCATGATGGACTGCGACACCACCGGCATCGAGCCCGACCTCGCACTCGTCAAGTACAAGAAGCTCGTCGGCGGCGGCATGATCAAGATCGTCAACAACACCGTCCCCGGCGCGCTCTTCAAGCTCGGCTACTCTGACAGCGAAGTGCAGGGCATCGTCAACTACATCGACGCCACCGGCACCATCGAAGGTGCACCGTCGCTCAAGCCCGAGCACCTCGCCGTCTTCGACTGCTCCTTCAAGCCCGCCAAGGGCACGCGCACCATCTCCTGGCTCGGCCACGTCAAGATGATGGCCGCCACGCAGCCCTTCCTCTCCGGTGCCATCAGCAAGACCGTCAACCTGCCCAACGACTGCACCGTGCAGGACATCGCCGACGCCTACACCGAGAGCTGGCGTCTCGGTCTCAAGGCCGTAGCCATCTACCGCGACGGCTCCAAGGGCACGCAGCCGCTCAACGTCTCCGCGCAGACCGACGCCGACAAGAAGGGCACCGCCGTCGACGCCACCAAGGTCGACGCCACCGAACTCACCGCCGCTCTTTCCGCTCTCTCTACCGAGCAGCAGAAGGCCTTCGCTCTCGAACAGCAGCTCGTCGCTGTTCAGACGCAGCTCAACGAGCTCGCGAACTCCGCCAACAACAACGCCGACAACCTCGACGCGCAGGCCCCACCGCGCGCCGTCCGTCATCGCCTGCCCGGCGAGCGCGCCAGCATCACGCACAAGTTCGGCATCGGCGGCCACGAGGGCTACATCACCGTCGGCCTCTACCCCAACGGCCAGCCTGGCGAAATCTTCATCCGCATGGCCAAGGAGGGCAGCACCATCTCTGGCCTCATGGACAGCTTCGCAACGGCCATCTCGCTCGCGCTGCAGCACGGCGTGCCGCTCAAGGTGCTCTGCGAAAAGTTCGCGCACACCCGCTTCGAGCCCTCCGGCTGGACTGGCAACGAGCAGATCGGCTACGCCAAGTCCATCATGGACTACCTCTTCCGCTGGATGCAGCTCCGCTTCCTCAGCGGCCAGCAGCTAGACCTCTTCGCTGGCCTCGGTGCTCCGGTGCAGTCCGCCCTGCCTTCCGCAGGAAGTGTCATCTCGACCGAAGCCCGCGCACTTGCGGGCGCAGTGGAGAGACCTGCGTTTGGAACCACCGCCGCCTATGGCGACCAGAGCATCTCGGCCACCGACCCCTGGCACAACGCCCCCGGCGAGCCCCTGCACACCGACCGCAACCCCCCGCAGCAGGGAATCGCCCCGGACCTAAGCGCTCGCAGCGGCACCGCCACCCCGAACCCGTTGTCTGTCGAAGACCGCGGCATCATGGGCGTCCACGCCGCCACAGAGATGGGCAAACTCTACGAGATGGGCGACAGCCCTAGCTGCTCCACCTGCGGAGCCATCATGACCCGCAACGGCTCCTGCTACCGCTGCATGGAATGCGGCTCCACCAGCGGCTGCAGCTAGTCCTCCTTGGAACACTCACTCAGATGATGTGCTGAGACGTGTTTCGCTGCTGACCCCAATTCACCTAGCCCCCTCCGGCATAAGGGCCGAGCACCTCGCTCGGCCCTTATGCTTTGCCCACACCTAACGCGGTGTCAGCTCGAGAGTGAGTACCTGAAAGGGAGCCAGTTGAAAGGTATGTATCACCCCAGCCTGCAACGAAATAGGACGCTGTGACATATCCTCCTTCCATGGGCTCTTTGCCGAAAACATCTTAGCCGCTCCGTTCGGCAGCTCGAAAACAGACTTTGGATCCAGGCGAATGCTCTGTGGCTTGTCGCTGGGATTGCGCAATACCAGGATCGCCTTCTTCGGCGACCACGATGCCCAGCCATAGACCTCTTCCCATGCCGGATCGCCGCCAACCCAATGCGTATCCACCAGCACGCTCGCGTTGGCTCTCGACCACTTGGCAGCTTCAGCCAGATCGTCCCAGTTCTCCTGGCTCAACAGGGAAGGCGTGATGTACATCTCCTGCAGCTGCGTGCCCGTGCCGAAGTATGAACGTACCTCGTTGCGGAAGTCATGGGAAGGATCTTCCTTGAGCTGTTTATGGCGCTCCGCAAAGATGATGCCGTGCAGCATCAGCGAGTTCAGCGGATAAAGTGGACCGGCCTTCACCACATGTTGATAGGTGTCAGCATCGCGGTAAGTGATCCAGCGCTCCCGGTAAGGGCCTACGCCCGCAACGTCATCATCCTCGCCGCCACGCCATATGGAGTCCGCATAGCGCAGCCAGAACGGAGAGGGATACGTGCCAGTCGTCAGGTTGATGTAAATGTCCGGCTTCTCCTGGCGCAGCTCCCTGATCAGGTGGATCGCTGCCGAAAAATCGCTGTCGAATGCGCTTCCCTTGACCACGGTATCGGCATTTCCGGTTCCATCGAACTTGAACTGATTGACCCCATACTTGCGGATCATCTCAAGGCAGACCTCTCGAAAGCGGTCGTAGTACTTAGAGCCGGATAGCGCAAAGCCTCCCGACGCAATCTCATATCCCTGCTGCTGCCCGAAGGCGATGCGCTCCTTCTTGGGCCCGGCATATCCGCCCCAGGGTGACATCCAGACACCTGGTTCGGTCCCGTACTTCTCCGCGTCCTTGCGAACGTTGGAGAATCCTTGCGGAAACCCCGAGTTGAATCCCCAGAGTGTCTTGTGATCGTCCCACCCGTCATCGAAGAGGAAGGAGTCGAGAACAACGCCACGCTTCTGGTGCAGCTCACGCCCGAAAGCATTGATGCGGTCTTCAGCGCCAGCTTCGTTGTAGGGATTGAAGCGTCCAAGGTCGTACCAGGAGTTGTAGTGCAGGAATGTTCGATAAGGGTGCGCACGCTCACGCTCAATGTATGCAAGAAAGTCGCGGCGCATTTGGCCTGCCCTGGCGATACCGATCACCGACGAATACGTAACAGCCTGTCCAGCCTTCAACGGGAGCTTACGATCAAGATAGGCTACTGCATGTGCGCCGGTAACCTCGCTCTGTGAGAGAGGGTCTTCAAAGCCGAGGAAGAAGTTGTTCCACACCAGCGGCGATCCCATGACGGTGCCCACTACGCGGGAGCCCGGCAGGTCCGCATCGATCAGCTGCACGCGACGGATCGAGACGTCTTCCGCATTGGCAGTCAAAGTCACAACCTGACGCACGTATCGCGAGCCATCCAGAAGAATTACGGACCAGGTGCCGTTGACGACGTTGTCGGCGCTGACCAAATGCGTTGTGAACTCGACGCCTGGAACATGCTCTGCCGCGCGCGAAGCAGTCGCGTTCACGCTTAGCTCTGTGCGTTCCGGCCTGCCCTCTACACGAAGATCATTCATCGCGTAGATCTGGCCATTCTTCAGCAGCAGAGAGAACGGCTGTGCAGTGTGCAGGGTCTGGGTGTGCAGCCTGTCGCTCACAGTTAAGCCCGTAACGTGCCCGTCTCTGACATCCCAGCCCGCAGAGATCGCATGATTGCTCACGCTGTAATGATCGCCGCCCGCCACGGCGATCGCCCGCCCTGCATCCTGCGCCCCTGCGGTTGCAACGCTGATCAGCGACCCGATCAGCATGATGCCAAACAAGTTTGCTTTGCTATTCTTTCGATCTTTCATCCTATTGAACCTTTCAAGAGGTGACAGCGATGGTAAGTAGGCTAGCCGTTGAGCGTCGCTCAGGTAATAGGGAGCGGCACTTTTTCAGGCAAAACCGCTACTCGATAGCGCTCAGCAGCTAAGGACACGATACTTCGTTTTGAATCGTCTCGAAGATTAAACTTGACACTTTTATTTCGTTTGTTATGCTTTTGTAACACATTCAGTCTTCACCGTAGTTTGCTTTGTTCTGTGTTGCCACACCCTTTTAGGAAAGTAGGTCGCGGATGTTCACTTCTAGTCGTTTCCTGCGCAGCATTTTCTTTTGTTTGGCTGCCTCTGCGTTTTCTCCCCTGTACGCGCAGTCTGGTGACGGACGTGTTCAGGGCATCGTGCGTGACCCCTCCGGCGCTGTTGTGCAGCATGCGCCGGTCGATATCCGCAGTGTTGAACGAGGCACGAACAGCATCGTTAGCACGGACATGCATGGCCTGTTTGTCGTGCCGTCGCTACCAATCGGGGAGTATGTCATCGAAGTGGACGCTCCCGGTTTTGCAAAGTGGCAGGGACATATGACACTCCGGGTGAACCAGACCGCAGAGGTTGATCCCAGGCTGGCTCTCGGCTCTGACACGCAACAGATCACCGTGGGCGGGGACGTAACGCCGCTGGTCAACACCGAAAACCAGACCGTGGGCAGTACCCTCGACAAGACCCGTATCGAAGAATTGCCGGAAAACGGACGTTCCATCTCGAACCTGGCGATTCTGACTACGCCAGGCCTCGTCTCTGCCAGCACCGGCATCAGTGCCAACGGAGCCGCCGTAAGCGCCTTCGAGTTCGTGCAGGATGGTGCGGTACTCGCAAACGAGGACTACGGCGGAAGCGCCGACAAGCTGCCTGATCCAGACTCCATCGGCGAGATCAAGGTTGAGTCCGGTAACTCATCCGCCAAGTTCAATCGGCCTGCAACCGGCATCATCACCACGAAGGCGGGCACGAACCACTTCCACGGCTCGCTGTATGAGACTGCACGGAATAACTCCTTCGGAATTGCCAAAGCGCGGCAGGATACCTTCGTGAAGGCTCCGGAGTTAATCCGCAATGAGTTCGGCGCCTCTCTGGGCGGCCCGATCCGCATCCCAAGGCTTTATAACGGTGTGGACAAGTCGTTCTTCTTCGTGGCCTTTGCCGGGGTCGAGCTTCGCCAGCAGAAGAGTTTCCTCTCCAACGTGCCAACAGACGCGGAACGCGGTGGCGACTTCAGTGGCCTTACGACCGCGAACGGTCAACTCTATACGATCTATGACCCTGACACGACGGTTGCGTCCGCCAGCTGCGCCGGCACGGCCAACAACATGGCCAGCCCAGCCTGCCGCACGCCCTTTGCCAATAACACCATTCCGATGAGCCGGATCTCACCGCTCGCCCAGTCTGTCTACCAGATCCTGCCGCACGCGACGCTTCCCAACGTCAATCCTCTCGTGGCCTCCAACTGGGTTGCGGGCACCCCGAACAACGATAGCGAGCGCTCACTCACGGCGCGCGTGGATCAACGCTTCAGCGCGCAGGACAATGCCTTCTTCCGTTATACCCACGGACGCGGCACAACCGATGCGTTGGGCTCCAGCAACTATGGGCCGCCCGCAACGGACCTGTCAGCCAACGTGACCTTTACCAAGATCAAGACCGAAACCGGGTCGATCTCCTGGAATCACATCTTTTCGCAGCGCTTCTTTATGGAGACGTTGCTGTCGGATGCCTACGAGAGCGACGTCATCTCTACCGGCCCCAACCCGAATGTTGATTATTCCACCAAGTTTGGCCTTCCCACAACCGGTGCGCTCGGCTTTCCAAACATCTACGGCATCGGCTTCATGCCTTACGGCCTTGGCCGCAATGACAACTCTCGCGAGAACTCGCAGAACACTGCGGTGCTCGATGAAAACCTTACCTTCGTCAAGGGCAATCACATCTTCCAGTTTGGCGGCCGCTACCGTCACGAGCGTGTTTGGATTCTGCCGGACCGGAACCCCACTCCTTCGCAGGTCAACTTCAGCTCTCTCGGTACGGGGCTGCTTGATCCCACGACCATCTCTACTGGCGGTTACACCGCGGTTGGCAACACAGGCTATGCGAACCCCTCTTTCTTCCTCGGTGATGCGCAGTACTACCAGGTAACGGACCTTCCCTCGTGGTATCACTTCCGTCAGCAGGAGGTGGCCTTCTACTTCCAGGACGATTGGAAGGCGACGCCGAAATTGACCTTGAATCTCGGTCTTCGTCTGGAGATGCATCCTTCCCTGCACGAAGCTCAAAACCTCTTCGGAGGCTACGACTTCACGAACAATGCGATCATCACCGGTCCTTCACTCTCCACTCTCTACGCGCAGGGCAGGACCTCACCGGCCATCATCGCAAATTACACAGGACTTGGCGCCAAATTCGAATCCTCCTCTGACGCTGGACTGCCCCCGAGCATGGTGAACGGCAACTTCCACGACTTCGACCCGCGTGTCGGCTTCGCCTATCAACTTTTCTCCGGCAAGCAGGAGACGGTTGTGCGTGGAGGATACGGCATCTACTCGTACGGGCCGCCCACACGTAACTTTTATGCAGAGACGCGACTGAATCCTCCATACCAGGCAACGTTCCAGCAGAGCTATACGGCTGCAGCACAGGCTCCTGATGGGAACCCCAACTACATGCTGCGCTCGGCTCAAACGGTGATTGCAGGCCAGAACAGCTCCAATGTCATCAATTTGAACTCGCCGAACAGCGTCACCGCCGGATCATTTGGTGTCTCGGGGCTCGACAAGAACTACCCTGACACTTTTGTCCATCAGTGGAACGTCACAATCGAACACAGCCTGCCGTTGAACTCGGTGGTGCGGGCTACGTATCTCGGCACGCATGGTCAGAACCTCGAGCAGTACTGGGAGTACAACGACGCGCCCTCCAGCTATACGTGGTATGCGAACACCGGCCTGCCTCTTCCAACAGGTCCAAATGCCGGCGTACTTACCCGCCCATTCTCTACGCTCCCTTACGGATATATCGAGAACCAGCGTAAGACGGGATATTCAAACAACGAATCATTCCAGCTTCAGTATCAGCGTCTGCACAAAAACGGATATGGATATCAGATCTTCTACACGCTCTCGAACGACTTCAGAAACGGCGGGAACGGGTGGCGAGATTCCTTCGTTGAGCCAACCAGCTACTTCCTTAAGGGAACTGTGCCGACCGATCTGGACGCACAGAACCGCTATGTGAACTACATGCGCGATCTCACCATTCCGCAGCATGAGATTCGTTGGAACTGGCTTGTCGATCTGCCCTTCGGTAGTGGAAAGCACTACCTGGGCGGGGCGCACGGCCTCGTCAACGCGTTGGTCGGTGGTTGGAAGTTGGGCAGCACAGGCCATGTCCTCAGTCAGCGCTTCCAGCCAAGCACCAGCTACTACCAGCCAACTACGTTGAACCTTTACAAGAAGCGGAAGGTGCAGGATTGCACCTCTGGCACCTGCTTCAATGACTATCTCTGGTTCAATGGGTATCTTGACGCGAACAAGATCAACGTCGCGAACGGCTATACCAATGTCCCCGGCACCTATAGCGCCTACAACGGTCCTCTGATCAGAACTCCGGCAGATGGCGGCTCGAAGGCCGATCCGAACTACGCTTACTACGACACCAACAGCATCGTTGTTCCTCTCAGTAACGGAACTTCGGTTCGTACAACCTACTCACCCGGCTACAGCCCGACCCAGAAATTGAGCATCCAGGGCCCCTTCAACTGGACAATGGATGCGTCGGCCTTCAAGGAGCTCGCCCTCAAACGCGGAGTCGTTCTGCGGTTCAACGCTGACTTCTTCAACGTCCTTAATGAACAAGGCTTGACAAACCCAAGTTCATCGACGGGTCTCATCAGCCTTAGAACGTCCTATAACACGCCGCGCCAGTTTCAGTTGACTGGAAGAATCATCTGGTAGCACGCAGCATGAAGGGAGGCCAAACGGCCTCCCTTCGTGCTTACCTGGAAGCAGCTTTCAAAGCGGGGGCCATTCATGCGCATCTTCATACGGGGAACTAAGCAGCTGGCGTGGGTTCTGGTGGCAACCCTGACGCTTGCCGCGCAAGCTCATGCGAGAACAGCGCTGGGTCAACTCTTCGTCAGCCCGAACGGGGCGGGGAAGCGGTGTGATCGAAAGCACCCGTGTTCAATAGAGGACGCGCGCGACAAAGTACGCAGCATCAAGCAAAGCCTCACCCAAGACCTCATCATCAGGCTCGCTCCAGGCCGCTACCGATTGAGCCATCCCTTGGCACTGGGGTCCGCGGATTCAGGCAGCAACGGCCATGTCGTTCTATGGGAGGGCTCTCCCGATGGCACTTCCATCCTCGACGGCGCGATCCCCATCCACGGGTGGACACTTACTGACGCGAAGAAGAATATATGGCGCGCGCCAGTCCCGAAGGACAGCACGGCACTGCAGATTTATGTGAATGGAGTTCGCGCCATACCTGCCCGGCATTCGGGATGCATCAGCCCAGGCCAATGTCGATACAACGAGAACGGCCTTACAGGGGGCGGCCTCCTGCTTAGACAACTCGCCCATCCCGAACAGGTGGTCGCCGCTTTCGGCGTGCGCTGGCGCGATTTTCGTTGTCGTGTTCAAGCCATCCGTGGCGAGAACATCGTAATGACTGAGCCCTGCTGGCACAACACGGTTGCCGACTCCGTGAAGGAAGGTTGGTCCAATGCAAGTCCAAAGGGCAAACCCTTCAAAGGAGTTGAGTGGTTCGAAAACGCATATGAGTTTCTAGGCAAGCCCGGCCAGTTTTATCTCGACCGCCAGGCAAACATGCTTTACTACGTGCCGCGGCCCGCTGAGAACCTGAATCAGGCAGACGTTGAATTGCCGATAACGGAGCACCTTCTAACGCTCCACGGCACGCCCGGCTCGCCCGTTCATGACATCCAGTTCGAGAACCTGACCTTCGCTCACTCCGCCTGGTCCTATAGCGATACTGAAGGCTACGTTCCATTGCAGGCAGGCTATCTGGTTACAGGCGACCGCCAGACCTTGCCGGACAACGGAGAAGGCATGGTGCGGATCCCCGCAGCCGTCGAGACCTTCGAAAGCCGCAATTTGTCGTTTGTATCAGACAGGTTCGAAGACCTTGGAGCAGCGGCGATTGCCTTCGACCGCGGCACGCATAACTCAACCATCGCTCACTCCGCCTTCCACGATCTTGCGGGCGGCGCAATCTTTGTGGGCGACACCGTCGCTGCTCCCGCAAATCCTGCGGATCGAGCCAGCGGAAATAAAGTGATTCGAAATACGATCTCTTCCATCGCGATCGATTACCGGGATAACGTGGCGATCATGGGCGGTTTCAACAACGGCCTCCTTATCGAAAGCAACTCCATCTCGCACGTCCCCTACACCGGAATCTCCGTTGGTTGGGGATGGAACTATGAAGGCGAGGGCGATGTCCAGCGAGACGTACGAGTTCGCAGAAATAACATCTCGGATTTCATGACCGTCCTGCACGATGGCGGGGCCATCTATACCCAGGCGCAGTCACCGGGCTCATCGGTCACTGAGAACTACATCGATTACCAGGGGCACGACAACGGAAACGGCATCTACCTCGATGAACGCAGCCGAAAGTACGACGTGTGCGGCAACGTAGTCTGGAACCTCGCTCCGAAGATGCGGGAAGGTCAATGGGTGTCCGCGTGGTCGTCCTGGAGTGGAGACCTCAACATCCACGACAATTGGTCCGATGATTCTCACACCGCTCTTCACAACCCAGGCCCTACAAAAACATTCAAGGACAACCATCTGGTTTTGAAGGAGCTGCCGCCTGAAGCAAAGGCGATTATTGCCGCTTCCGGTGTAAATGGAAGAGAGGAGCCGAAGACCGGCTGCACTCGCTGATGGCTGTCCAGGATAGATGATCGAAACATAGAGGAGCATAGATGCGCCCCGTCCGTTTTTTTAAGTACCTGACGTTGGTCCTTGCAGTGGGTTTCTACAAAGTGCCACTGCGTGGTCAGTCGGCAAACGATCTGCACTTTGTGCGCCCGGAGAAGCCGGAACTACAAGGCACAGTCGACCTCGAAGTCGTGGCGCCTGCCGATACCACCAATGTTCGTTTCTATCTGGACAACACGCAGCTTTCTGAGCTGACCGATGAATATGCAATCGCCACGAAGGCGAAGCCCATATGGCATACGGTCATGGGAACGGAATATTTCTCTCCCGGCCCACATGAACTCAGCGCAGTGGCCACAACGACCGATGGCACCATCCGCACCATGATGCACGTGAACCTGCTGGGAAGCGCCACGCCGCACTCCATCAATCTCGATGGAAGCTGGCACTTTTCCGCAGCAGAAGAGCTCCCGCGGGGCTCCATGGACGGTGCCTCGCCCCAGGTCATCGGACCAGGCTACAACGATGCGCATTGGAGTGACGTCGAGGTCCCTAACTCGATCGACACGGTAGACCACCGCTGGATGCACCCCAACGGGCTTCTCGGAACCTATCGCAGAGAATTCACGCTTCCCCATAAAGGCGAAGGTGAACTCTACATCAAGTCCGAGTCGTGCTTCTGGTCTTGTCGATACTTCGTCAACGGAGTTGAGGTCGGAGCATCCGCCGGTGGATATCTGCCACGAAGCTTCCGCGTTACGCCCAATGTCCATCAGGGAGTGAACACGCTCGCGGTGATTGTGGACTCACGTCCTTCCGCAATGGGCGTCTTCCAAAAGCTGCGCTATTACTACTGGAACTATACGGGCCTTCTTCAGAACATCTCTCTCGAACAGTTGCCATCTGTTGGTATCACCGAGTTCCGCGCGCAGGGCAGCGCCGATGGCACACTCGCGATCTATCCATCTGTCGTCAACTCCAGCGGTCACCCTGAAGACCTGATGGCGAACATTCGCGTTCAGGGTCCCGACGGTCACACGGTCCTGTCCAGGTCCGAACCAATTCACATCCCTGCTTCGGACGGCGTGGCTCAACCCATCAAGCTTCAACTGAAGAATGTAATGCTATGGGACCTCGAACATCCAAACCTCTACACGGTTACAATCACCACGCACCCCTCGACCGGCGAAATGAAGGTGTCCGAGAAGACTGGCTTCCGCGATATTTCCATTCGTGACGGCGATCTTCTTCTGAACGGTCATCCCGTGCTTGGTCTGCAGGGCTTTGATCGCCATGGCGACTATCCAGGCCTTGGACGTTCGCAACCGGATGGCCTCGCGGATCGCGAGATCAAGATGTTTCATGACAAGGGCTTCCGCATCTTCCGACCGGCCCACTATCCAACCACAAAGGCCGAACTGGATGCCGCCGACAAGTATGGCTTGCTCGTCCTTGAAGAGATCAACGTCACAGGACTGTCTGGCGAGCAGCTGGCGAGCCCCGCGACCATGAGCTTCGCCCGCGATCAGCTTCGCAGAATGATCGTACGGGATCGAAGTCACCCCAGCATCTTCGCGTGGTCCGTCGGAAATGAAAATAGGACCGACCAATCTGGATCGGAAGTGTACGTGCACGACACGATCCAGTACGGCAAGACTCTCGATCCAACCAGGCCCTTCACCGAAGTCTCGGCCCAGCTGCGCCACGATATCTGTTATGGCGAGATGGACTTTCTGGCCGTGAATATCTACGCAGGCTGGTACACCGATAAGCTGACGGATCTCGTCCCGGAGCTGGATGCGCTCGCAACCTATGCTGGCAACAAGCCAATGGTCATCACGGAGTATGGTGCAGGTGCAGTCCTTGGCCGGCAGGGAACAGGCAAGGGCAGCGAGTATTTTCAAGCCCTCACCGTCGATGAATACAACCACCTTCTCCTGAACAGGCCGCATTTCATCGGCAAAATGTACTGGACCTCGACCGAGCTTGTCGTCAGTCCGAAGTGGGATGGAGGGAATCCATATCCGGCTTCGCCCTTCCACACCAAGGGGCTGCTCACCTACTTCCGTCAGCCCAAGCTGGGATGGCGAGTGATGTTCTCACCCATAGAGATGGATACGATACCTCCGATTACCTCCGAAAGCACTCTGCCCTTCAGCAGGCAAATCCAAGTAGTAGTGCGGAATCGTACTGCTCACCAGGTGAAGGGCCATCTGCTCATTACGCCGCCCAAAGGCTCCATGACTGCGACACCAGATCTCGAGTTCTCCGTCGAACCCAACGGCAAGACGGATCTGTCGTTTGAGTTGCAGATCACCCAAAGAGTCAAGTCGAAAAACTCCGAAGGCCTGGTTCGCGCGGTTGTGGATTCAGAGACGGAAGCCATGCCCGAGCTTCTACAGATTCAGGATGCCTGCGCATCGTGTGCGAAGTGAGGTGACGTTGCATGCATGCGCTATCGGGCAGGGAAGTCTCAACGATCTATCGGGCACAGCATCTACTTCCACTCATGCGGCAGCGAGCCGGCCGGCTTATGTGAGACCAGCTCGAGATACATCGTCGCGATGTCTTGCTGCCATAGATCGGGTCTGCTGATCGGAACCCAGTTCCGGTCAGCGGCTGGCAGTTCTACTGTCATGGCTGGCGGTTTCTGCCCCTTGGCAATGTCGTCGGCGACGGCCCGCCGAAGATCGCGAAAAAACTGCGCCTGTCCGGTGAGGATCTCCGCATCGCCTGCCTTCCCATGCCCTGGCAACACATGCAGCGGTCTAAGATGAGCAACGCGGTCCAGGGCCTTCGGCCAGTTCGTAAGGTTTGCATCAATCACCTTGTTGTACGGACCATTCACTGCACCATCGCCCGTGCAAAGAATTCGCTCCCTGGGCAGCCACACATAACCGTCACCTTCGGTGTGTCCCCACCCGAAAGCCAAAAACTCTACGTCGCGCATCTTGTCTTTCAGAACGAGTTTATGGCCGTAGATCAATTTCTGCGGACGTTGCACATCGTTCTGTCCTGTCTCGCGCAGATCGGCCCGCTTGGGCATGGCCTGCCGCCAGCGAGTGGGCTCCCATTTGTCCATATCGAGCGCGACGCCCTGAAACGCCAGGGTCGTCGCGCCCGACGCCGTCCACACAGCATTGCCATACGAGTGGTCCCCATGCGCATGAGTATCGAAGACATAGCGCACCGGTTTTGGCGACAGACCCTTGACGATCTGCACCAGTTCCTTTGCGCGGCCGGGATAGTTGGCGTCCACCACGATCAAATAGTCTTCCATCTCAATCACCGTGGTGTTGCTGTATCCCTTGCTCTTGTCTCCCACAAAGAACCAAACGCCCTTGGCAATCTGTTGCGGCTGCGATGTTGTCTCCGTAACAGCCTGCGCACCGAAGAGTGGGATGACGAGCGCACGGCGATGATACGTCGTCATGCCTGTGAGCATCGCCATCCCGAGTACGGCAGTTAAGTGCTTCTTCATTGCTTCTCCATTAAAACGTCATCTTGAGTGCGAGTTGTGCAACGCGCGGGTCCAGTGCCGTTCTGATCTGCCCAAAGTTCACACCATCCGCTACAGTGGAGTCGGGGTTATTGAAATTCACCCTGTTGAATAGATTGAACACCTCGGCGCGGAACTGAAAGTGAAGCTTGTTAGCCACGTCGAAATTCTTCATAAGATCACCATCGACGTCTTCATAGCCAGGCCCACGCAGCGAGTTTCGTGTCGTATTTCCAAACGTGCCCACGGTCGCATATTGAAAGGAGGAGGTGTTGAAGTACTCCCGCACCTTCTGCGCATGTGAGCGGCTCATGGAAAGGTGCGGATCGCCAACGGTATTCGGTCGATCAAGTCCGATGCCTGTGTGCGATATGTCCTGGCCGTCTAAAACGTTGATCGGAAGACCGCTCGTAAGCTGCACTACGCCAGACGCCTCCCAGCCACCAACAACATTGCGGAGGAGCGCATGGGGGGAGTGCGCAAAGAATGGCAGTTCATACACCACAGACCCCGAGAAGACCTGTGTCTTATCGAAGTCTGCCGGGCCGCGATCGAAGCTGAGATTGAAAGGGTTCGACGTCTCCGACAGCGCTGGATTCGAGAACAGATCGATCGAACGTGAGTAGGTATACGCCGCGGAGATCACGAGACCCTTGGCGTACCGCCGGTTCGCGCTCAACTGCAGTGAGTTGTAGTTGCGGTTGTTGGCGCTGCTGAAGTGGTTGATGGATTGAAGCACGCCCGGGTCGTAGCGGCGAGTGCTGTCGAGCGACGCTGTTGGATTGGCTGGATTGTAGATCCCTGGGTTCTGTTCATAGTCCAGGGGCAGCTTGCGGCCAAAGGTGCCCACATAGCCTATCTGCACCATCGTCTGCCAGGGCAATTGGCGTTGCAGCGAGAGACTCGTTTGCTCAACATATCCATTGCGCAAATTCGCGTCCGCGGCGTAGGCCGTTGTAGGTGCAATAAAGTCTCCTTTGCCGACGTTCTCGCGAAAGATGGTCAGAGGGTCATTCACGCCACCCTGATAAGCACTCCCCCATGGTTTTGAAAGGCTTTGTGGATTGGTGAGTGTAAAGTTGGCGACGAAAGGTTCATTCACATTCAGGTACACGCTGTACTGCGCATCCATCAACTGAATAAAGACACCATAAGCGCCACGCAGGCTCGTCTTGCCGTCACCGGTCAGGTCATACGCGAAGCCGATACGCGGTGCGAAGTTGTTCTTATCGGGGTTGTAGATGGACTTAGGCAGGCCCTGGTCCCCGATGAAGAGAAGACCTAGTGGAGCATTCGGATACCGTGACGATTGGATTCCTGGCTCGAACGTCGCGTGATAACCGAGCCGGTTGTACATGGGGTTCTCGTACTGATAGCGAAGGCCCAGGTTCAGAGTCAATCGCTTGGTCACCTTATAGTTATCCTGGGCAAAAAAGCCGAAGTTCTCTGTAACATCATTGTCGACCCGCAGCGATCCCTGCGAGAAAGTATGAGGAAGCCCGAGAAGGAAGTCTTCCATCGGATTGCCGGTGCGGCTTCCGTCGAAGGCAAACGTGCCATTGTCGAACGCGGGGACGCCTTTGAAGTTCGCCATCTCCAGCGTCATGCCATAAGACATCTCATGCGGCCCGCGGTCATACGTCACCGTGTCGAAGAAGCTGAAAACGTTGTCCAGTTTTGTCGGCAGTCCGCCAATGTCGGCCTGCAGGCTCATGCGTCCATTCACGCTGACGTTTGGGAGAAACGGTGTCGTCGAGGGCGCAATCTGAATTCCAAACGCAGTCGCGTTCTCTTTAACGGAGTTCGTGCGGTTCTCGTCGCGTCGCAGAAAGCCGCTGCTCATCCGGTTCACCAGGTTCGGTGTAAAGATGTGGGTGTCATTGATGACGCCCGAGTAGATGAGGGCATCGAACAGTGACGGCGTCCATGGGAGGTTGCTCGTGCTGCCGCTGGCAAACGGGTTGGTGACCGTCGTATGGTCGCGCCAGATGCGTGCATCGACTGTGTTGTTCTTCGTCACAACCTGGTCCACGCGCGCCAGAAATTGATCGCCATTCGTCGGTTGCGATGCCTGCCCATCGTAAAACCCATTCGGAGTATTCGCAGAGGGCAGCTGCTTCAGGATCGCGAGAGCGGACGGATCGAAGCTGGCGGGGTTGACCTGTGCTGTACCAAAGTTCCCATTCAACTCCGCGGCGGTTACCGGGATCGCCGTGGATACGATCGCGCTCTGCCTAACCCGCGTTCCTTGGTAGCCTGTATAGAAGAATGTCTTGTTGTGTCCGTTATAACCGGGCAGAACCACCGGCCCGCCCACGGCTCCTCCAAACTGGTTTTGCTTAAGCGTGGGCACCGAGGCGGCGAAGTAATTTTTGGCGTTAAGGTCGTTGTTGCGAAGGAACTCCCAGAGCGTGCCATGGAACTCATTCGTTCCCGACTTGGTGGCGCCCACAATTACAGCTCCACCATCTCTGCCGTACTCGGCCGAGTAGCCAGTCGTCAGGATGCGGAACTCTTGAAAAAGATCAGGAGGCGGCAGCGGGTTGCTGTCGCTCCGCTGCACGGCATTGAACGGAACGCCATCGATCAGGTATTCATCCATCGATGCAGTCGTGCCGTTGATCGTGGCCGTATCTCCGAGAATGCCAGGAATCGTCGGCACGCTCACCGTGCTCACACCCGGCACAAGGACCAGCAGCGAGTTCGGATTTCTTCCGTTGACGGGCAGATCCTCGATGCGCTTCTGCTCAATCTGCGCGCTGATGGCTGAAGTGTGCGTATCCACCAGTGACACCGTATCGGAACTGACATCCACTGTGTTCTGCACCGCGCCTACTGACAGCGTGATATCGACGCGCAGGTATTGGTCCAGCGATAACGCCAGGTTCGATAGCACCGTCGTTGCAAAGCCGCTCTCCGACGCGGTGATGGTGTAGTTGCCGATCGGCAACTGCGAAACTGTGTAGGCTCCTGCTGTATCCGCCGTCACCATGCGCGTATACCCCGTCTGACTGTTCTTCACCAGAACGGTCGTCCCTGGAACGACAGCATGCGACGAGTCCTGGACTGTACCCAGAATCGTGCCCACGTCCTGCGCATGGCTCTGCCTTGTTGCGAACGCGAAGAGAACGATAGCGGCGATCGCCATCAAGCCAAAACGTACTGCGAAGGCCATCTTGCTGTGCTTGCGATCCCCTGAAGCAGAGACGTCTCCGCTTTTACCTGCAGCTGCTGCGGATTGTCCGCAGGCCCCGTATAGTGTCTGGGCCCATTTGACTATGACATCCTGCTCCATGTTTCCCCCTTGATATAAAGTGCCAATTGAAATGCAGGAGAATAGTAGGAGCGCAAGGAAATTGCTGTCTAGAACCATGGGACGACTCGTCTTGAGCGTGTGACGAGTCGTAGAAGGGAGGGCCTGTCGAGGCCATTCGCACCGTCGCTTGGACATCTATCGCGTCGGCCGCTGCACATGTGAGCATCAGCAGTCAGGCTTGTTTTGTCCGCCGCGCCCAGTCAGCAGGCGGGCGCTTTCAAGCTGGTAGCGGCTCATGCGCAGCAACTCGCCGGACTGCAGTCTGACCCTGTGATAGCCGTTCTGCCAGGTTTGAACTTCGGCTATCTTCTCCACGTTGACGATGGTCGAACGATGGATTCGCAGAAACTTTCGTGGGTCCAGCTCCTTCGCCAGCGAGTGGAGTGTCCTTCGGATCACTTCAACTCTGTCGCCCACATGGATCAGCACATTGTTCTTCTCCGCCTGGATCCAATCCACATCCCCAACCTTCAGCGGAGAGATGCGGCCCTTGTGGTTCACCGGGATCCATTCCATGTATCTGGTCTGCGCAACGCTTGTTCCCGGTGCTGCCTTTAGCGAAGCCGAAGTAAGCAGTGCGGTCGTCAGGCGGTCTTCAATCCGTCGAATCGTCTCATCGAATCGCACCTGGCCAAACGGCTTCAGCAGATAATCGACGGCCCTGCCTTCAAATGCCTGCACCGCATACTGCGCATGCGCCGTAACAAACACTGTCAGCGGCATCCTCTCAAGGCCTATCTCGGCGATCACCTGAAGGCCGTCAAATCCGGGCATCTGCACATCGAGAAAGACCACATCCGGAGCCAGACGCGTGATGGCCTTTGCCGCTGAAAGCCCATCGTTGCACTCAGCCTGCACCAGAAACTCCGGATGAGATCGAAGCATCCGCAGGATGCTTCGACGTGTCAGCGGCTCATCGTCCGCGATGATGGCTTTGATCGTCATTGGAAAAACTCTGGCGCCGCTGATGGTTCCTTCTCCATCCGGCGATAGGGAATGGATACAACCGCTGACACTCCTCGGGGTTTCATGTTTGTAAGCCGAAGGGAAGACCGGCCGTTATACAGTTCGTGCAGCCGGGACTTCATATTAGAGAGTCCGATCCCTTCCCGCAGCGCCTCCTGCTGCGACGTCGTCAGAACGCTGTTGGAGTTGGTGACTTCGATCTCAAGCGACTCCCCGGCCCGCCTCGCATATACCCCAACTACGTCGTTGCCTGGATGCTTGCCGATTCCATGCCGAATGGCATTCTCCACAAGTGTCTGCAGAATCAGGTGTGGGACCGCGCAGTCCAGAAGCTCGTCCTCGATTCCTGTCTTCGTGGTGAGGCGGTCACCATAGCGGATGCGTTCAATTCCCAGGTGCCACTCCAGGATTGTGATCTCCTTGCGCAGGCTGATCTCCTGATAATGGGTATCGTCCAGGACAACTCTTAGCAGGCTGCTTAATCGCAACAGCAGGTCCTCAGCCGCATGAACATCTTCGTGCAACAGCGTCGCCACGGAATGGAGTGCGTTGAACAGAAAATGAGGATGCAGCTGGGCCTTCAGTACAGTCAGCCGAGCGTTCGCCAGTTCACCGCGCAGGCGTGCGCTCCGCACCTCTTCTTTGCGCGCATCGTTGTAGTAGTGCCAGATGTGCACCAATCCAACCAGCACCCAGTACACCAGCAGGTTGAAGGCTATGTGCATCGAGACGGTTTGCCTGAGCGCTGTCGTAAAAGTCGGTCTGCCTGGTTCTGACCAGTGGCGAAACGTTGCCATCACCAACAGGGCGAGTGCGTCCAGCAGAAGGCTCACCGATAGGTGAAGCAGCAGAATACGCAGCCACGTCGTTGTTCTAAAGCGGTAGCGCAGCGCCAGCCACACTGCCACGGATGAAAACGCGGCGCGCGTATACCAGACCTCAAGTTCTATAAGGAAGTACGGCCCTGAAGGCCTTTGCGACGGGTTGATCCAGTGACCGAGATACGATTGGCTCGCCAGCAACGCGGCTGCGAGTGTCCAGAGCGCTGCATAGCAAATCCAGAAGAGGACCCAGTGATTGAAGGCTGGAGACACCTCATGGTCTTCAAAATCGCTGCGAGTCATCGTGTCGGCACCATATCGAGCAAGCGCGGCATCTGTGTCGTACGATTGCGACCTCGCGTAGCTCACTCGATTGTGTGCCAGTTTAGCTGAGTCGCCACACCACTGACATCTGGATTCATCAACGCCTCCGGCGTTCTCGCCTCTTGCTGTCGCGGCTACGACCTGTCCCTCTGCTTGAACGATCCGCCCCAAAAATCTGGACTTGATCAGTATCTCTTCCTTAGGATTCGCCATGAGAACATGGCAGCGTTCAGCGTCGTCTTCAACTGCTCATGGTTGCCCGTTTCGCGCTGATTCGCTGCATTGAAATGTCGTTTTCTCGGAGGTGCAATGCCAGCCCAAAATCACACACAACCGGATCGAACATACTGGGTGCCTGTTGTTCATAGAGCCGTTTCGATTGTGGAGATATTGGGGAAGCATCCTGGAGGCCTCCGCGTTTGTGAGCTGCAACAGATGACGCTGTACCCGGCAAGTACGATCTACCGGGTCATCCGTACCCTGGTTTGCTGCAACTGGGTCGCTACAGGAGCCCGGGGCATCTATCGCCTCAATGGCGACGTAATACAAACGTGCATGGACGGAAGACTTCTTTCTCTGTATGACAGCGACGATCCCAGGGCCATCGTCGGCGGGGCCACGAACTGAAGCCGTTTTCTTCTGGACCTTAGCGATAACGCGCCCCCGCGTCGTCGGACTACGCCCTAACTCCAATCAGCTGCGAATGTTACTCGCAATCCCAGGAAATTATCGCTCCGCGACAATTCATTTCCCAACCACTCGTTTGCTCCTCTATAGTGCTATGCAGCCGAAACGCACCCCACACTTCGAGAGCCAAACAATGCGCACCTTCGATCGCAGGACATTTCTTCAGTCGGCTGTAAAAACAGCCGCAGCCGCCGGAACCGTCTCTCAACTGCACCCTCTCCTCGCCCAGGCGGTCAATCGTTCACCTAACGACAACATTCAACTCGCCCTCATCGGCGCCGGCATCCAGGGTCAGGGAGACACCAAAACAGCCATCCAGGTTCCCGGCGTCAAGCTCGTCGCCGTGGCCGATTGCTACGACGGCCGCCTCACCCACGCCAAAGAACTCTGGGGCGCCGACATCTTCACCACCCGCGACTACCGCGAGATCCTCAGCCGCAAGGATGTCGACGCCGTTCTCATCGCCACACCCGACCACTGGCACAAACAGGCCGCCGTCGACGCCATGCACGCAGGCAAGGACGTCTACCTCGAAAAGCCGATGATCCACCTCTACTCTGATGGCCCCGAGATCATCGAGGCCGCGCGCTCCACCAACCGCATCCTGCAGGTCGGCAGCCAGCGCGTCAGCAACATCCTCTATGCCAAGGCCAAGGAGCTTCTCGCCGCCGGTGCCATCGGCAAGCTCAACATGGTCAGCGCCCACTGGGACCGCAACTCCTCCATCGGAGCCTGGAACTACTCCATCCCGCTCGACGCCTCCACCGAAACCTGCGACTGGCCGCGCTTCCTCGGCACCGCGCCCAAAATCCCCTGGAACGCCGAGCACTTCTTCCAGTGGCGCAAGTGGAAGGACTACGGCTCCGGCGTTGCCGGCGATCTCTTCGTGCATCTCTTCAGCGGCACGCACTTCATCACCGGCTCGCACGGCCCCACGCGCGCTGTGGCGATGGGCGGCATCCGCTACTGGAAGGACGGCCGCGACGCCGACGATGTTCTCCTCGGCCTGCTCGACTACCCCGAAGGCTTCAACCTCAGCCTCCGCGTCAACTTCGTCGATGGCGGTGCCGAGAGCGAAGGCTTCCTCTTCACCGGCTCCGAAGGCACCATGGAGATTACGCCGAAGTCCGTCAGCGTCGTGCGTAGCCCCATGTCCAAAGAGCCCGGTTACACCGTCTCCACCTTCGCCGACGCCATGCAGAAGCAGTACGTCGAGGAGTACCGCAAGAAGTACCCCATCGAGCATCCCGCCGGTCCGCCGCCGCGCGACGTCGAAACCTTCGTCGTCCCTGACGGGTATCTCGACAGCTACGACCACTTCCACAACTTCTTCAACTCCGTGCGCAGCCGCAAGCCTGTTGTTGAAGACCCGACCTTCGGCTTCCGCGCCGCCGGTGCGGCCCTGCTCTGCAATCTCTGCGTCGAACGCGACAGCGTCGTCCACTGGAACCCCGAAACGATGAAGCTGGTCTAGCTGTTCAACCCCATGGAGCTCTCCGTGAAACTCTCTTCGAAGCATCTCGCTCTGCTGTTATTGCCTGCGCTTGCATGCGGCATCGCCTCCGCGCAGGACCCCGCGCACGCCACCGAATTCCGCATGCAGCATCCTGGCGATGGTCCCGGCGGCCAGCCGCGCATCGCCTTCCTCGTGCACCGCCTCGGCACCGACCACGCCGAAGGCATCTCCGTCCTCGACATGAACGGCGACGGCTTCCCCGACCTCCTCAGCGGCGCCTACTGGTACCAGAACCCCGGAGCCAACGGTGGCGACTGGAAGCAGCACCAGTTCCGCACCGTCGGCATCCACAACGAGTTCGTCTCCGACTGCGGCGAGTGGATCGTCGACGTCGATCACGACGGCCTGCCCGACCTCATCACCACCGGTTGGATCTCCAATGGCCTCTGGTGGTATCGCAACCCCGGCCCTAAGGCCACCGCCGCCGGCGAGCAGTGGAAGGCCGAAAAGATCACCGACAGCTTCGATACCGAAGGCGGCGCCTTCGCCGACATCAACGGCGATGGCAAGCCTGACATCGCACTCGCCCACTACAACCGCTCCGGCATCCTCTGGGTCGACTTCAGCAAGAGCAAGCCCATCGTCCATCACCTCGGCGGCAAAGAGCAGGACGGCCACGGCATCGGCGTCGTCGACATCAACGGCGACGGCAAGCCCGACGTCATCACCCCGCACGGCTGGTTCGAGCAAATCGATGCCGACCGCGATCAGTGGAAGTGGCACCCGGTATGGGATCTCGGCGACACCGGCTTTCCCATCCTCGGCTACGACGTCAACCACGACGGCAAGATGGACCTCATCTACGGCCAGGGCCACGGCTATGGTCTCTACTGGCTTGAGCAGTCCGGCACACCCGCGCACCGCGTCTGGGTTCGCCACACCATCGACGAGTCCTTCTCGCAGTCGCACGCGCTCGCTCTCGTCGATATCGACGGTAACGGCAAGCCCGAGCTCATCACCGGCAAGCGCTATCGCGGCCACTCCGGCAACGATCCCGGCTCCTACGATCCCATCGTCGTCTACGCCTACAAGCTGCCCACCGGGGTCGCGCTGGCCCACGCACACCCGCACCACCTTGGTGAGAAGCAGGTCTCCAGCACCATGCGTATTGCGGACCCGGCTGACGATCCGCTCTTCATCCGCACGGCGCTCTCCGTCAACGGCACGGCCAGCGCCGGTACGCAGTTCGTCGCCACCGATTTTGATCATGATGGCGATATGGACCTCGCCAGCGCAGGCAAACTTGGCGTCCATGTGTTCGAAAATCTTAAGATCAACAACATCCCCAAGTCCGTCCGCGAAGAGACCCAACCGCTCAACCGCAAGTGGCCCTTCCCCGGAGAAGGCAGGGAAGTCCCACAAGAAGACGGACCCACGCCGTAGTCGTGCATCAGCCATCGGCATTGTGTCTTACAGGTGCGTGCGAGGTTCCACATCGCTTCGCGCCACCTTCTTCGCTTGCGATACCCTTATCGTGACCACGCTGTGTTGGGAACGATATCCTGGGAACAATTCGCAGGACAGGCAGCACTCCGCGCGGCGATATCGTCGATGAGGTGATTCGTTTTGACAGTGTTGAAACGTGGCGCAGCCGCCGCCTTGGCCTGCGCCATCTGCAGTATCCCCGCGAGTGCTCAAGTGCAGTTTCACAACAACCTCATGCCACAGCCCGCAGAGATGACCGTCGGCTCCGGCGGCCTCGCGCTCCACTCCACCTTCGCTGTCCAGCTTCCCGGCGTCTCTGACGCTCGCCTCACCGGCGCCATCGACCGCGCCGTCCGCCGCATTGAGTTCGCCGCCGCTCTGCGCCACGCCGGTCGAGGCGTCGCGGGCACAACTCCGCTCATCGTCAAGGTTGACCACCTCTCAGCGCCCGTTCAATCCATCGACGAGGACGAGAGCTACTCGCTCCACGTCACATCCACCGGCGCCGAGATCGATGCGCCCAACGATCTCGGCGCGATGCACGGCCTCGAAACGTTCGTGCAACTCGTGCAGCCAGACGGCAGTGGCTACGTCATCCCCGCAGTCACGATTCATGACACCCCCCGCTTTCGCTGGCGCGGCCTCATGATCGACTGCGGCCGTCACTTCGAGCCTGTCTCGGTCATCAAGCGCACGCTCGACGGCATGGCCGCGGTCAAGCTCAACGTCTTCCACTGGCACCTTACGGAAGACCAGGGCTTCCGCATGCAGAGCCATGTCTATCCAAAACTCACTGAGCTCGGCTTCGACGGCCTCTTCTACACGCAGGAGCAGGCAAAGGAGATCGTCGCCTACGCCCGCGCCCGCGGCATCCGAGTCGTGCCGGAGTTCGAGATGCCCGGCCACAGCACCGCATGGCTCGTCGCCTATCCTGAGCTCGCCAGCGGCACCACGCCTACAGAGATCCGCCGCGAGTTCGGCGTCAGCAACACCGCCATCGACCCCACGCGCGATGCCACCTACGTCTTCATCGACCGCTTCCTCACCGAGATGTCGACCATCTTCCCCGATGCCTACGTCCACATCGGCGGCGACGAAACCCCCGCGCCCGACTGGAAGACCAACCCGCGCATCCTCGCCTTCATGAAGGCGCACCACCTCAAGGACAACGAGGCGCTGCAGGCCTACTTCAACTCCCGCGTGCTCAAGATCCTCACTCGCCTGCACAAGCACATGATGGGCTGGGACGAGATCCTCACCCCCACGCTGCCCAAGGACATCGTCGTGCAATCATGGCGCGGCGAAGCCTCGCTCTCCAAGGGCGCAAAGGAAGGCTATGCAGGCATCCTCTCCGCGCCGTACTATCTCGACGGCATGAAGCCTGCCGGCGTTCACTACCTCGCCGATCCCATCCCATCCGGCTCAGACCTCACACCTGCCGAGCAGAAGCTCATCCTCGGCGGAGAGGTCTGCATGTGGGGCGAGCAGCTCGACGCACGCACCATCGACTCCCGCATCTGGCCGCGCACCGCGGCCATCGCCGAGCGCTTCTGGTCACCCGCGAATGTGCGCGATGTGAACGATATGTATCGTCGCCTCATTCCGGTCTCCATCGAGCTAGAAGGTCTCGGCCTCACGCACATCAGTTATGAGGACGCAGCCCTGCGCAATCTCGCCGGCACGGAAAACATCGACGTGCTCCGCACCTTCGCTTCTGTCTTCGAGCCGGTTCCGTTCCATGATCGCTACCAGGGGCAACACACCGACCAACTCACCCCTCTCGACGGCTTCGTGGACGCCGTGCGTCCCGACCCGCCCTCACGCCACAACTTCGAACTCGCCGTCACGCGCCTCCTCGCAAATCCGAAAGAAGATACTGCGGACCGAGTTGCACTCGACGCCTGGTTCAAGCAGCTTGCTAACGTTGTCCCCCAGGTGCAGCAGCAGTTCCCGTTGTCGCCACGCCTCGCTGTAGTCTCCACCCGCGCCGCTCAACTCACCGAACTCACCGCCATGGGCCAACAGGCACTCGCCTATCTCGCCAAAGGCGAAAAGGCTCCAGCCGATTGGACAACAGAGCAAACGAACAAGCTGGACGAAATCAAGAAACCCAGCGCACTCATTCGCTTCACGATATTGGATGGGATGAACGAATTAATACAGGCAGCCTCAGGCGTCGGCCAACCTCAAACCACAGGCTCAAAATAATCGGGCACGCTTCTTAACCTACTTCGATCAAGTACGCACCTGAATGGGACTGGAGAACGATGTAACTACCTTCACCGCCTCCGACTTCGGCCGCACTCTCAGCTCCAACAACGAGGGCACCGACCAAAGCTGTGGCAACCATCACATTGTCATGTGCGGGGCAGTCAAAGGTGGTGACATCTACGAGCAATCACCCATTATCGGGTCCGAGCAGCAAACGATGTCGGCTCCGGCCGTCTTCTGCCGGAGATTTTTGTGGAGCAATGCGCGGGCACTTTCGGCAATGGATGGGGTTGAGTCAAAACCGGCTGGCTTCAGCGCTGCCCAATCCGGGTAACTTCGGCAGCAGCCCTCTTCTCTGGTTCATGGGATAACCCGCAATTTCATACACCCATCGCGCGAGACCTAAACGGCTCGCGCGATGGGTGTATCTTACTTCGCGTTGTCGATTGTGCAGCCAGCGGGCGTATTCGCGGGGTCGCAGCGGGCAACCACACTGCCCGGCAGAGCCACCTCGTAATGGCCCGCCCACCGTGCAGGCTCACTCGCGGGATAATCGGTGCTCAACAATTGCGCTCCGCTTGCCATCATGGCATCGCGATGGGCCGTATCGTCAACGCGCGCCTCTTTCGTGTCGGAGTCGGTCCGAGCCCGCACAAGATAGCCCTGTTTTACCAGCGCAGTAATCTCGTCCGCCGGTCCATCGTTGCGCTCAGTGAACGCGGCATCCGCTTCACCTGGGACAGAGTTTGTAAAGAGCACACGGCCGCGCAACGAGGGATGCCCCTCCAGATAAACCTGCGTTACGTTTCGCTGATCGAGCAGGAAGACAACCTTGCCGCGCGCGCTTGCCAGCGTCGGCCAGTTGCCAGCCAGCACCGCTTCATTCAGCGTTGCATAGTGGCCCCGCACATCATCAGGTGTAACCATTTCATCGGCAGGGAAGACCGAGCGTATCTCGGCATCCAGGGCGTCAAAGGTCGCGGTCGTAAACGGCTCCGGCTCTGTGAGCTTCAGCTTGCCGCTTGAGCCCTGCTTGGTCTCAACCAGAATGAAGATTGGCATATGCTCAGGGTGTGCGTGCGACCATGTGCGAATCTGCTTCAGGCACCCGGTAAAGGGCTGGCACGTGCTGCGATAGTCGACATCCTGCACATGCATCACCTTGAAGCCCGGCTTCTTCATCAGCCCATCGGGATCGAACGGCGGATCGGCAGGTAGTCCGGCGGCAGCCACGCGCTTCGGGCCGGCAGGGTCAGCGTAGCGTCCACCCTTGCTGTCAGCGTAGATGTCGAGTTCGATCTGACGTACTCCGCTATCGAACTGCTCGGGCAGCGGCTTGTGCTGGTAGTCGAGTCCTTTATACGCCTCGGCATACTGCGGCTGTGTCTGCCACAGCTTCGCCTCACTCGGCGCGATGCCGGCATGATAGCTGTTGTGTGTTCCAATCACCTGGATCTGGTTAAGTTTTAGTGGGGCATCCGGCGTCTGCGCGAACACCGGCACATACGCCATTCCGGCGCATAGAAAAAGGGGAAGCATCTTCATCTGATTTTCCTTCGTCGTTGAAAGAGCCTTAGCTCTGCTTGTAAGGCGTTGCGTAGTGCGTAGACCACAACGGTCGTGTAGAGTCCACCCAGCGGACAGTCCCTTTGCGGGGGTCGGCCTGCATCAGCATGAACGAGTTCTGGTCATATCGTGTCGAGCCCATCACCGTATGCTGCGCGCCGTAGGTGTGCGCGAAGTCGATCCACTTGTGCCAGTGGCCGGAGATGATGATCTGAATATTGTCCTGATACTTGCGCAGCAGCGGATGCAGCCCATAATCCTGCACCTCGGTCGGACGCACAACCCACAGCGGGTAATGGACAAACACCAGGGTCGGCTTCCGGTCATGCAGTTGCGCCTCGGCCCAGTTCAGCTGCTCTTCACCCAGCGACCCATACTGGCGTGCACGCGGGTCGCCCTTTTCGTCCCAGGTGCTGCCAAGGAAGTTGTTCAGATGCAGAAAGCGGAAGCCCTTGTAGTCGATCGCATAATAGGGCTTCGCCTTGAACTTGGCCTCAAACAGCCGGTGCGAGAACTCGCGTGTAATCCCTCTAGTGGGGTTGCCTTCGTAGTCGTGATTGCCCCAGCCCGCATGGACAGGCATGTTGAAGCCTGCAAGCAGATCCGCTGCATTGTCCAGCCGCGTGCGGTTCTTGAAGTAGAAGTCATAGTCAGGCGAAGGATAGTTGTGAAACACATCGCCGACGAGAAACGTGCGCTCGACCGTCTGTCCATTTGGCAGCTTGATCGCATTGATCACGGAACGCGTGAAGGTCAGGTGGTCGGTGGTTTGCAGGATCGTCGTGTTGTCTTCCACGCCGTTCTCACTGCCTTTGACGTAAAAGGTGTCGATGATGTGCGTGTCCGCGATCATCGCGAAGTAAAAGTTCTCGGCAGAAGCCGCCACGCGGGTCTGCTCTGCCCAGAGTTTCTGGGAGAGCAGACCCGCAACCGACGCGGCTCCGAGGTTAGCGAACTGACGACGGTCAAGCTTCATGGCGATAACTCCTTGGTTGAGGTTTCAGTTAGAAGATGATCTTGCCGGCAAACTGAAGCACACGCGCCGGGAAGGTGCTGGCTGCGGCTACTGCGCCAAAGCTCGAGGAGTTAGGCGAGTAGTTGCTGGAAGGGAAGGCGTAGTTGGTTTGGTTGAGAATATTGAACGCTTCCACGCGGAAGTCGAACGTCGTTCCTGCAGGATACAGCTCGAACGCCTTATGCAGACCGAGGTCCAGGTTGTAGTACGGGTCGAAGCGAACGGAGTTGCGACCTGCATTGCCGTAGGGCTGATTGTTGGTAGGCAGGCTGAATGGGTTTGGGGTGTTCGGTGTGAAGGCCGAACCAGCAAGGACTTCAATGTCCTGGTTGCCATTGAACTTCACACGCTGTGACTTCGGTAGAACCGCAGGAATCCCAGGTGTCTGGTTAGGACGCTGATTGAGAATCGTGCTGACCGATTGGAAAGAGTTAGGCGAGTAGGTGATGTTGACCGGCAGGCCGCTGTTTGCATCATTGATGGCCGTGATCTGCCAGCCGCCGAGCAGTTCCTGCATAGCGAAGGGGGCATCGCTGCCGAACATACGACCCTTGCCGTAGGGCAGGTCGTACACCACGGAAAGCGTTTCGTTGATCGGCTGGTTGTAGCCCGACGGTCCACGCTCACCTAAAGGATTGGCGAGGTTGATACGCGAGTTGTCCCCATCGTTTGAGTCGAGGTGACCACCAGCGTTATCGATCGCACGCGACCATGTGAAGGAGTTCAATAGATACAGGCCGTGCGCGACGTGGTGCTCGAGTTTGGTCTGCAAACCGTTGTAGGAAAGGAAACCCGCCGGCAACGTCTCTTCGATCGTCGGAAATGTCTGTAATGGGCGGCCCTGGTTGTTGAGAAGAAGATTGACGCAACCGCTCGTTACAGTGGCATTGCAGGTGGCGGTTACTGGGTTCGCGGTTGCCTGGTTGTAGTCTGCTAGCACCTGCAGCTTCACGCCATGCTCACCCACATAAGCAACTTCCAGGGATGTAGAAGGCGAGAGCTGCCGCTGCACCGTTAGGTGCCACGCCTGGACATAACCAGTAGGCAGGTTCTTCGGAATGTAGCGTGCCTGCGTGTTGAAGTTGCTTGCCGCCGTCACGTTCGCCGGGCTCGTGAAGCCAGTAGGAAAGCCCTGATCGGATGTGCGGAAGCAAGGTGATGGGTTGGCGGGGTTATACATCGCTTGGGCCTGCGCCGTGGTGCAAGTCTGCAGCGAGGTGCCCGTTCCCAGGATGCCGGGGTTGCCATTCACTGGCGCCTGGTTGACGTTCGTGTTCACGATGTTCGGCAGGTTATAGACGAGAAGGTTTTCACCGCCTTCACGATTGAACTGCGCGTAGCTAAGACCGTAACCGGCACGAACAACGGTCTTCGGGGTCAGCGAGTAGGCGAGTCCAAGCCGTGGAGCAAAGTCCAGCTTAGGCATGTTCACCAGCGCACGGTTGTAAATGGACCCGTTTGTCGCAGTGATGAGCGAGCCGGTGGTCGGGTCAAAGTTGGCGAGCTTGTTGCTGGACTCCCACTGCGGCGTCACCAGCTCATACCGCAGCCCCGCGTTGATCGTTAGCTTCGAGTTCAGGCGGATGTCGTCCTGCAGATACAGGTAATGCATCCGCTGGTTCAGGTGAACATTCACAAAGTTGTTGAGCTGGTAGCTGTTGGGTGCGCCGAAGATAAAGTCAGCAAGGTCCGCCGCTTCCTTGGTGCCAGTGTCGGCCGCGCTCAATGTCGAGGCGTTCGCACCTCCATAACTGAAGTTGCCGCTGTAGGTGTCCTGCCCGTCGACGGGATTGAAGTCGTCGATGGTCGTGAAGATGGACTGGTACTCGTAGCCCATCTTCAGCGTCTGCCGGCCACGCACCAGCGTGTAGTTCACCTTTGGGTTGAAGATATAAGGATCCTGATACTGCGGGTTGCTGCCTTGATTGCCGAACTGCGAGTAGTTCCCAACGCTCTGCACGTTCAGGCTGCGCGCCACCTGTGGATCGGTAGGCAGCCCGGGGATGCCGGTCATCAGGCTGGGTAGCGACTGGCCGTAAGGGAACTTGCCACCATCTGTACGTGTAAATGCAAAGCGCGCATCGAGGATGGAGTTCTGCGTGAATACGTGCGTCACGCCACCGGCGATCTGCTGGTTGAAGATGTTGACCATGCCGTTGGCATTGCCGCCTGCGGGCCCCTGAATGTTGCCCGGCGAGAAGATCTTCCCTTGGTGTTCGCTATAGCGCACAAACGCGTTGGTGCGCTCGTTGAAGGTCTCGTCTACGCGGATATCGCCCTTGTCGTCATGAATGGTGTCGGATGGCAACGAGGCATAGTTGTTGCTGAACGGATCGTTAGGAACGTTCGGCTGTGGCAGCGCAGCAAGAATGCCCTTGGCAAAGGGAGACACAGTCGGATCGCTAAACGGGATGACACCGTTCGCGTAAATCTGTCCTGTGAGCGGATTGCGGATAGGGATCGCACTTCCCCCGTTCTCCGTAGTCTTGCCCGCGAGGAATGTGTACCCGCCATTCGCGATCGCGAGCGCACTGGTACCGTTCTGGTTTGAGGTTGGTACTGTGGCCTGCATCACGGCGTGGACGATCTGCCGCGTGCCTTCGTAATCGGCGAAGAAGAACGTGTGGTCCTTGCGGATCGGGCCACCGAAGGTTGCGCCAAACTGGTTGCGGATGAGGATCGGCTTTTGCGGAGCGCCGGTCAGAGGGTTGGTTGGCGGCGTAAAGGGCCCGATTGCATTGAGCGCCGTATTGCGGATGTAGTCATACGCTCTGCCGTGGAACTGGTTGGTGCCGCTGCGAATGCTCACGTTGATCACAGCGCCGGCCGAGCGACCGTACTCGGCTGAGTAGTTGTCAGTCTGGACCTTGAACTCGTTGATCGCGTCAGGCGAAGGAGGAATCGCCTCATTCGAGAAGCCCTGGTTGGAAGTACCGTAAGCGTTATTGTCCAAACCGTCCAGCAGGAAGTTGTTGAACTCGCTGCGCTGTCCGTTTACGTTGAAGCTCGCATCGCGGCTCGAGTCGGTCGAGTTTTCCAGAATGTTGCGGCGCACGCCCGGAACCAGTGCGGCGAGATCGGCATAAGCACGGCCATTGAGCGGGAGGTTTTCAACCTCGCGCGTCCCGATCACCTGCCCACGTTCGCTGGAGTCCGTCTCCAGCAAGGCAGCCGCACCGGTCACGTTCACCGTTTCCGCGGCCGAACCGATCTTCAATGCTACATCCACACGCTGATGTGCGTTCACCTGCACTCCGAACGTCTCGGTGCTGCTGATGTCGAAGCCATTGGCTTGGGCGGTCACATGGTAGCGGCCGAGCTTCACATCGGTAAACTCATAGGCGCCTTGCGCGTTCGAGTGGACCGTCACCTGCGATTTAGTCTCTTCGTTGATCAGCGAGACGTTCGCGCCGGGAATCGCAGCCCCCGAGCCGTCTCGGATGTAGCCGAGCACTGATGCAGTCTCAAACTGCGCGAACATCGTGGCAGCCGTTAAGGTCAGCACGAACAAGATCGTTATCAATACGGAAATGCGTTTCAAGGATCGCTCCAGATGGGTTGGGCTTGCCATAGGTACACGTGGAGCTCGACGCAATGTTGACTGCGGCTTTCTTGCTTCCACTCTTGGCCTGGGGCAATCATGCGCCCGTCTCGATACGTTTCAAAAGGGGGATTTTGTGTGGATTCTTCCCGCACACCGTAATATCACCCCTCTCTACCCCTCTACAAATCATAGAGATGAGGACTCGATGCCCTATCCTATTCATTGAAGTTTCATATGCGGCAGCTAAGCTAAAACCATGCCGAAGCTTGAGCAACAGCCGCGTCCTAAGGATTCAGACCGGCTCCACTCGGTGCCGGGCATACGCACGATCGCAAAGATGGCCGAACACGACTCCACCGAGTCGCCGATGGCGCTGGACATGAATCTGGCTCAAGACCTCCATCTCAGCGAAGAGTGGAATCTGGCGTGTCGCGTCGCCGCCAGCAAAGGCCTATCCAAATCCGCGCTGTTGCCAAAGTTTCTTCTATATATCTGCGAACAGAGCCTCACGGGCAATGCTCGCCTGCTTACAGAGCAGCGCATCGGCACAGCCATCTTCAATCGGCCGCCGGACTACAACCCCGGTGAGGACAACATCGTCCGTAGCTACGCGCGCACCTTGCGGCGGCGGCTGGACGAGTACTTCGAATCCGATGGGCAGGCTGAAACCATGCGTATCGTGGTCCCTCGCGGCGGCTACATTCCAGTCTTCGAGCAACTGCCAGCGAATCTTCCGGCGCCTCACGCAATTCAGCACGAAGCCGATCGGCCTATCCCTCCTCCCCCAAATCCAATCACTACCCCGGTAATCGCATCGGAACCGCGTCAGACGCCGTCCCCAAGGCAGATGGACCACACCGCATCGACTTTCCCATGGCGCGGGGTACTGTCTGGCTTTGTCATGGGCATCATCATTGTTTCCGCACTATGGTTTACGCTCGGCCTCACGCATGAAAAGCGAACACAGTCTGCGGCTCATCCCGTTTGGGCGGAGCTCTTCCAGCAAAACCGCAACGCCATCATTGTTCCAGCGGACAGCGGACTCGGCATTGTGCAGAACCTCACCGGACATCTGGTGCCGCTTGAGGAGTACACCGATGGTTCATACTTCTCTGACAATCGTCAGGTCCCGGGCGTCGACGCAGCAAGTCTCACCGACCTTCGTGAGCAGCGCTACACCAGCGTCGTCAGTCTCAACATCGCTACCCGGCTCATGCAACTGCCTGAGGTGTCTCCAGGCCACACCGAGATCAGGTTCGCGCGCAGCATCACCACGGAGGATCTGAAAACCGCCAACGTCATTCTGCTTGGCTCCAGTCACACCAATCCATGGGTCTCCCTCTTTGAGGACAAGCTCAACTTCCCTCCGCAGTACACCCCACAAGTCGACCATTCCTATGTGCTCAACAAACACCCGCAAGGCGCGGAGCAGCGGCAATACTTCAACGGCATAGGGCGAACTAAAAATCAAACCTATGGTGTCGTCGACTATCTCCCGAACCTCGAAGGCACCGGTCACGTCCTCATCATTCAAGGCTTGAATATGGCCGCCACGCAGGCAGCAGCCGACACCCTCTTTAACTCCAGTGCGATGCAGTTCGTGCTCAAGCAGGCCACGCGCCCCAACGGCTCTCTGCGCCCCTTCGAGCTGCTTATCCGGACCAGCAGCATCGGCGCCACCAATCCCGGTTCTCAGATCATCGCCACGCGCTTCTATCCTTGATGCCCGCTACAGGCTGCTCAGATATCTACGCCAGCCACCGAACTGCGTGATCTCACGCGACCCCTCAATCGCCACGGGCTCCGCGAGAAAGCCCTTCACCAGCGAGCCATCCTCCAGCCGCAACGACCCGATCGTCAACGGCGGCGGCACACCATCCACAAAGCTGCCGACTGTCTCCTCCGGCAGCGCCCATATCTCTACCTCGATACCCGGTCCCTCGAATCCCGGAATATGCACCAGCCCCGGCTTTGGCGGCACAGTATCTTTCAGCGCATAGAACTTATAGTCAGGATGCGTGCGGCAGGTACGGAACAACCGTCCCTTGCGCTGCGTCAGTTGCCAGTTCAGCGGCTGACCACTCAAGTGGGCTCCCACCACAGCCACCAGCAGGCAACCCGGCGGCGGAGTCATCGCAGGCACCACAGGCGTCTCCGCCAGCTTTCGTTGCGAGCCACCCAGCGTTGTCACCAAACCACGCTGCAACCGGTCCGCCAGCAATAGCAGTGCCTCGTCGGCGAACGCCTTGCCGATCACACTCACACCAAACGGCAAGCCATCCGGCCGAAAGCCTGCAGGCACAGCTACCGCGGAAAGGTCCAGCAGGTTCACAAAGTTTGTGTACTGACCCAGGTGGCTGTTGCGTTCAATCGGCGCAGCCGCAATCTCCTCATGCGTATACGTGCGCGGCGCTGTCGGCAGCAGCATCACATCCATCGTCTGCCACACCGCCTGCGTCCTGCGCCGCAGCTCTTCCAGCCGATACATCGCGCTGAATGTGTCCGCAGCGGAGTACTTCGTGGCGCTCTGAATAATCTGCGCAACGGTCTTGTCCATGTCTCCGCTATGCGCCTCAAAGAACGTCTTGATCGCGGCATACCGCTCCGCCACCCAAGGTCCCTTGTACAGCAGCTGCGCTGTCTCCAGAAACGCCGTAATGTCGATCTCAACCGCCACGCCACCCAGCTCAGTCAGCTTGGCAACAGCCGCCTGATATAGCGCAGGGTTTTCGTTATCGCCGAACCACTCCAGTGCATCGGCCTTCGGCACCCCAAATCGAAAGCCAGCGGAGGAAGCCCACGGCGACGCCCCACCACCAATCGGCGCAACCCGCGAGTAGTCATCCCGCTCGTCATAGCCACGCGCCGCACGCAGTACCGTCGCCGCATCCTCAGCCGTCTCCGCAAATACTGACACGCAGTCCAACGAACGGCACGCGGGCACCACGCCATGCGCACTCAACACACCACGTGTCGGCTTCAGCCCAATCAGGTTGTTGAACATCGCAGGTACGCGCCCTGATCCGGCCGTATCGGTCCCCAGCGAAAAACTCACCAGCCCCGCCGCCACTGCCACAGCCGAACCCGCGCTCGACCCACCCGAGATATACCGCTTGTCAAAGACGCTTGAGCATGCACCATAAGGCGTTCGCGTACCCACCAGCCCCGTCGCGAACTGGTCCATGTTCGTCTTGCCAATCAGGATTGCTCCCGCAGCCTCCAGCCGTTCCACCACCGTCGCACTCTGCTCCGGGGTGTACGCATATGCCGGACATGCCGCCGTCGTCGGCAGTCCTGCAACATCGATGTTGTCCTTCACTGCAAATGGAATGCCATACAGTGGCAGCTCGGCCAGCGGCTTTGTCGCCAGCTCACGCGCACGAGCCAGCGCCGTCTCACGCGGTACAACACTGATCCACACCGGATGCAGTCCTTCTGTTTCTATGCGGTCATAAGCTTGTTTGACGACAGCCTCAGGAGTCAGCTGGCCGGAAGCATAGCCATTGCGGAGCGAGTGTATATCCATAGTCGTTACTGCCTCTCAGCACAGGTTGTCGTTTCAGGAAGGGCGAATCGAAACCAGCAGCTGCCCGGCATTGATCACAGCCCCGACCTCGCAGTGGATCTCTTCCACAACGCCGTTCATCGGCGCTCCAATCGCGATCTCTGTCTTCATCGCATCCAGCACAATCAGCTTCTGGTCTTCTATCACCGCATCGCCGGCCTTCACCGCAATCTGAAACACATTCGCCGTCAGCGGGGAAGACACGCCGTCACAGCCTTCAGGAACCGTCGCGCTCTCAGCCTCTTTCTCCGGCTCCGGAGGTTCTGCGACAGTCAGCAACCCAGCCTCGCGCCAGCGCTCTCGCTCCGCATCGAACGCCGCCTTCTGATGGCTCTTGAACGCCGCCGCCTCATCGCGAATCGACTCCAGGAACTTCTGATACTCCGCCAGGCTGAACGTCGTCTCCTCAATCCGGATAGGGAAGCGTCCATGAGGAAACTGCTCGCGCGCCGTCAGCAACTCATCCGCGCCAATGTCGTAGAAACGCACCTGGTCAAAGAACCGCAGCAGCCACGGCGTCCCCGGCGTAAACACGGGTGTCGACTTCCACGCGTTCCACATCTGGATCGTCCGCCCTACCAGCTGATACCCGCCCGGCCCTTCCATGCCATACACGCACATATAGGCGCCGCCGATACCGACAGCATTCTCCGGCGTCCACGTCCGCGCCGGGTTGTACTTCGTCGTCACCAGCCTGTGCCGCGGGTCGAGCGGCGTCGCCACCGGCGCACCGAGATACACATCTCCCAGCCCCAGCACCAGGTATCGCGCCTCATGCACAATGCGATACACCTCATCAATCGACTCCAGCCCATTGATGCGGCGAATGAACTCAATGTTCGAAGGGCACCACGGCGCATCAGGCCGCACCGCCTGCGTGTACTTCTGCTGCGCCAGCTTCGCCTGCGGATCATCCCACGACAGCGGCAGATACACCACGCGCGAAGGCACCGTGATGTCCTCCAGCGGCGGCATCACGCGATCGATCTCATCCAGCGTATCGATCAGCGTCTTCCGCGCCAGCTTGCGGCTGTCATAGTGCACATGCAGAGACCGTATGCCCGGCGTGATGTCGATAATTCCCTGCACATCCGCCTTGCGCAGCTCCTGCTCCAGAATATGAATGCGGAAGCGAAGGTTCAGATCAAGCTGCAGCGGCCCATACTCCACCAGCAGATACTTATCGCCATCCGCGCGAAACGTCATCGAAGGATCGCGGTCCGTCACCTGCTTCACGATGGCCGGTTCAATAACCGGCACCGCAGGCAACGCAGGCGGTGCATGGCTGAAGTCCTTCAAGAACTCATCCTGCTCGCGCTCCATGGCCTCGGCCTGCGCCAGGCTCATCCGCACAAATTGAACGGTGTCGCCGGCCTTCAGCTGTCCCAGCTTCCACAGCTCTGCCTGCACGATCGTCGCCGGGCAAACAAATCCACCCAGGCTCGGCCCATCGGGCCCCAGCAGAATCGGCATGTCGCCCGTGAAGTCGATCGTGCCGATCGCATACGCATTGTCATGAATGTTCGACGGATGCAGTCCCGCCTCACCCCCATCCGTTCTCGCCCACGTCGGCTTCGGTCCCACCAGACGAACGCCCGTACGGTCGCTCTGGTAGTGCACCTTCCACTTCGTGGAGAAGATCATCACAATATCGTCTTCGGTAAAAAACTCCGGCGCCGTGTGCGGTCCAAACAGCACGCCGATCGTCCACTCATGCGTGAGCACTGGAACAGACATCGCAGGCAATACTGCTGGTGCTTCAAACTGCAACTCTTTCTGTCCAATGTGCAGCACATCTCCGGAGCGCAACGCCCGTCCAGCATGGCCACCAAAACCACCAAGCACAAATGTGCTGCGGCTGTTCAAATATGGCTGCGTATCGAAGCTCCCGCGCACGGCCAGATACGTGCGCGCGCCTTCCTTCGCCGCCGCTCCGAGGCTCAGCGTGCTGCCTGCCTTCACCTCAATCTTTGTCCACAGCGGTTGCAGCTTGCCATCGAGCTTCGCGTTCATCTCCGCGCCCGTCAGCGCAATCGTCGCGTCTGAATGAAACCGTAGCCGCCCACCCGTAGTAGCAAACTCAATCGCGGAAGCGTTGTCCGCATTGCCCACCAGCCTGTTCGCAATTCTGAACGACAGGTGGTCCATCGGCCCTGAAGGCGGCACACCCACATTCCAGTACCCCACGCGACCCGGATAGTCCTGGATCGTCGTCTGCGTCCCGCCCTCAAGCACCTCAATCGCATCGCGCGTAAACGCAAACGTCCCCAGGAACGATGTCGTCACTGTGCCCGCTGCAAACTCCGGCGTCTTCACAATCTCGCGCAGATACCGCAGGTTCGTCTCAGTCCCATCGATCGCCGTCGCCGCCAGCGCAGCGCTCATCTTCTCCAGCGCTTCCTCGCGGTCCTTCCCATGCACGATGATCTTCGCCACCATCGGGTCATAGTAGGAGGTGATGGTGGCTCCCGACTCGATCCACGTCTCCACGCGCGCAAGGCTGCTATCGGGAAACGTCACCAGCGTCAGCTTGCCCGGAGTCGGCTGAAAATTGCGCGCCGGATCTTCGGCATACACGCGCGCCTCAATCGAAGCACCACGCGGCTCAATCACAAATGAATCCAGCGGAGGCATCTCACCCGCAGCCTGCCGCACCATCCATTCAACGAGGTCGAACCCCGTCACCTCCTCGGTCACGCCGTGCTCTACCTGCAGCCGCGTGTTCACCTCAAGGAAGTAAAACTCCTTCGTGTCCTCGTCGTAGATAAACTCCACCGTGCCGGCCGAGGCATAGTTCACAGCCTTGCCCAGCAGCACCGCAGCATCCTTCAGCTGCTGGCGTATCGCATCCGTCAGTCCAGGCGCCGGAGTCTCCTCCAGCACCTTCTGGTGCCGCCGCTGCGTCGAGCAATCGCGTTCACCCAGCGCCAGCACGCCACCCTTGCCATCGCCAAAAATCTGTACCTCAATGTGCCGCGCCCGCGACACGAACTTTTCCAGATACACACCGCTGTCGCCAAAGTTTGCGCGGCTCAACCGCACTACGGACTCATACGCCTCACTCAGTTGTTCAGCCGAGTGACACACCCGCATCCCAATACCGCCACCACCGCCCGAGCTCTTCAGCATCACCGGATACTTCAGCGTCTCAGCCAGCTCCAGCGCCTCTTCCAATCCGGAAAGCACACCCGTCCCCGGCAGCAGCGGAACGCCGCAAGCCTGCGCTGTCGCACGCGCCGTATGCTTCAACGCAAACGCTTCAATATGCTCAGGAGCCGGTCCAATAAAAGCAATTCCCCGCGCCGCGCATGCACGCGCAAACTGCACGTTCTCACTCAGAAATCCATAACCCGGATGCACGGCCTCGGCGCCCGTCTGCTCCACCGCGCGAAAGATCGCCTCAAACGAAAGATAGCTCGCGGCCGCAGGTGCCTCGCCAATCAGTACCGCTTCATCCGCCTCCAGCACATGCAGCGAGCTCTTATCGGCCTCCGAATACACGGCAACCGAACCCACCCCCATGCGGCGCAGCGTGCGTTCGATCCTGCACGCAATCGCTCCGCGGTTGGCAATCAAAACCTTACGGAACATCAGAACCTCTACTCCTCATCCCAGATCAGGACTTGCACCGGCGTTGGGTTGTAGGCGTTGCACGGGTTGTTCAGCTGCGGGCAGTTGGAGATCAGTACCAGCACATCCATCTCCGCCCGCAACTCCACATACTTGCCTGCGTCCGAGACCCCGTCCTCAAACGTAAGCTTACCTGCTGGCGTCACCGGCACGTTCATAAAGAAGTTAACGTTTGCCGTCAGGTCGCGTTTCTCCAGTATGTGTCCCGTCTGCTCGGACCACATCTGCGCGCCCTTGATAAAGCTCTGCCGGCACGCATGCATATGCTTCTTCTCGATCGCATACCGCACCTGGTTGCTCTCCGTCGAGCACGCTCCGCCCAACGTGTCATGCCGCCCACACGTGTCCGCCACAATCGTCAGCAGCACATGCCGCGCCGTCGAGTACAACTTCGTACCCGTCGTCAGGTAGATGTTGCCCTGTTCGCGGATCGTATCCTGCGCGCTGTAGCGGTCGGAGTAATCATGCGCGTTGTAGAACAGCACGTCCGTCGCCTGGTTGCCCTCCATGTCGATGATGCGCAGATACTGTCCCTGCCGCACCTCATGCACAAACGAGTCGCCCGCACCCACAGTCGCGCTGAACGTCGCTGTCTCCGCCACCCGAGGGCTGATCTCAATCACTGTCTCCGGCATATCAGGTCTCCTCGGTCTCTTACAGGAAGTAGCGTTCTGTGAGGATGAATCCTCGTGTGTTCTCCGGGCACGCAACGCGGCATACATCGTCGACCGCCGGTGCCTCCACCTTCTTCACGGTCAGCTTCACAGGCCGCTTGGTGTAGGAGGAGCCTGGTTCCATCGGGTGCTGGCACGTATTCAGGATCACCAGCGTATTCATCTCCGCTCGCAGTTCCACCACAGACCCCGCAGGCGCGTTGCCCGCAACATAATGCAGGCTGCCATCGTCCTGCACGCTCACCTTGCTGAAGAAGTTGACATTCATCATCAGGTCGCGGCGGTTCAAGCCGTACTTGGCCAGCTCAATTAAAAAGCCGTCAAGCGCACTCTGGTGCCACTCGTTTCGCGCCTCCTGGTAGCTCAGCTTGCCATACTTCTTCTCCACGCTCGTCGCGTCGGAGCAGCCGGCCAACGGGTCATGCCACCCCACCGTGTCCTCTGTAATCGAGCACAGCACCCTGCCCATATCGGAGTACAGAACGCTCCCCGTTGTCAGCCGTGCGATGTGCTGCGCCTTCAGCGTGTCCGCCAGCGTCAGGCGTTCTGCAAAGTTGTCGGCGTTCAAAAAAATCGCGCCCACATTGCAATTGTCTTCCAACGTCTCTATGCGCAAAGCGGTTCCGCGCTTCAGGATGTGCGACCAGGAAGACGAGCCAGCAAGAACTTCTTCCCAGAGGGTGGTTGACTTCAATGGTTCCGTCCTTCTCCAATGCAAGCTGCCTGAGAGGGAAGCATCCTCGCTCCACTCCCGGCACCGTTTGGCAACACTCTAATGACCGGTCGTGCTCGTGCTACTTCAGGATCGGTGCAATGCGTGACACCGTGCCCAGTCTTCCGTTCGAAAGCCATATCGAATGGAAGCCGAACCGAATGCCATCGCCGCCCGGGCCGCCCCACTGCTTCACCACAGTGTTCGTCGCGGGATCGATCTCTGTAATTGGAAACTCAAACATTGTCGCCCACACGCGCCCGGCGCCAAACGTAATCTCGCCGCCCGTGCCTGGAACGCCGCAGACGATCGTCGCCACCAGCTTCCCCGTCTTCATGTTCACGCGGCTGACCGTGCCGTCGCCTTGGTTCAAAGTCCATATGGAACCCGCACCCACCGTCAGGAATCGCGGCTTCGGTCCCACGGCAATCGTCGCCGCCACCTCGCCCGTCTTCGGATTCACCTTCAGCAACTGGCCATTGTCATAGCTTGAAACCCACACAAAACCGTCCGCAAACGTGGGGTTATCCGATCCCGCAGGCAGCGGATAGCTCGCCGTGATCGCATTCTTCTTAGGATCGATGCGCACCAGCGTCGCCGGCTTGGTCACAATCCACACCGCGCCCGCGCCCACCGTGATCCCGCCCTCGGAGTTCGCAGGGTCAGCGGCAATCGTTGCAATCGTCTTACCCGTCTTGGGATCGATCCGCAGCACCTCATGGTCGCCGCAACTCGGCGCCCACACCGAGCCAAATCCATTCGCCAGCCCTGAACAGGGCCGCGACACATCCACGCTCAATCCCACCGTATTCGTTGCCGGAATCAGCTGCACCACATGGTTTGTCCGCCCGCTCGTCACCCAAAGCGAGTCCTTGGTCACGACAGACCAGTCCGGGCTGCCCTCGACCGGGAAGCTGGCCACCGGCTTTATGTCCGCCATCGACACCGACACACCCGGCGTCGCGACACCCGGCTTCGGCACGCGATGCGGCCGTCTAGCCATGGGGGCCTTGCCCGCAGGAGGCGTCGCCGCATCCGGTTGCTGGCCGTTTGCGGCCGATACCGTCAACAACCCACACAGCAGAACCCCGCTGCTCACAAAACAGTTCACTCGATGGAAAGAAAACATCTCGTTTAGGACTCCTGCAAGGGACCGTGCAATGTCCAAGAGCAGCTCTTGATTGGCACAGATTTACCTACTAGAGCACAAACCCTCGAACCCTACAGGCGATATTTGAATTTCCTATCGTCCATATAGCTCTCGTTCCATTCAAGCGCTCCAGCCCATAAACGGCACCGTCTCGCCCGCGCCATTGGCACGGATGAACACTGCTGCGAGCTGCTGTCAGACATGTCTTATTACGCAGTAAAGCCGAGTCAACGGCGATAAAGCTCTCAAACAAAAAGATATCGTCTTTGCATCCTCCGGCCTTTCATCTTTGCCATCTTATGCAGGCCATAGGAGAAATCCATGAGTCTTTGTTTTCCCAAAGCCTCACGCTAATCTCGCTTCACCTGACAGCCATTCAAGGCCTTTCGTCAATCGAGCCAAGGTCGACATAAGTCACCCATTCTGCCACGTCCGCAGAATGCCAGGTTCTTCCTATATCTCAAGCTTCCCCGGAGGCAGTACATGCGTTTTCCCGTCGCAAGAGTGACCGTACTCTCGCTCTTCACACTTCTCGGCATCTTCGTTGGTGTCCTGTCCTCGCCCCTGATGGCGCAGAGCAACACCACGGCCCTCAGTGGTGTTATCACTGACCCCACAGGTGCTCTCGTGCCACAGGCGGCCATCGAGCTCTCTAACCCGGCGAAAGGCTTCCTCAAGGTCATCAAGTCCGGCTCCCAAGGTGAATATTCATTCGACCAGATCGCTCCGGGCCGTTACAAGGTCACCGTCAGCGCACCGGCCTTCGCTCCGCAGGTCGAAGAGGTCGAGCTCCTCGTCGCCACGCCTCAGAAGATCAACTTCAAGCTCTCCGTCGGCAACGACGTAGTCGTCGACGTCGCCACTGGCCTCGAGACCGTCAACTCCACCGACGCCTCACTCGGCAAGGCATTTGACAGCGCCCAGGTGCAAAATCTGCCGTACCTCGCCAACAATGTGAACTACCTGCTCTCGCTGCAACCCGGCGTGCTCGCGCTCGACCCCGGCGCCACCACCGGCGGCGTCAACGCCGACACCCGCACCGGCATCGTCGACGGCGCCCGCCAGGACCAGACCAACCTCACCCTCGACGGCGTCGACAACAACGACCCCAACTACGGCTACGCCTTCGTCGGCGTCCTCCGCTCCACCCGTGAGTCCGTGCAGGAGTTCCGCGTCACCACCACCAACGCCAACGCCGACGCCGGCCGTTCCTCCGGCGGTCAGGTCTCTGTCACCACCCGCAGCGGCACCAACCAGTACCACGGCAGCGCTTACGAGTACTACCGCGATCCTGCCGCCGCATCCAACAACTGGTTCCTCAAGCAGACACAGCTAACCGGCGGCAAGCCCAACGTCGCCTCCAAGGTGCTGCAACACACCTACGGCGGTTCGCTCGGCATGCCGCTCATGAAGAACCGCCTCTTTTTCTTCGGCGCGTATGAGGGCTTTAAGCAGGCCAGCGATACCACCGTCACCAACACCGTGCCGTCCATCCTGAATCCGGTCGCTGGCCCCAATTTCTCTGCCGGAGGTCAGACCATCGGTGGTCTTGTCACCGGTGATCTCGTCTATCCCAAGTGCCCAAGCTCTGCTGCTTGCACCAGCGGCGGCGTTCCCTTCGATCTCACTCAGGCGGACATCGCTTCCATCGATCAGCAGTGCACCGCCTGCAATAACACACCCGGTACGGACCAGGCAGCCCTCGCCTATTTCAAGCAGTTCCCCTACGCCAACAGCACTACGGGCGGTGATGGCTATAACACTGGTAGCTATACCTTTGCCTCTCCGGCGCCCATCCACCAGATCACGAACGTCGCGCGTATTGACTACACCATCAACTCACGGCAAAGCCTCTTTGTCCGTGGCACGCTGCAGAGCGATAACTTGGCTAGTGTTTTGGAGTTTCCTGGTCAACCACCCAACCAGCTCACCTACGGCAACAACAAGGGCATCGCTGTAGGCCACATCTGGAACATCACCAACAGCCTCACCAACAACCTCCGCTATGGTCTCGTCCGTGAGGGAACTGCAAACCGCGGCGCCGGTGCGATCCCATACGTCTCTTTTAGCTCCTTCAGCAACCTCACCTCGACAACTCGTTCGTCCATCTACCTCGTCAACACCAACGACATCGTCGATGACGCAACTTGGTCCAAGGGGCGACACCTGATCCAGTTCGGTATCAACGACCGCTACATCTCGAATAGTCGTTACTCTGACACCACTCTCTACCCCACGGGCAGCATCTCTGCTTCATTGCTCGCGACAGCGGCCATTGCGGGCACCGGCGTCGATCTCGACCCCACCGCGCAGTATGGTGCTGTCCAGAAGAACTACATCAGTGGCTACAACAACGCCATCCTCGCGAACGTCGGTGGTGTCACCTCGGCCACGTCATACACCAACTTCCTCCTGCAGGGTAACCAACTCGTCCCGGCGCCGCAGGGTACCGTCCCCACCCACGTCTACCGCGCGTTCGAACAGGAGTACTACGTCTCCGATCAATGGAAGGCCACTCCGCGCCTCACCATCACCGCGGGCGTTCGTTACACCCACCTCGGTGTGCCGTATGAGATCCACGGCCAACAGGTTGCGCCGAACATAGATCTCGGCACAGCCTTCCTGCAGTCTCGCGAGGCTGCTGCCGCGGCCGGCAGCTCCTACCAGACCCGCATTGCGGTAGTTCCTGGCGGCCAGGCCAACGGTGCTCCCAATCTCTGGACTCCGCAGAAGCTCAACTTCGCTCCTCGTGTTGCCTTTGCCTACGCTACAGCGGATAACCGCACCTCCATCCGTGGCGGCTTCGGTATCGCCTACGACCACTTCGGTGAAGGTGTCATCAACTACTACGACGCCAACGGAGCCTTCGCTCTCAACCGCAACAACGGCTTTGGTTACGCCACGACTGCCAGCACACCCCGCTTCACCGGCTACAACAACGTGCCTCTGGGGTCTGTCACCGTCGCGACCCAGGACTTCCCGATCACACCGGCCGACACTTCCATCACGGCCTTTGGTAGCTCGTTCAAGAGCGACATCAACGCCAACCTCAAGACGCCCTATGCCGAAACCTTCAACCTCTCTGTGCAGCGTGAGGTCACGCACGGGCTCACCATCACCGCCTCCTACGTCGGTCGCCTCGGCCGCCACGTTCTCGACAACTTGGACGTTGCCGCTCCCACCAATAACTACGATTCGGGCAGCAACCAGACGTACTTTCAGGCCGCCACCAACTACGACAAGATGATCGATGCCGGGGTTCCCGTAACTGCGATCACGAATACCGGCTACTTCCAGAACACCTTCCCGAACGCGACATACGTCGTCCCAAAGACAGCAACCACTCCAGCGATCACCTATCACGGAGCTCAAGCGTACTACGCCTCACTCTCTGTAGACCGCGCGACTGGCAACGAGACCAACACGCTCTACAACTTCGACACCTCTGCGGGCTTCAATCCGAAGGGCATCGAGCAGTTCTTCTATCCCCAGTACACCTCCATCTACGTCCAGTCGTCGGTCGGTACCAGCAACTACAACGCTCTCCAACTCTCCGCGCGCCACGCCTTCTGGCATGGTGACGAGTACGACATCAACTACACGTATTCCAAGTCGCTCGACTACGGCTCCTCACCGGAGCGCGGCAGCAGCGGAACCTCTGGCACCATCAACAGCGCTAGCAGCATCCTGAACACCTTCGCGCCGCAGCAGAACTATGCGGTGTCAGACTTCGATGCTCGTCACGTAGTCACCGTCAACTACAATCTCCACCTTCCCATCGGTCGCGGTCAGCGGTTCTTCGGTAACCCCGGCAGCATCATGGACCGTATCGTCAGTGGTTGGCAGCTCAACGGCACCGTCCACTACAGCAGCGGCTTCCCCTGGAGCGCTGCCGACTCTGGCAACTACGGCACGAACTTCGACCAGTCGAGTTACGTGGTGCAGATTGCGCCTCTCGCCACGGGTAGTCACCGTTACGTCGGGGGTATCGCCTCTCCCTACGAGACCGCCTTCAAGAGTGCAACCAACGCTCAGGGATCGGCTGCCTTCCGGTACGCATATCCGGGCGATGTTGGTCAGCGCAATAACCTCCGCGAAGACGGCTACCTTTCGTACGACGATGGGCTCTCGAAGTCATTCCGTGTCTATAAGGAACAATCCTTCAAGCTCTCCGTCGAAGCCTTCAACGTCTTCAACAACGTCCGTTTCGGAGGCATCACAACCGGTGTGGCGAGCACGAAGTTTGGCAACTATGCCTCACAGCTCAATGCGCCTCGTCAGATGCAATTCTCGGGCAAGTACACCTTCTAACCCTCACCCCGCAGCCCGCCGCGCCGCGCTCCATCACGGCGTGGCGGGCAAGCGGGATATACCATGCAGAAAACCGCTCATCCCCAGATCCAGCGGTGTTGTCAGGAGTTCTCAGCGTGCCGTACCTCATCACGAATCGAAGCCCTCTATCGTCGCAAGGCGCAACACCGTTGCGTGTCTCTGCGGTACTCTCTTGTCTTCTTCTGGCTGCCTCATCCTCTCCACTCGCGGCGCAGGCCAAGACCGCAACCGATGCCCCCGCCAAGCCGCAGGAAAGCACGCGGCACGAGGGCGGCAAGCACCACGGCGGCGAGCACTCCGAAGGCGCAGGCGAAAAATCCGAAAAGTCTGACAAGCCCGAGAAGGACGAAAAGAACGCCTACGACTACTACCTCCCCGGCGCTGACGGCAAGAGCATCGCGCTCTCCGACTTCAAGGGCAAGTACATCGTCCTCGTCAACCTCGGCCGCAAGTCCTCGTACACTGAGCAGCTCCCCGCACTCATCAAGCTCAACGACAACTACAAGGCCAAGGACGTCGTCGTCATCGGCGTCCCCTCCAACGACTTCGGAGCCTCCGAACCCGGCACTCCTGCCGAGATCCAGAAGGCCTACGCCGACGCCAAGGTAGACTTCCTCGTCACCGCGCCCTCCAAAATCATCGGCGACGACGAGCTCCCCATCTACAAGTACGTCACCACCGGCAAAAGCGCACCTGCCGGCGGCCCGGTCGCCTGGAACTACACCAAGTTCATCATCGACAAGAAGGGCAACATCGTCGCCCGTCTCGATCCCGACGTTGCTCCCGACTCCCCCGAGTTCCTCGCCACGCTCGACCAAATCCTCGAAGGCAGCTACAAGCCCAAGCGTGCCGGCGGTGGTGGCGGAAAGGGCGGCGGATCGGCCCCCGAATAGCCATCTTCTATCGTTCAAATCGGCACAGCGCATAGATTCGCGCCACGTCATAACCAACGCATATCTGCATCATCACTAGTCTCCATGCGACATTGATTTCCCCGTAATTCGCGTTAGACTTGCAGCATCCACGGTTCCGAACCCTCGACGCTTCTGCGAACCGCAGCATCCGCTTTCATCCTTTGAACGTGCCAGAAACCCTCAGCCTTACAAGGCGTTGAGACGGGTCTGCCCGTCTGCATCGTCAAGGTATAGATTCAGTGATCAAGCAGCGTCGCTCTTCTCTCATCGTCGTCCTCTTTCTCGCCGTAGCCGTCCTCGCTGCACCTCTCGCAGCTCGCGCCGAGACCCCGACCTTCACCGTCGGCTGGTCCGTCTACGCCGGTTGGAACCCTTACTTCTACATGCAGAAGTCAGGCATCCTCAAAAAGTGGGCCGACAAGTACGGCATCGCCATCAAGGTCCAGCGGTTTGACTACGCGGCCTCGCTTGACTCCTTTGTCTCCAAGAACATCGACGCCTGCACCATGACCAACATGGAGGCCCTCGACATGCCCGCCGCCGCGGGGGTTGACTCCACCGCCATCATCGTCGGCGACTACTCCAACGGCAACGACGCCGTCCTCGTCCGCAACAACCTCAACTTCGCCACGCTGCCCGGCAAGCCCATCATGCTCGTACAGAAGACCGTTTCCGAGTACCTGCTTGAGCGCGGCATGGTCCTCAACGGCCAGCAGGCGCAGCTCAGGAGCCTCAAGCTCATCAACACCTCTGACTCGGACATCGTCGCCGCCTTCCTCAACAACAAGGGCAATCAGGCAGTCGTCACCTGGAAGCCGCTCGTCAGCCAGATCCTCGGCGACCGCAGCGTCCACTCCATCTTCGACTCCTCCAAAATCCCCGGCGAAATCCTCGACCTGCTCGTCGTCCGCACCGAGCTCCTCAACACTCCCAACGGCCAGAAGTTCGCCAAGGCCATCACCGGCGCCTGGTACGAAACCATTCAGCAGGTCGTCGCCGGCCAGGCAAACGCCATCAAGTACTCCGCCGCCGCCTCGGGCGACTCCGTCGACTCCTACAAGGAGCAGCTCAAGACCACCGCGCTCTTCTCTTCACCTAAGGCTGCGGTCGACTTCACCACCAGCCCCGCGCTGCAGCAGAAGATGAACCTTGTTCGCCAGTTCTGCTTCCAGCACGGTCTGCTCGGCCAAGGCATCAAGTCCGTCGACGACGTCGCCATCCTCTATCCCAACGGTGCGGTGCAGGGCAGGAAAGACCGCATCCGTTTCCGTTTCAACGCGGCTTACATGCAGGCCGCCCAACAAGGAAAGCTCTAAGCGCCGATGACGAACCTCTCTCCATTCGACATCCAGGCACGGCCCAACCGGCTGCTCATGCAGGCGCTCTCCGCTCTTGTCTTCATCGTCTGCATCGGCCTCTACACGCACACCTCCATCGTGCGCCATCGCGACAACCCTGAGGACCGCATCGTCCCCAGCGGCGCGCAGCTCATGGCCGGCATCAAGTCTTCCGTCCTCGAGCCCGCTGAAGAGAGCGACTACATCCCGCCCGACAACGCCTCCACCTGGGAGCTCGTGCACCACTCCATGATCTGGACGGACACCATGGCCAGTGGTTCGCGCTTCCTCATCAGTCTTGCGTTGCTCATCCCGTGCGTTGTCCTCGCGGTGCACATCGGTCTCTTCCCCATCTTCGGAGCGGTCTTCATGCGCTTCGTCCTCTTCTTTGACAAGATCGTCGCGCTCTCTCTCCTGCCCATCCTCTTCATCGTCTTCGGTATCGAGGAGTGGTCCAAGATCGCGCTCATCGTCATCGGCGTCGCGCCCACCATGGTCCTCGACACCATCGGCATGGTCAAAGCTGTCCCGCGCGAGCAGATCGTCAAGGCCTTCACGCTCGACGCCAACAACTTCGACGTCGCCTACCGCGTGGTCTTCCCGCAGATCCTGCCGCAGATCATCAACAGCCTGCGCCTCAACCTCAAGCCCATGATGCTCTTCCTCTTCGCCGGTGAGATGATCGCGGCCTCCAACGGCCTCGCCTATCGCATTGCCATCATGCGCCGCCACATGGGCATGGACATCATCATCCCGTACGTCCTCTGGGTCGCTCTTCTGCTCTTCCTTATTGATCTTTCGCTGCGCATCCTCAACAGGAGGCTCCATCCATGGTTTCAAGCATGATTGCTCCTGAAGTGATGCCGCCCATCGAGACCGCGCCCAGCGCCACGCCATTCCTCGTGCCCAAAGAAGCTGCCACCTCCATCCACGTCGACAACGTCTCGGTCTCCTACGACCTTGGCCGCAACCATACGCGCTCGGTTCTCGAGAACATCTCGCTCGACATCAAGGAAGGCGAGTTCGTCGTCCTGCTCGGCGAAACCGGCTGCGGCAAAAGCACGCTGCTCCGCATGATCCTCGGCCAGGAGCAGCCCACCTCCGGCAGCATCTCGGCCTGCGGTTCGCTCGTCAAGCGCGTCGACGCCCGCTCCGGCTACGTCCCGCAGAGGTACTCGTTGTTCCCCAACCGCACCGTGCTCCAGAACCTCGTCATGGGTCCGGAGACCTCGAAGGCGCACATCCTTGGCCGTCTGCTCCCCGGCTTCCGCAAGTTCCGCCGCGAGGTTCGCGCCGAGGCCATGCGCCAGCTTGCCCACATGGGCCTGCAGCCCTCTGACGCCAAGAAGTATCCGCACCAACTCTCCGGCGGCATGCAGCAGCGTGTTGCCATCGCCCAGGCGCTCATGATGAACTCCCGCGTCCTCCTCATGGACGAGGCCTTCAGCGCGCTTGACCCCGCCACGCGCGGCAACCTGCAACGCCTGCTTCGCTCCGTCTGGAGCGAGACCCGCCCCACCGTCGTCTTCGTCACCCACAACACCGCGGAGGCCCTCTTCCTGGGCACCCGCATCATCGTCCTCGCCCGCAAGACCCGCGAAGACCACTGCGGCTCCCGCGTCGTGCTCGATATGAAGATGCCCGGCTCCGGCATGAGCCTTCGCAACAACGGTCAGCAGTTCCTCGATCTCGTCGAGCACATTGAAGCTGTCTCGCGCGGCGATCAGGGCTGCCTGGCCGCCGGCTTTGAAACCTCCAGCAGTAACGAACCTACCTTCGTCCAGGATGGAGACACACTGTGAAGAACCTCCCAAACCCCACCTTCATGCGTATCGTCGGGGCTTGCAGCTTCGTCACCCTCGGCCTCGTCATCGCGGCAGCGCACGCTCCCGTCGTCCACGGCCAGGCCGCCCAGCGCGCCGCTGCGCCCACGCCTTCTAATGAGGACAACACCCAGTTCTTCACCCAGAAGGTGCGCCCCGTCCTCGCGCAGAGCTGCTACCAGTGCCACACCAGCGAGCAGTCCGGCGGCCTCCGCCTCGACTCCCTCGATGCCGTGCTCAAAGGTGGCGACTCCGGCCCCGCCATGGTTCCCGGCAATCCCGACAAGAGCCTCCTCATCCAGGCCGTCGAGCAGAAGGGCGACCTCAAGATGCCCCCACGCGGCGCCAAGCTTGCCGACGGCGACATCGCCAACCTCGTCGAATGGGTCAAGCGTGGCGGCACATGGGACGGCGCCGACGCTACCCGCCCTGTCGCTGCTCTGCTCACGCCCGCCGCCGCCAAGGCCTCGCCCGGCGAAGAGTACTTTGAGAACAAGGTCCGCCCGCTTCTCGTCAACAATTGCGGCGACTGCCACATGAACGGCGCCGCCAAGGGCGGCCTCAGCCTCGACTCCCGCGCCTCCATCCTCAAGGGCGGCGACACCGGCCCCGCCATCGTCGTCAACGACCCCGAAAAGAGCCTCCTCATCCAGGCCGTCCACCAGACCGGCGACCTCAAGATGCCCCCCAAGGGTGCCAAGCTCACCGCGGACGAAGTTCAAACGCTCTCCGACTGGATTCGCATGGGCGCGCCGTGGCCTGTCTCCACAGTCCCCGTCCGCGCTCCCGGCAAGCAGATCACCGACGACATGCGTAAGTGGTGGTCCTTCGTGCCGCTCAAGGACTACCCCGTCCCTGCCGTCAAGGACCCCGCGCTCAACGGCTGGGCCAAGACCGACATCGACAAGTTCGTTCTCGCCAAGCTCGAAGAGAAGGGCCTCAAGCCCGCGCCAATGGCAGACAAGCGCACTCTCATCCGCCGCGCCACACTCGACCTCACCGGCCTGCCGCCGACGGAAGAAGAGATCACCGACTTCGAAAACGACAAGTCGCCCGACGCCTTCGCCAAGGTCGTCGATCGCCTCCTCGCCTCGCCGCGCTACGGCGAGCGCTGGGGACGCCACTGGCTCGACGTCGCTCGCTACGGCGACGACGACATCCGTGGCCTCGACCCCCGCGGCCGCGGCTACATGCCCTTCGACGGTGCCTGGGTCTATCGCGACTGGGTCATCAAGGCCTTCAACCAGGACATGCCCTACGGCGAGTTCGTCAAGCGTCAGTTGGCCGGCGACCTCATGTCTCCGCACCCCACGCCTGAAGACCTCAAGGGCACCGGCTTCCTCGGCGGCGCTCCGTGGATCTGGGACCAGGCCGAGCCCATCCAGGGCCGTGCCGACGAGCGCAACGAGCGCATCGACGCTGTCACCCGCGGCTTCCTCGGCCTCACCGTCGCCTGCGCCCGCTGCCACGACCACAAGTACGACCCCATCCTCGCCAAGGACTACTACGCCCTCGGCGGCATCTTTGCCAGCTCCACCTATAAGGAGTACGCCTTCGTCCCCGAGGCTGAGGTCGAGTTCCAGAAGGAGCGCCTCAAGGCCGCCAACGACCACGGCGATCAGGTCAGCGACTACATGAAGACCGCCGGCGACCAGCTCGCCATGGCCTACGCCTCGCAGACCCAGAGCTACATGGTCGCTGCCTGGCACGTCCTCGGTGACCCCAAGCAAACCGTCGACGAAGCTGCCGACGCGGCCAAGCTTGATCCGCAGATGCTCGAACGCTGGACCAAGTTCCTCGCCAAGAAGCCGGTCTACTACCCTTACCTCGAAGACTGGCAACGCATGATCGCGCAGGGCGGCACCGAGGACGAGGCCAAGTTCCTCGGCGCGTCTTTCCAGAAGCGCATCATCGACCTCGAGATCACCCGCAAGGAGATCGACGACGAGAACGACAAGATCAAGGCCAAGGCGGGCGTCCCCACCCAACGCGCCAAGGACGTCAAGCCTAACCAGTTCGACACCTATGATGAGTTCTGCCCCGGCTGCACCCTGGAGCTGAAGGTGCTCCCGCCCGAGCAGGCCAACCTCTACACCGACCTCTTCGTTCGCGGCCTCGGTGCCGGCGACGAGATGCAGTCGCGCTCCGAACCCGGCCTCTTCGTCTTCCGTGGCTGGGAGCTCCAGCGCCGCCTCGGCCCCACCGAGCAGGCGTATCTCGCCTCTCTCAGCGGCGGTGCGGGCGGCGGCCGTCGCGGCGGCGGCAACGGCGTCCCGCAGGACTATCCCTTCGTCCACGGCATGGCCGACAAGCCCAAGCTCGTCGACATCGCCCTCGATGTTCGTGGCAATCCGCACACTCACGGCGACATCATCCCGCGCGGCTTCATCACCGTCCTCGGCCCGGCGGACAAGAAGCCGTACACGCAGGGCAGTGGCCGTCTGCAACTGGCCGATGACATCATCGCCACGCCGCTCGCCACGCGCGTCATCGTCAATCGCGTCTGGAAGTGGCACTTCGGTACCGGCATCGTCAACACGCCCGACAACTTCGGCAAGGTCGGCGATCCGCCCTCCGATCCCGAGTTGCTCGACTACCTCGCCGTGCAGTTCCAGAAGAACGGCATGTCGATCAAGAAGCTCCAGCGCATGATCATGCTCTCTGCCGTCTATCAGCAGGGGAGCAAAGAGACCGCCGACGAGCACGTCAAGGACCCGCTCAACCGCTACTACTCGCACTTCTCCATACAGCGGCTCGATGCCGAGCAGCTCCGCGACTCCATCCTCTTCGTCTCTGGCGACCTCGATCTCAAGAAGGTCGGCGGGCCCGCTACTCCGCTCGGTGTCGATAACGACAAGCGCACCGTCTACGCCAAGGTCAGCCGCTTCCGCATCGACCCCTTCCTGCAGGCGTTTGACTTCCCCAACCCCACCTTCACCGCGGAGCAGCGCTTCTCCACCAACGTCCCGGTGCAGCGGCTCTACTTCATGAACGATCCCTTCGTCTACAAGCAGGCGGAGGTCCTCTCCGACCGTGTCTACCCCAAGGGTGACGACGCGGCCCGCATCACCGAGACGTATCGCCTCGTCTTCGGACGCAAGCCCACCCCGGCAGAGCTGCAGGCCGGCCTCGACTTCCTCAAGACCACACCAGACAAGCCCGGCTACATGGTCAACCAGGAGCCCATCAGCGCATGGAAGGAATACTGTCGGGTCCTCTTCAGCTCCAATGAGTTTGAATTTTTGTACTGACGTCGCTGTACCCTGAAGCCGACGTGTTCGCGCCGCGCCTTCAGTTGCACGAGAGCCTTCCGCTACATCGGACCGCTCTACAAATCTGATTCGAAGAACAGGGAGATCGGAACATGTCTTGTGAAAAGCCGAAACCGATAAATCGCCGCGAAGCCCTCCGTAAAATTGGTGGCGGTTTCGCTATGATGAGCTTCGCCAGCATGATCGGCGAATCGCTCGCGCAGGCAGAAGCGATGGAAAAGAGCCATCCGGGTTCTGCCGCGGCCACCACTGCGGCCACCAATCCGTGGATGCTCCGCGACCCCAAGTTCAAGCCCAAAGCCAAGCACGTCATCTTCCTCTTCATGAACGGTGGCCTCTCGCAGGTCGACTCCTTCGACTACAAGCCCAAGCTCGCCCAGTACGACGGCAAGCCCATGCCCGGCGGCGATCTCGGCCACGAGCGCAAGACCGGCTCGCTCATGAAGTCGCCCTTTGAGTTCAAGCAGTACGGCCACAACGGCCTCTACGTCTCGGAGCTCTTCCCCAACGTCGGCGCCTGCGCGGACGACATCTGCGTCGTCAAGTCCGTCTACACCGAGATCCCCAACCATGAGCCCGCGCTCATCATGATGAACACCGGCGCGAACATCATCGGCCGCCCGTCCATGGGTTCATGGCTCACCTACGGCCTCGGCACGGAGAACAAGAACCTTCCCGGCTTCGTCGTCCTCTGTCCGCGCGTGCCCACCACCGTCGGCCCGCCGTTATGGTCAGCAGGCTTCCTGCCCGCCGTCAACCAGGCCACCTACGTCACCGACGACACGAGCCAGAAGGACTTCGATCCCTACAAGCTCATCCCCGACATCCATAACTCCAACTACGATCTCACGCACCAGCGCAAGGAGCTCGACCTCGTCAAGAAGCTCGATGCGCTCAACGAGCAGGAGACCTACGGCGCCAGCACCACCGACGCCGACCCCCAGTTCGAGTCCACCATCGCCTCGATGGAGACTGCCTACCGCATGCAGACCGAAGCGCCCGAAGTCTTCGACGTCCGCAAGGAGTCCGAAGCCACCATCAAGATGTACGGTGAAGGCTCCACGGCTCGCGGCTGCCTCACCGCCGCGCGCCTCGTAGAAAAGGGCGTCCGCATGGTGCAGGTCTACTACGCCGCAGGCGATCCGTGGGATGCGCACCAGGACATCCAGGCGCACCGCAAGAACGCCAAGGACTCCGACCAGCCCTTCGCCGCTCTCATCAAGGACCTCAAGGGCCGCGGCCTTCTCGACGAAACCATCATCGTCTGCGGTTCAGAGTTCGGCCGCACCCCGGTCGTCGAGCTCGGCGGCGCGGGCACCCACGCAGGCCGTGACCACAACCCCCACGGCTTCACCATGTGGCTCGCCGGCGGCGGCATCAAGGGCGGCATGACCTACGGTGAAACCGATGACTTCGGCTGGAAGGTCGTCGACAAGCCTGTCCACGTCCACGACATCCACGCCACCATCCTCTACCTCATGGGCATCGACCACACCAAGCTCACCTTCCGCTCCAGCGGCCGCGACTTCCGCCTCACTGACGTCGCCGGCAATGTCGTCCACGACATCATCGCCTAAACGGTCACACAACCCGGGCGGCCTGCAAACGAGGTATCCTCGCTTTCAGGCCGCCCGTTCTATCTCTGGCGGCCTTCCGTAAGATAAGGTCTGTCATTTCGACCGAAGCATCGCAGCTTCACCGCGATGCGCAGCGGAGAAACCCCCGCATCTGTCTTTGGAACCAGTATGAACTCTCGCTTCACACCCACGCTTCTCCTCACCACATCCCTCGCTCTCGCCGGTTGCCGCGCCACGCCACCCTCGCACTTTGAGACCAACGTCGCCTATTTCACCAAGCACCACATCACCGTCGGCGGCAAAAAGGACGTGAACCCGCTCAAGGCCAGCGCAAAGAACATCGCCGCCGGGCAGGACCTCTTCACCTCTTACTGCAGCGTCTGTCACGGCAACGACGGCCAGAACACCGGCGTCCCCTTCGCCAAAGAGCTCTCGCCACCCGTCCCTCTGCTCACCTCGCCCGAGGTCCAGCAGTACACCGACGGCCAGCTCCACTCCATCATCAAGAACGGCATCTACCCCTCCGGCATGCCCGCCTCCGACGGCGACTTCGCCAACGACGAGATGTGGCAGATGGTCCTCTATATCCGCCATCTCCCCAAAGCAGGCACTCTCGGCAACCCCACCTTCTACAGCACCTCCGCCAAGTAGAGCGCAGCCCCTGCTACTGCGGCTCAACCGTGTGGTCCCACATCGTCGCCTTCTGCTCCTTCTCGCGCTTCTGCATGGCCTCGCGGTCGCCCGGCTTCGCAAACTGCCGCCCTGAAGGCCACACCGAAAAATCCCGCAACGCCATCCGCTGCGGCACGCCGTGCATGCTCACCAGCGCATCCTCCAGCTCCAGCAGTGATCCGCGCGACAGCGCCAGCTCATGCTCATGCGGCTGGTAGATCGTCCCCACCGGATAATCCAGGAACGGCGTGTCGGTCTCCTCAATGTGGTTGCCCAGGATGTGCGCCACCGGCTTGCCCTTCGTAAACGCGATCATCCGCTCCGTGCTCGCCTGGAACGCCGCAAAGTCCTGCACATACAACCGCCCCGGATACAGGCTGTCCCCCGACAGCAGAATTGCAGTCCTCCGGTCATAGAACGCGACGCTCATCGCGCTGTGCCCCGGTATCGGGATCACATCGATCACCCGATCGCCTAAATCGATCTTCCCAATCCCATCTGGCCAGCTCGTAATCCCATAAAACGTCATCGTCGCCTGCTGGTCATTCGCCGCCAGAAACGTCACAGGCATCGCCGGATCGTTCATCGCCTGGATCTCTTTATCGCCCGCGATATGGTCGCCATGCGGATGCGTATGCACCACCAGCAGCGGGATGCTCGTGCGCCCATTCCGCGTCAGCCAGTTCTTCACCACCCAACGCAGCGAAGGCGCAATGTTCCCATTCCGCGACCCTGTATCGATTAGCATCGCCTTCTCTTTGCCGAAGAACAGAAACACAAACGGCTTCTCATAGTCCGTGCACGGCGACTGCCGCATGATGAAGAAGTTCGGGTTGTACTCCTGCACCTGCCACTCCGGGATCTGCATGCACTTCGGCCCCTCGGAGTACCACCGCTCCGGCAGCGTTCCCCGCTCGATCGTCCCGCCATCCGGCTCCGGCAGTTGTGCCCGCAGGCATCCCGCGCTCATCACCACACCCAGCAGCACAACACCACACACCTTCTTCATGGACACCTCAGGCACTCTTTCGGAGATCGTCTCCCCAGCATGTACGCCGGGTCTTTGGCAGGCTATCTCGCGATTATGGAAACCCTCTCCGCCCAAAGCAAGAAGCCCGCGCAATCCCTATCCCCTCCATAGATACCCTGCATCTCCGCACGCTCGTTATAGAATCTCTCTATTCCGTCAATACGCAGACGGCCACTCTCAACCCATGCTTTCTCTTTTCATCTACCCTGATCTCCAGCAGCCTCCTCGGCCGTCTCCTCCGGGCCTCAGTCGTCACGTGCCGCCGGAGCATCCGCCGTCCAGCTGCGCTTCGCCCACAAAATCAGCTGAGAATCATCATTTTGAACCATGCAGGCGAACAAAACAGGCAGAACGTCTTATTACGATTCATGCGCCGCAGCTCTCACAGCCCCCGCGCAAAAGGTAGCAATGGACTTCGACTGGCTCAACACGTTTCTTGAGGTCGCTCGCCAAAAGAGCTTCTCGCGCGCCGCCGAGCGGCTCCACGTCACCCAGCCCTCCATCTCCGCCCAGATCCGCGCCCTCGAAACCTACCTCGGCCACCGCCTCCTCGACCGCGGCGGCGGCAAAGTCACCCTCACCGCCGCAGGCCGCGTCTTCCAGCCCTTCGCCGAGCAGTCCCTCATCCAGCTCAAGCACATCCGCCTCACGCTGGAGGATATGGAGCGTATGCCCCGCGGCACGCTCACCATCTCCGCCAACGACTCCACCGCGCTCTACGTCCTCCCGCTGCTCATCACCAAGTTCAAAAAGCAGTACCCGCGCGTCTCCCTCAACATCATCCGCGCCGAGCGCTCCAAGACCATCGCCCTCGTCCTCGACCGCGAGGTCGAGTTTGGCATCGTCTCGCTCCCCATCCGCGACCCCCGCCTCCACATCGAAGTCATCCACGAAGACAAGCTCGTCCTCGTCGTCCCCGCCGGCCACGCGCTCACCCAGCTCAAAACCGTCACCTTGTCGGACGCCGCCAAGTACGGCTTCCTTGTTCCCAAAGAGGGCCGCCGCCGCGAGCTCATCGACCACCTCTTCGTCCAGAACAAGACCGCCCGGCGCATCACCATGGAGCTCGACTCCTCCGAGCTCCTCAAGCGCCTCATCGTCGCCGGTCTCGGCATCAGCTTCATGCCCCGCATCAACTTCCTTGAGGAGATCAAGGCAGGCCTCGTCCAGGCCATCGAAGTCGAAGGCGTCAACATCCCCCGCGACCTCGGCATCATCTCGCTGCACAGCGTCCCGCTCGCCCGCGCCGCCAGCGCCTTCTTCACCTTCGCCACCGGCACCACCCGCCCCGACCCCGGCACCGACGCCATCGACGTCGGCGAAGAGCTCGAAGACGAGTCCGCCCTGGCCATCGGCACCCCGCCTCCCCGCACCAAATCTTCCTGACTACCCGAACTGCCTCTTGACACTCCCGATACAATAAAGAGCGAGAGCCGGAAGACAGCGCGGCCTCAGGCCTGGCTCTTCCCTCCGGCCCAGAACCGGCAGCAGTCGCTTCTCAACCGAAAACAGGGTTCCGCCGCTAACTCCAATCGGCTGCGGATCATAGCCCCAAAACCGGGGGAGGGGCCCCCCTACAGCTTCGGCGAGAAATCGGTCAGCTTCAGGAACGTCGACTCGTGCAGCTTCACAAACGGCCCGTCTTTCTCCGTCTCCTTCTTCACCGCCACCCACTCCGGATCGGCGGAGAACTTCTTCCAGCTCTCCGTCGCCGCCTCACGGCTCTTGTGCCGCAGCATGTACACCAGCGTCCGCCCCGCCAGCGGCTCATCCGTCGGCACCCAGTACGCCACCGGGTGCATCCCGCAGCGCACAAAAATGCTCCGCTCCTTCGTCTTGAACCGATCCAGGATCAGCTCCTGCTTGCCCTCGTTCAGGTGATAGATCCGCAGCTCATACACTGTCTCCGGCCCAACGCTCTCCTGCGCACCCGCGTCCATCGCTCCGAATGCCATCGCCAATCCCGCCGCACCCTTCAACACATCGCGCCTGTCCATCGTTCATCCTCCGCTCGCTTCGAGCCCCATCATCCTAACAACGCCGCACCACGCTTGCCTCGCATGCCGCATACTAACGTGGCAAGGAGAAGCATCCGCCCATGAATCTCGGCCTCTTCACTCCCGTCTTCCACGACCTCACCCTCGACCAGATGCTCGCCGAGCTCCGCGCCTACCCCGCCATCACGGCACTCGAGCTAGGCACCGGCGGTTGGCCCGGAGCCAGTCATCTCGCGGTCGATTCACTCCTCGACAACCCCGCCGCCGCCCGCGACCATCGCGCCCGCCTCACCGATGCCGGCCTCGCCATCAGCGCGCTCTCCTGCCACGGCAACCCCATCCACCCCGTCGCCGAAACCGCCCAGCGCGACGACGAAACATTCCGCAAAACGGTACGCCTCGCCGAGCAGCTCGAAGTCCCTACAGTCGTCACCTTCAGCGGCTGCCCCGGAGCTTCCTCACACGATGCCACACCCAACTGGATCGTCACCGCCTGGCCACCCGAGTATGTTACCGCCCTCGACTGGCAATGGTCCGAGCGGCTCATCCCCTACTGGCGCGAGACCGCAGCCTTTGCTGCCGCGCACAACGTCCGCATCGCCCTCGAAGCCCACCCTGGCTTCATGGTCTACAACCCCGAAACCCTGCTCCGCCTCCGCGCGGAAACCGGCCCATCGCTAGGCATCAACCTCGACCCCAGCCATCTCTGGTGGCAAGGTGTCGACATCCCCACCGCCATCCGCGACCTCGGCCCAGCCATCCACCACGTCCACGCAAAGGACGTCGCACTCAACCCACCCATGCTCAACCGCAACGGCGTCCTCGACACCAAGAGCTACGCAGACCTCGCCAACCGCTCCTGGAGCTTTCGGTCCGTAGGCTGGGGCCACAGCGAGCTCGAGTGGAAACAGATCGTCTCCGCTCTCCGCATCGCCGGTTACGATGGCGTCCTCTCCATCGAGCACGAGGACGCTCTAGCCTCACGCCGCGAAGGCCTCACCTCCGCTGTCGCGATGCTCTCCCGCGTCCTGCTCACCGAGCCACCCGTCAAAGCCTGGTGGCTCTGACTCTCGCGGCTCTGACTCCCGCGGCTCTAGCTCCCGCGACTCTACCTCAAAGCGCCTCTGCACCAGAGGGCAGCGCAGCAGCAACCTCACTCGACTCCACCCTCGGCTCATCTTTGAACGTCGCCAGCATCATCACCAGCGTCGCTCCCGCCGCCACAGCTGCGAACATCCAGATCGGCCGCCAAGCATGGTCCACCGCACCACCCGCCAGCTGCACCGAGTAATGTTCCACCACAGCACCCGACACCCACGACCCCACAAACATTCCCACGCCATACGTGATGAACGTGATCAAGCTTTGCGTCGCCGCGCGCAGCGTCGGCGGACTCTCGCGATCGATATAAATCTGCCCTGTCACAAAGAAGAAGTCATAGCAGATGCCATGCAGCACAATCCCCAGCCAGAACATCCACATCAACGCACCGCTGTTGCCATACGCGAACGCAACGTACCGCACCACCCAGGCCAGCATCCCCAACCCCAGCATGTACTTCACTCCCAGCCTGCGAAAGAACCACGGGATCAGCAGCATGCAAACCAGCTCGGACATCTGCCCGCCGGTCATCTTGCCTACCGCGTTCTTCACCCCGGCTTCGTTCAGAAACAGGTTCGCAAACGCATAGTAAAACTGCAGCGGAATGCAGATCAGAAACGACGCCAGCACAAACACAATCGTCGACCGCTTGCGAAACACCGCAAACGCCTCTCGCGGAAACAGCTTCTTCTCCGCCCGCACCGTCACCGCCAACGGAGGCGTAGGCGGCAGTGTCAGGCAGTAAGCCGCCATCACCAGCGATACCACGCACGCAATCTGCAGCGGGCGCTGTGTGCTCTCCAGTCGCATATACCCAACCAGCAATCCAGCCACAATCCAACCGGCTGTGCCTAGTACGCGGATCGGCCCAAACTCCACCGCCGGGTCGCGCATCTGTCGAAACGCCAGCGAGTTCGTCAGCGCCAGCGTCGGCATAAAGCACAGGCAATACAGCAACAGCAGTGCATAGATCGCCCCAAAGCTTGTCAGCAGGGAAGCTCCAAGCAGCAACACTGCACCCACCAGGTGCAACGCCGCCAGCACCTTCTCCGTTGCAAACATCTCGTCGGCAACCAGTCCCACAAAGAACGGCGCAATCATCGCGCCCACCGCCGTGGTGCCAGCCACAAGCGCCACCTGCTCGCCGCTGAAGTGCCGCGTCAGCGTCAGCCAAGTCCCCACCGTCACGTACCACGCGCCCCAGATGAAGTACTCCAGGAACAGCATGGCGCCCAGCCGTGTCTGCATCGCTCGCGTCATCGTAGCTTGCGGCATCGTTACGCCTTCAACGCATTCACATACTCATAGTCGATCCGCAGTGCCTCCATCGGCGGTATGTCGAAGCCTTCCTGCTCCACGAAGTAGTGTTTGATGTTCGCCGCCTTCGCCGCTGCAAAGATCGGCGCATAGTTCTCCGTCCCACGTCCCAGTTCAGCCGGCGGCGGAGGGTTCGTAACATCCGCGGGTCTGTCCGTAGGCTTGAAGTCCTTGATGTGCAGCAGCGTAATTCGCGTCGGATATCGCTTCAGATAGTCCACCGCGCTGCCGCCGCCTACCTTCACCCAGCCACAGTCCAGCTCGAACGTCACCAGCTTCGGGTCTGCGGCCGCGATCATCGCATCGAACGGCACCACTCCATGCTGCGGAGCGAACTCCATCGTGTGGTTGTGATATCCCAGTTGCAATCCTGCGGCCTTCGTCTTTTCGCCAAACTTGTTAAGCTGCTCCATCGTCCAGCGCAGGTCATCCACCGTAAACGCGCGCACCTGCTGCGCAAAGCTCAGTCCCTGCACCCGCGCTACATCACGAAACGACGGAAACGAGCAAATCACGTAGTGGCATCCCAGCTCCTGGTGATACGCAATGATCTTGTCCACATTCGGCGCCAGGTCTTTGTACGAGTAGTGCCCGCCCACGCACTTGAGCTGCGCATCCGCCATCGCCTGCTTCACCTGCGCAGGCGTATGTCCATAAAATCCTGCCGCCTCCACCTCGCGATATCCAATTGCGCCCACCTGCTTCAGTGTTCCCGCATAGTCCTTCGCCAGCTGCGCTCGCACAGAGTACAACTGCAGCCCCACCGGCCTGCCCCACGGCGACGCAAACGCCCGCTGCCTTGCAACCGTGCAGCCCAGTAGTCCCAGCCCCGCGCCCTTCACAAACCCACGCCGCGTCAACATCTCCATCGCAAGCCTCCCTGGTAAATCTCCCTTGCAGTCGAACGCCACAAAGACTAGCAGATCGCCACTATCGTTTGTCTATTACCGTTTGAATCGCTTCAATACTAGACCACTCATTTCATCACGTTGTATAGTTGTCCCGAATGAACAGCCCGCGAAAGGCCTGCCCGCCCATGCGCCGTATCCCAAGTCTCCTCGTCGCCGCTCTTGCCACAATCCTTTTCGGCACAGTCTACGCGCAGCAGCAGCGCCCCGCCATCACCGGCATCTCGCACATGTGCGTTCTCGCGCACGACATGGCCGCCTCATCCGACTTCTACGGCCGCATCCTCGGCGCCACCAAAGGCCCCGACCTCCAGGACCCAGCCGGCACGCGCTTCTACTTCAGCCCCACCCAGTTCGTTGAGGTCCTTCCGCTTCCGGCCGATCACGTCGGCCTGAGTCGTATCTCCTGCGTTGCCTTCAATACCGTCAACGCGAGCGCACTGCGCGCTTACCTCATCGCCCACGGCGTCACCAACGCCTCGCCCCTCAAGTCCGCCACAGACGGCAGCCATTGGTTCATCACTCTCGACCCCGAAGGCAATGAAGTCCAGTTCGTCCAGCCCGGCCACGCCGCTGTCGTCATCGACAACACAAAGTCCATCAGCCATCACATCATCCACGTCGGCTACATGGTCAAAAACCGTGCGGACGAAGACCACTTCTACCGCGATCTCCTTGGCTTCCGCCCCTACTGGTACGGTGCCATGCAGCCGAACCACACCGACTGGATCTCGCAGCAGGTTCCCAACGGCACCGACTGGATCGAATACATGATGATCGGCGACGGTTCAGACACACCGGCCAACCACGTCGATGCTCGAAACCTCGGCGTCCTCAATCACTTCTCCCTCGGCGTCTTCAACATGGAGGCCACAGTCACGAAGCTCTACCAGCAGGACCGTCTGCCCCCGCGTCACGATGGCCCCCAGATGGGCCGCGACGGCAAATGGCAGGCCAACCTCTACGACCCTGACGGCACCCGCGTCGAGCTCATGGAGTTCCAGCCCGTCATGAAACCCTGCTGCTCCGGCTTCACCGCATCCAGCCCGCTGCGCTAATCCTTAGCACTACGCTTCACCGGCGCAGTGGACTCTCTCACCATCAACTCCGGCGCCATCACAACCTTCGCCGGATGCTTCGCCTCTGGTTCGCGAATTCGTGCGATCAGCTCAGTCACCGCGCGCGCACCCATCGCCTCCAGGGGCTGCCGCACTGTAGTCAGTCGTGGCGTATAAAATCCAGCGACGCCAATATCATCGAACCCCACAACGGACACATCGTCCGGGCAGTGCAGCCCTGCATCGGCCAGCGCCCTCATCGCACCAATCGCCGACGTGTCATTGAACGCGCACACTGCAGTGAACCGTATCCGCGAGCGCATCAGCTCCGCCACCTTCGTATACGCCAGCTCAGGAGTTAGCTGGTCGTGGTTCATCTCCAGGCTCAACTCCGGCCGCACTTCGATGCCACACTCCTGGGCCGCCTTCAGCATCAGCCGCCAGCGTTCACCAGACTCCAGGCACGATGGTTGTCCTTTCATCATCAGTACGCGCTTGTGCCCCAGCTTCGCCAGGTGTTCCAGCGAGAGCCTCGCACCCAGCCGCTGGTCCACCACCACGCTCGTCACCCCCGGCTCCTTCGTTGCGTAGGAGATCGTCACCGCGGGGATTCCAGGTGGCTCCGCCACCTTCGTGTTCATATAAATCAGTCCATCCACAGCGCGCTGCCGCAGCAGCAGCGGATACTCCCGCAGTAGGTCCTCGCGGGAAAGATGGCTCACCGTAAAGTAGAGATACCCGGCGTCCAGCAGCGCCTCTTCCAACCCTCGCATCACGCGCGTGTAGTACCCATCGCTCGACTCCGGCACAATCACCCCGATCGTCCGCGTCTCTCGCTTGCTCAGTGACCGTGCCAGCAGGTTAGGCCGGTAGTTGAACTTCTTCACCGCCTCAAGAATTCGCGCTCGCGTCTCCGCGGTCATTGCCTTGGCCAACGGCACGTCGTTGATCACCATCGACACCGACGCCGGAGAGAGCCCCAGATACCGTGCAATCTCCTTCAGGCCCGGCGGCTTGGAGCCGTCGCTCTTCAGCGCGTCATGTGGTTGCGGGGTTGATTTTCTGGGCAATGTTGCTCGTATCACCTGTCGGCGGTGCCTCATCGTGGCATCACTCTGCGTTTGGTTTCGATCATGTCATATCGCTGCACCTTCAGCAATTGCTCCAACTCCTGCGGGCCTATGTAAAGGCCTTTCACGCCTCGCCTTGACAGCCCGCAGTCCCGGCTTGTAGAAGTTCTACATCGACAAGTACTCAATCGGTTTAGTGAAGTAAATCGTTTGTCTAAGGAGCATGAAGTGGATCGTCGCAAATTCCTCCAAACCACCGGCCTCACCCTCGGCGCAGGTTCGCTTTCCAGCCTCGTCCCCTCCGTGCTCCGTGCCGAACCTGAATCCGTCGCGCACTCCGCCACAAAATTCCCCACCGGCTTCCTCTGGGGCTCCGCCACCGCCTCGTATCAGGTTGAAGGCGCCGTCCACGAAGGCGGTCGTGGTGTCTCCATATGGGATACCTTCTCCCACACCCCCGGTAAAACCGCCAACGGCGATACCGGCGACGTCGCCGACGACTTCTACCACCGCTACCCGCAGGACATCGCCATGATGAAGCGCATGGGTCTCCAGACCTTCCGCTTCTCCGTCGCCTGGCCGCGCATCTTCCCCAACGGCACCGGCAAGCCTAACCAGCAGGGCGTCGACTTCTACAACAAACTCGTCGATACACTCCTAGCCGCCGGCATCCAGCCCTACTGCACCCTCTTCCATTGGGACCTCCCGCAGGTCCTTCAGGACAAGGGCGGCTGGGAATCCCGCGAAGTCGCGCACGCCTTCGCCGACTACTCCGGCTACACCGCGGGCTTCCTCTCCGATCGCGTCAAGAATTTCATGACCATGAACGAGATGCGCTCCTTCGCCATGATCGGTTATCGTGATGGCCGCCACGCCCCCGGCCTGCAGATCGGCCGCAAGCGCATGGCGCAGCTCAACCACAACGTCGTCTACGCGCACGGTCTCAGCGTCGGCGCCATCCGCGCCCACGCCAAGGGCCCCGTCAAGGTCGGGCTTGCCGACAACCTCGAGGCCGCCACCCCCTGCATCGAAATCCCCGAGCACATCGAGGCCGCCCGCAAAGGCATGCGCGAGCTCAACGCCATGTACCAGACCGTCATCCAGGAGGGCCGCTACACCGACCACTACCTCAAGACGCTCGGCCCTGATGCTCCGCACTTCACGCAGGAAGAGCTCGACATCATCAAGTCCCCGCTCGACTTCGTCGGCATCAACTGCTACACCGCACACTATGTCCGCGCCGCCGACAACGACGCCGGCTTCGTCTCCGTCCCCAACCCGTCTTCCTACCCGCACATGTACAGCCCCTGGCTCACCGTCGGCCCAGAAGCCCTTTACTGGGGTCCAAAGCTCTCCCACGAGCTCTGGGGCATCAAGGAGATCTACATCACCGAAAACGGCTGCTCCTCCGCCGACAAGATCGCCGAAGACGGACACATCTACGACACCGACCGCGTCATGTATCTGCGCAACTACCTCACACAGCTTCATCGCGCCGTCGCCGAAGGCGTGCCTGTCAAGGGCTACTTCTGCTGGTCCCTCCTCGACAACTACGAGTGGGCCGACGGCTACGACAAGCGCTTCGGCATCGTCTACGTCGACTTCGCCACCCAGAAGCGCACCCCAAAACTCAGCGCGCACTTCTATGAAAGCGTCATCGCCTCCAACGAAGTGAAGTAGCCATCGCAGGTAACGAAATCAAATAACGGAGGGAGCAGGGGCCTTCAGGCCCCTGAAACCATCCTGCCTGCAACTGGGCTTTAGCCCTGGCCCACCTGCCTGCAAACCCTCGATGAATTCTCATCGCCGCACCTTCCCGCCACGCCTCCACCGGCGCTAGACTGGCCGTGCAATCCGCCTCAGGACTTTTTCGCAAGGAGACTTCCTCATGTCAGACCTCGACGGCCGCACCCGCGAACACGGTGGCGAGATCCACCACAAGAACCACTCCACCCACATCCACACCCTGCGCGAGACCTACGGCAAGCACTTCGCCCCCGGCTACGACGACCACACCACTCTCGGAGAGCTCCTCGAAAAGGAAAAGTTCGAGTCCCTCTCGCAGTACGTCAAGCACCACGGCCACCACGAGGCCTAGCTCCGTACTCCTACGGTTGCCCTCAGTCTCCACGTCGCTTAACCTAGGTCGGCACCCTATCCACGGAGCCGACCATGCCACACCCGCGCGACAACGAACACCCCGCCAAAGCCCTCATCGAGACCCCCGCCGAGATGCAAGCCCTCACCCGCCGCAGGTTCCTCGAAACCGGCTCGGCCACGCTCCTCGCCGCCGCCAGCCTCACCGCAACCGCAGCGGCCCAGCAAGCCGCGCAGTCTCCCTACCGCTCGCCCGACCACCACACCGTCCCCGAGTCCCAGCCCGCCCCGCTCAACGCCCCACTCGACGCCGAAAACCCCGACTCTGTCTTCGCCCCGCCCACTGACTCCGGCGGCCAGCCTCCCTTCAAATACTCCTTCTCCCTCGCCCACAAGCGCCAGGAGTCCGGCGGCTGGACCCGCCAGGTCACCGTCCGCGACCTCCCTATCTCCAAAAAGATGGCCGGCGTCCAGATGCGTCTCATCGCCGGCGGCATCCGCGAGCTCCACTGGCACGTCGGCGCCGAGTGGGCCCTCATGCTCACCGGCTCCGCCCGCATCACCGCCGTCGACCAGCACGGCCGCTCCCACGTCTCCGACGTCCACGCCGGCGACCTCTGGATCTTCCCAGGCGGCATCCCGCACTCCATCCAGGGCCTCGGCCCCGACGGCGCCGAGTTCCTCCTCGTCTTCGACGACGGCAACTTCAACGAGTTCGAAACCTTCCTCCTCACCGACTGGCTGCACCACACCCCGCCCGAGGTCCTCGCCAAAAACTTCGGCGTCCCCGCCAGCACCTTTGCCAACGTCCCCCCGCACGAGCTCTTCATCTTCGCCCGTGATCTCCCCCGCCCGCTCGCCGAAGAGCAGCAGCAATCCGAGCAGGGAACCGGCCCCGTCCCGCACAGCTTCGCCTTCCAGCCCAGCCAGATGCAGCCCACCAAGACCAACCCAGGCGGCGAGGTCCGCGTCATCGACCGCTCCATCTGGCCCGCGACGAACATCGCGGCAGCACTCGTCACCCTCAAGCCCGGCGGCCTCCGCGAGCTCCACTGGCACCCTAACGAGGACGAGTGGCAGTACTACGTCTCCGGCACCGGCCGCATGACCGTCTTCGCCGCCGGCGCCCGCGCCCGCACCATGGACTTCACCGCCGGCGACGTCGGCTACATCGAGCGCTCCGCCCCCCACTACATCGAAAACACCGGCACCACCGACCTCATCTTCATCGAAGTCTTCCCCACACCCTTCTACGAGGACATCTCCCTCGCCGAGTGGCTAGCCCACACCCCTACCCGCCTCGTCGACCAGCACCTCGCCACCGGCGAATCCTTCCTAACCCAAATCCCCAAAAAAGAAGCCATCATCGTCCCGGAATAACTCACCCACACATCTATTCCTTGTCATTCCTGCAGGGAATCTGCGTTTAGACTGCACCACCCAAACCGTGTCATCTCGACCGAAGCAGGACAGCTCCATCGTCCTGCGCAGCGGAGAGACCTGCGTTTGGAACAGCCCATGCTCTCCCCCTTGTCATTCCGCAGCGCAGCGAAGGAATCTGCTTAACCACGAGTCTTCGAAGGGGCACGGTTTCAGAGCCTGCCCTGAGCGAAGCCGAATGGGTGCCAACAACCACCGCCCCGCAGCCCCTTCCACCCTGCCGGAGGCCGGAGCGAAGGCGCAGCCGCAGCGACTGAATCGCCTTCGCTCGTGCGGGCTACGATCACCCGCGCAAAAAATCACGTCCTCGTTGGGGGCAGGCCCACACCCCACCTGCCTCGTCGACAAACACCTCCACCGGGAACCCGTACTTAACCCAAATCCCCAAAAAGAGGACATCATCGTCCCCCAAAGCGCCCATAATTTGGGTCAATCAATGACGAGACAACCAAGTTCGGAACCGATTTTGCACACAAAATTGTGAAAATAATGTGGACAACAGCATCCTGGCACGCGATACTGCGTCCAACTAGTCGATACTAAGCATCCTGGCTACATGCCATGCTTGGCGGTGTCCAGATGGACGATCGGACGGCAGGAAGCACGGTGACCGCAGAGCAGTATGCCAGGACCGACAAAGAGCCAACTCGAGTTTCAATATCGCGTTCAACGGTTGCGGTTGTTTCAGAAGTTTGGGTTGTACGTAACGGTAGTGCTGGTCGCGGCCCTTGGCTTCCACTGTGTTTATCAATGTATTCGCGAACTCGCAGGAAAACAGACTACCGCGTCTGTGCTCATGTCTCTGTACGCAGCGCTCAAAGCACCTCGGGCATTGGCGATTGCTCTAGCGTATTCGTCAACCGGTATCGCCTCAGCTTGGGGCTATGGCGAAAGATGTGGGAAGAAGCGAGCGATTGCCCGCCTTCATCCCATGGCGAGAAAGGCCCAAGCCATGCTTGATGCCGACAAAGGTTCTAGCAACATAACGCTCAGTGGTGATACTGGACCAGAGGACGTATGACATCTGCCATCTTTTATATGAGTTCGATTGTCTTTTCCGGCGTAGCAATTTTTGCGCTTTGGCAATTTGGCTTGAAAAAGTTGATGCTCGACGATTTTCGCGACGCTCTGTTCGCAGTGCGGGACCGACTCTATGCGTTAGCGCAGGACGGTCGGATTTCGTGTAGTGCCCCGGCGTATCGCTCGGTTGAGGTGTTCATAAACCGAACCATTCGATATGCACATCACTTCACTTTTCTCTCGTTCGCTATGTCGGTTTGGCATATGCAGGAGGCGAGCGAACGAGAGAATGCGGGACCACCCTCGGAGCCCATGTTCAAACAAGTCGAGGCACTGAAGGACGAGGACGTTAAGCGCGATCTGATCAGCATCATAGAAGAGGTCAGTGACTTGCTCCCACGCTATATCGCTAAATCGTCTTTGATGTTCATGATCGGAAGTCTCATCTACGTGGTCTTCCGGTCCGTGTCACCGATCGTTGCGAGAAGCAAGCAAAAAGCTGTGGAGACGTTTGAGGTCGAGGCTTACAGAGATGAGAAGTTCTCACATTATTCTCCAGCATAGGTTCTCTAGAGTTCTGAGGCGGTGTTAACGGTTCAATTCGCGAACTTCGCCGACCTTTATTTGAGCATTCTTCCAATGGCCACTCTCGAACTCTCACGTGAATCCCACCGGCAGTGCTGGCTCACCTGCAGGCGACACTTCGCCCTTAACGAGGTCGTAAACCGTCTACCCGGCTTGAACGACTCCAGTAGGCAGGTCAGCGACTGGCTCTACCGCAACCGCGAAGCCATCAATGACCGCCTTGATGTCAGCTTCGCCCAGGCCGAACGCTGTGAGTCCTACTCGCCCGAAGAAGCTCTGAAGATGCTCTCCGAGCGCCGCCTCGCCCGGGCTTCTCTGGCGTGATACTGCCGTCAACCCTTGACAACCTCATCCCCGTCATAACCCTAACAAAACAATCCTAATAGCCCCCAAAAACGAAAAACACATTCACCCCACCCCACCCGCTATACTGGAACTAGGGGAACCATCACCAGCTTTCTACTCCCTATCCCCTGCTCTCTGCCTTAACCCCTTTCTTTTCCATATCATACCCGTAACTATATACAGAATCAGTCACTTAGCCCCGGGATCACCCCGTAAGTCGATGATTCTGCTAGACCCCCCCGCTACATACGGAGGGGGGAGGGGGTATCGATCTCCCGCCCAAAACAAAACCGGCGAGCAGACTTCGCTCGCCGGTCTCATCTCCTGTAAACATCCTGTCTAGAAGTGGAAGCCAACCTCAGCAGTCAGCGCCCGCGGAGTCACATAATGCGTTCCGCTGAACGTCGAGAGGAAGTTGTACAGCGCGTACTTGTTCAGGATGTTCACGCCCGTAAGCCGCAAACTCCACTTGTACCGATCTCCCTTGAACAGGTCATCATCGCCAATCGAGGCATCGAACAGGTTCCTCGGCGCAATGCGCGGCGGGTTCTTGTCGTCGTCCTCGGTTCCAGGAGCAGGGATGTTGATCAGGCGCGACGTAAGCTGCGAGGCAAGGCACTGCGTAAACCCGCCATTGGCCAGCGTTGCATGTACCCCATTGCAGATCAGTCCAGCCTGGAACTGCTCATCCGCCGTCAACCCAGACAGGTTGATTCCCGGCTGACCATTGATCAGGATCGAGTCCGGTCCGCACAGGCTGTTCGGGTCCGTCACGCCATAGCAAGGCGCCGAACCAGCCACCAGCCCCGAATCATACCGCCAGTTCACAGCCACCCACGGAGCCCGCTTGACAGGCAAGGTGTACTGGACGTGGGTAGTCTCGTTGTACCGCTCGTCATGGTCGATACGGAAGGGGTAGAGGGCCCCCCCGGCAGCCACCGTAGCCCCCGCCCCCGAAACCTGCGGCGGAAAGAATCGCGCTGCCACGGAACTCATAACAACATAAGCAGTTAGGTTGTGGTAGTTCGGCACGTCAACCCGCAGATCGAACCCCGGAATCTTGGAGTTGTGCCAGTCAATCGGAAACGTGATCGGCGTATTTCCGAGCACCGAGAAGTCGAACGCGTTATGCGTGTACTTCCAGATGTAATCCCCCGAGAACACCAAATGCTTCCCAAACGCCTGCTGCAATCCAGCATGGAACTCGTTCCGGAATCCGGGCTGCAGCGTCGTCCCAACGCCAGAGGTGCAAAGCAGCAGCGGAGCAAGGACATCGTTCCCGCAACCAACACTGGAAAGCACCAGGTTCTCGTTGAAGGGAGTCTCCAGCGTTCGCGCATAGCTCGCCCGCAAGACGGTCCCGCTCTGCTTGATCGTGTACGACAGACCGACGCGCGGCTCAGCCTGCCGCTGTACCGTCAGCCCGTTGTATAGATCGCCGCGGATACCGAGGTTGAACAGCCAGTTGCCCGCCTTGATGTTGTCCTCGACATAAAGCCCTAGCTCCTTCACATCCGTCCGCCCCAGGAAGTTGTACTCCCCGCCCCCCCGCGTAAGGTCATAAGGCAACAACACGGGGTTGAAGGTACCGCCTACCGAAGGATCATTGGAAACGTAGCCATAATTGGCGCACTGACTAGGATCACTAAACCCGGCAACGGCAGCTCCAGTAGCATCCACGCAGGGAGCGTTGAAGAAAGCCGAAACGACTCCAAGCGTGTCGTTCTCTCGTAGGAACGTCTGCGAATACAAACCACCAATCTTGAAGCTGTTGATGCCATGCGTGTAGGAGAAGTCGGAATGTACGGCTGCATTGGTCAGCGACCGCGCCTGCCCGATCGACTGATTCTGCAGGTTCGGTGCGGACTTATCAGCCAGCGGGTTGTTGCTTGGGTAGTAGTTGTAAGCATCGCGACGCACGTAGGCGCCGAAGTTGAAGACGGCCGACGCCCCAATGGTCCGCGTATAACCCGGCGCGATGTTGTAGGTAAGAATCTGCGAGCGTTGATCGGCATTTCCGACCGAACCGAACACAGGATTGGGAGTGGCCCCACCGCTGATGACGTTCTGTACATTCAGATTGTCGTAGTCATTGGGTGTTTGAAACCACGAACGACTCACTGAAAAGTTAATGTGAACCGAATCTGCTGATGTAAGCTGTCGATCCACTCGATCGAAGATGTTGTACTCATTTCCTTTATCGTGAAAGACCGTAAACTCCGGGGGATCGAGGAAGCGACCGGTGTTGAGAGCATCGATCTCGAAGAAATTACCCCACTTAGGCCCGCCATAGCTGATGTCGAATGTGCCGTTAGTGGAACCGAAGCTGCCATAAGAAGCAGTGACTGAACCAGTTGGCTTGTTGACCCCGAGACCTGAGCGCGTCGTCACATCGATCACGAGGCTGGTTTTGCCGCCGTACTCTGCTGGTGGAGCACCCGAGATTACCTCGATCGATTGGACGGCGTTGACCGGCAGTTGGTTAGAGAAGACCTTGCTCTGTTGATCTGTAATGGACTGCCCGTCAATCGAAAAGGAGTTCGAGGCGTGGTCACCGAGTCCGTGAAACAGGCCGTTGGAATCGGCCGAGACGCCTGGCGAAGCGAGTGTTACTAGCGAGCTGAGGCCTGAGGACTGGCTCTCAAGGGGAAGTTTGTTGAACAGTCCACGATCCACATCAGTATGAAAAGTAGGATCACTTTCCGTAAGGTCCCCTGCGTCCACTTCTACTGTGGTGTTAGTAGAACCAATCGTAAGGGTGATGTTTGCGGTGACGGGCACAAAAGAATCAAGTTTGACGTCCTTGTGGGAGCCAGAAAATCCGGATGCGGTGGTGACGAGAGAATAGGGATTGAGCGGGACATTCGCGAATTGGTAATGACCGCTTGTATCGGTGGTGGTCTTACGGCTGTAGCCACTGACGGGGTTTTCGATAATGACGGCGGCTCCGGGGATAGCTGCACCTGTGGAGTCCGCAACGGTGCCGGAAATAGTAGCGGAGTTGCCTGCGGACTGGGCAGCAGCGGGTATGATTGCTGCGCCCATCAAGGAAAAGAGTAGGAATAGAGAAGAGGATACCGCCACCTGTGTGACGCGCTGACGAGTCGTGTACATACACTGCCTTCCCATGGGTTAGAGGCCTGTTTGTCTGGAGATCGAATACGATCTATGCGCGATGAGCAGACACAGGTGGGGGACGGGTGTAGTGGTGAGCGTGGATAAAAGTGCGTGGCCGCGTGATAGGCGCACCCGGTACAAGATCCTGAAAAACTTGGATGAGGACAACTTGACCGGGAGCGCTGGCGATCTGAGCAACTGCATGAGCCGTAACGCAGAGGCCGCAGGTGCCATGGTCGTCGGCTGAGTTCTGATGCGAGTGTGTAACCGAAACTGTTCCGCTCAGAAAAACGAGAGCGATGCATAGCGCGCTAAGCAGGAGCTGCCAGCGGCACGGCGACGTCGTTTTGGCGCGGTTCAACACTAATTTGAGTATAGACCGGCAGACGTAGAGTTGGGAGCTGGTTCTCAATAAGGACCATGTCCGAGCTGCAGAATTACGATGGGTTGCGACTTGGGATTCGCGTTGGAAGTAGTTCCGGACTAGGCTAGTTATTAGAGATGGAATCGAATGCGCTTTGTGCAGCATCTTCTATCTAAAGAAGAGGAGAGGCAACGTGCCATCCGTAGAAGAGACGATCCAGCTGATTCGCATTGGCGAACGGCCAGGTGTAGTGACAACGTGTTCGGCGGCGTTGGCTGACGCGCCCTGGGAACTGGATGCGAAAGAGCCAGGATATGGGCCGGGGGCGTCGATGTGGGACGTGCTGCCGCGCTCTTTGGCCGAAGCGACGCCACGTCAGGGGAGTTTGCCGCGGGAGTATCGCGAGGCTTCAAGGGACGAGCTGAACCGGCGGATTCTGGCGGCGAAGGCAGAACTGGGCGAGCGGCTCGTAGTGCTCGGGCACTTCTATCAGCGCGATGAGGTGGTGAAGTATGCCGACTTTGTGGGCGACTCATTCCAGCTGGCGCAGGCGACGAAGACGCGTCCGAAGGCCGAGGCGATTGTGTTCTGCGGTGTGCACTTTATGGCGGAGACGGCGGAGATGCTGTCGGGGCCGGAGCAAAAGGTGATTCTGCCGAACCTGGCGGCGGGATGCTCGATGGCGGACATGGCCGATCTGGATTCGGTGATGGATTGCTGGGAGCAGCAGGAAGAGCTATATGGGACGGCGCCGGATGCGGCGGGGCGGGTGCCGGTGATTCCGGTGACGTATATGAACTCGTCGGCGGCGCTGAAGGGGTTTTGCGGGGAGCGCGGCGGGATTGTTTGCACATCGTCGAATGCGAGCGCAGTGCTGAAGTGGGCGTTTGAGCGTGGGCAGCGGGTGCTGTTTTTTCCTGATCAACATTTGGGACGGAATACGGGGAAGGCGATGGGGATTCCGCTGGAGCAGATGCCGATGTGGAACCCGAACAAGGAACTTGGTGGCAATACTGCGGAGGCTTTGCGCGATGCGCGCGTGTTGTTGTGGCATGGGTTCTGCTCGGTGCATAAGCGGTTTACGGTGAACCAGATCAAAAACGCGCGCGAGCGGCATCCTGGGGTGAAGGTGATCGTGCATCCGGAGTGCCCTATGGAGGTTGTCGACGCGGCGGATGCTTCGGGATCGACAGACTATATTCGCAAGGTGATTGAGGCGGCGGTGGAGCCGACGACGTTTGCTATCGGGACGGAGATCAACTTGGTGCAGCGGCTGGCGAATGATCATCCACAGCATACGATTTTTTGCCTGGACTCAATTGTGTGCCCGTGCTCAA